>JBMZDK010000028.1:0-24349 GCA_049614265.1 Thiolinea sp.
GCTATCTATCGTGCCGTGGTATTGGGTGAGCCATTGATTTCCCGATATATCACAGTCACCGGCAATGGCGTGCAAAAACCCGGTAATCTGGAAGTGCCTTTCGGGATCAGCATTAGTGAAGTCATTCATGCAGCAGGAGGCTATCGCCAACAGCAACCGGCTCAACTGGTGATGGGAGGCCCAATGATGGGAATTCCGCTTGCTGATGATCAGATACCGGTAGTTAAAGCCACCAACTGTATTTTAGTAACCGCTGAACCAAAAACCAGTGCAACGCCCTTACCCTGCATTCGCTGTGGCCAGTGTGCAGAGCATTGCCCGGCAGGGCTACTGCCTCAACAGCTCTACTGGTACGCCAAAGCGCGTGACTTTGCCAAAACAGAAGCTCACAAACTGTTCGACTGCATTGAGTGTGGCTGTTGTTCCTATGTCTGCCCCAGTCATATTCCGCTGGTAGATTATTACCGCTTTGCCAAAACCGAAATACGCGCCCAACGTACTGCTAACCAGAAGTCAGAACTGGCACGTGAGCGCCACGAGTTTCATAACGAACGTTTGGAAAGAGCAAAACGGGAGCGCGCTGAACGCCTGGCAAAACATAAAAAGAAAGCGGTGGCCGGTGATAAAAAAGATGCGATTCAGGCAGCCCTGGAACGTGCCAAAGCAAAAAAAGCACAATTAACACAGACAAAGAAACAGGAAGGTAAGGATCCTGACTCAGGGAGTGAACGACGCAGACGGAGGCGCAGGGATTCAACACCGGAATCAGGGGCAAAGCCGGCAGAAATAACAGCGATGAGCGCATCCGACATTAGCGCTAACGCTCCTGTAACACCCCACAACTCAGAATTAAAAGCTCCTGCACCCCACAACAAACAGGATAAACAGGAGGCCGGCCAGTGAAGTTTACTACCCCCACCTCTCCTTACCTGAAACAGGACAATAGCGTCAGCGCTATTATGCAACAGGTCATTCTGGCACTACTCCCCGGTACGCTGGTGATGCTGTGGTATTTTGGCTGGGGTACACTGAGTAACCTGTTGCTGGGTATTGGGTTTGCTCTGATACTGGAAGCGCTGGTGCTGATGATACGCAAAAAACCAATCAGCTTGTTTTTAAGTGATTACAGTGTAGTAGTAACGGCATGGTTGTTAGCATTGGCAATGCCTGCGTTTTCGCCCTGGTGGCTCCTTCTGATTGCTATGATCTTTGCCGTAGTGATAGCTAAACATTTATATGGCGGCCTTGGACAAAACCCATTCAACCCGGCAATGGTTGGCTATGCGGCGGCGTTAATTTCTTATCCGCTGGAAATGACCCGCTGGGTTGCCCCACAGAATTTCAGTTTTACCCATATTGGCTTGACCGACAGCCTGATCGCAGTATTCGGCAACTTGCCTCAGCTTCGCTGGGATGCAATTACTATGGCAACACCGCTGGATACCGTAAAAGTCAATCTTGACCTTGGACAAACACTGAACGGAATTTATCAGCTGGAGTTATTTAGTACGCTCTCCGGCCAGGGCTGGGACATGACCAACCTTGCCTTTCTGGCTGGCGGTGTATGGTTGCTGTATCGCAGAATTATCAGCTGGCATATCCCTGTTGCCCTGTTAGTCACGCTATCCGGCATCTCCGGCTTTTTCTGGCTGTTGAATTCGTCGCTTTACCCTTCCCCCCTGTTTCATTGTTTCAGTGGTGCCACCATGCTGGCAGCATTTTTTATCGCCACCGACCCGGTAAGCGCCAGCACCACCCCAATGGGTAAACTGCTGTATGCTGCTGGCATTGCGCTGTTTACTTATATCATCCGTACCTGGGGTGGCTATCCTGATGCGTTTGCCTTTGCGGTATTAATTATGAACATGGCAGTGCCACTGTTAGACACATACACGCAGCCACGGGTTTACGGACATAAAAACAGGTTTGGCACATGAAACAATGGTTTGATAATCCTCTGCTTAGGGAAATCAGCAAACCAGTGCTTTACCTGGCGGTTTTTGCGCTGAGTGGAACACTGATTCTGGCCTTGATTCATGCCGCAACAGCTGACCGTATTGCGGCCAATGAACGGACTGCACTATTGCAACGTATTGAGCAGATATTGGCAGATAAAGATTACGATAACGATCCACTGCAAGACAGTATAGTGTTGGCGCATGATGATAATCGCCCTCTGCACAGCACAACACCCGTTACAATATACCGGGTACGTGAATCCGGCGAGCCGGTCACAGCAGTGTATGCGCTGGCCTCACCCAATGGCTATAACGGCAGCATTAATCTGGTAATCGGGGTAAATGCTGATCAAACACTCAGTGGTGTGAGGGTGGTTAGCCACCGCGAAACACCGGGGCTGGGCGATAAAATCGATATTGCAAAAAGTGAATGGATCAAAAGCTTTGCCGGTAAATCACTGCAAAATCCCGGCGCCGGACAATGGGCTGTGCGCAAAGACGGCGGTGATTTTGACCAGTTTACCGGTGCAACCATCACTCCCCGCGCTGTTGTCAACACGGTGAAAGATGTACTACGCTGGTCACAGCAACATCAACAGGACTTGTTTACACAAGCTACCACAACGCCCGAAGCACAGACTAATTAAAATGAGTACTGACAGCCCGTATTATAAAATTGTCCGTGCCGGACTCTGGGATAACAATCCCGGTTTAGTGCAATTATTAGGTCTATGCCCATTGATGGCAGTCACGACCAATGTGGTTAATGGCTTAGGACTGGGGATTGCCACACTGGTGACACTCCTGGCTTCTAATCTGCTGATTTCACTGTCCCGTAATTACATCCGTGATGAAATCCGTATTCCGGTATTTGTCCTGATTATTGCCTCTAATGTCACCGCAATTGAAATGCTGATGCAGGCTTACTTTCATGATTTACATACAATTCTGGGAATATTTATTCCACTGATCGTAACAAACTGCATTATTATTGGGCGTGCTGAAGCATTCGCCGCCAAAAATGAAGTGCCGTATGCAGCATTGGATGGTTTTATGATGGGCATTGGTTTTCTGCTGGTGCTGGTTGTGCTGGGTGGATTGAGAGAATTACTGGCTCAGGGCACCCTGTTTGCGGAGGCGCACATTATGTTTGGTGAAGCAGCGCGTGGTATGACACTGCGGATTAGTGATGACTTTCACGGTTTGCTGTTGGCTGCATTACCACCGGGAGCGTTCATTGGTTTGGGGATGTTACTGGCGCTGAAAAACCGGATTGATGCCCACAACATCAATATGGCTAAGAACAAAGCATGGCAACAGGCTGAAGAGGCTGCAGAATGAATAAGGTCAAACGCCAGGAAATATTTACCCGCTGGCACGCACAAAACCCGAATCCCACCACTGAGCTGGAATTCAACTCTGTGTTCGAACTCCTGATTGCAGTGATTCTCTCCGCTCAGGCTACTGACAAAGGTGTTAACAAAGCCACCGCTAAACTCTATCCGGTCGCGAATACCCCGGAAGCCATTTATGCATTGGGTGTGGAAGGCCTGAACGAATACATTAAAACCATTGGCCTGTATAACAGTAAAGGCAAAAACATCATTGAAACCTGTCGCCTGCTAATCGAAAAACACGGCTCACAGGTACCGGATCGTCGTGAAGATCTTGAAGCCCTACCCGGTGTTGGGCGTAAAACCGCAAACGTGATTCTGAATACCGCTTTCCGCCAGCCGGTGATGGCCGTGGATACACATATTTTCCGTGTCGCGAACCGTACGGGCATTGCCAAAGGTAAAAACGTTGTTGAGGTGGAAAAAGGCCTGATGCGCCATATTCCAAAAGCATTTCTGCTAGATGCCCATCACTGGCTCATCTTACACGGCCGTTATACCTGTATTGCGCGCAAACCCAAATGCCCGGATTGTATTATTGCCGACTTATGTGATTTCAAGGAGAAAACCACCTGATGTTCAGCCAGGATCGTGACCAGCTGCGCCGTTTTTATCTAACTTGCTGGCAAAAACAACAAAATGCTGAAGATATGACGGCTCTGGAGCAACAAATTGCCGAGGTGATTTTAGAACATCCGGAATATCACCCGCTGTTGCAGGATGAAGATAAGGCTCTGGGCCGGGAATATGCGCCGGAAGACGGGGAAACCAATCCCTTCCTGCACATGAGTTTGCACATCGGCTTGCAGGAGCAGGTTGTCACTGACCGTCCCGCTGGTATCCGTGAAGTCTATCAACAGCTTATTGCCCGCTATGGCGTGCATGATGCTGAGCACCGGATGATGCAGTATTTAATCGAAAGTCTGTGGCTGGCACAGCGTAATCAGTCGGAGCCGGATGAAAAAGTTTATATGGACGGTTTGCGTAGCTTGTTATAAAAGCCATTCCTGTAAAACTTAAGGCAGGAAATCTCTTTCCTGCCTAACAGAGCATTGCGTAATGGAATTAATTCTCCAGAATCTTCGGCCAGTTCGCATCACCTCTGGCGATATAACCTGCTTTATCCAGTGACCAGAGTGCCCGGACTGATTTGCTGTAATTGAGATAGAGTTTGTCGTTGTAAATTGTCCAGGCATTCACATCGACATTGGCCAAATACCCTTTGCCCGCGGCATAAGCACAATAACCGCCGTATTGCGGGGCATACTTTTCCGGGTTGGCGGCAAAAGCGTCCCGATTGGCTTCAGAAGCAAAATGCCAGGTAGCATTTTTATAATCCAGGGTGATATTCGCATCACCTTTTAGTGCTTTGCCCTGATTCCAGTAAGCCATAACGTCATACCCCTGCACGGCAGTCGATTCGCTACCACCAAGATTAATTGCCGAAGCACGGGCGTAAGCATTATTTCCCAGAATGACAAAGCCCAACAGAAAGAAAGCGAACGCATAGAACCGATAAGTCTGTTGTAATTTCATAGTGATCTCCTTTAAAACCAAGCATGCTGCAAACTCATCAGGCAACTTTCCGAGGCTGTAACTTCTATCAGTTACGAACCCGGCCTGAAACTTTTGCTATGCTGCTGATGAATTCGTGTTATTTTTCTATACGCTATTCCCGGTTTATCGGATGCTACCAGCGAGCAAACCCGCACTAAAAAATGAATATCCGCACCCTTGAACACTTCCTGACTCTGGCTGAAAGACTGCATTTTGGTCGTGCCAGTGAAGCCAGTCACATCAGCATTTCTGCCTTATCACGTCATATCCGCCAGCTGGAGCAAGAGCTTGGTGCCACCCTGTTCCACCGTGATAACCGCACGGTCAGTTTGACAGCAGAAGGCAAACGCTTTCAGCAGTATGCCCGTGAAGCGACGGCTCAGTGGAAAATGGTTTGCCACGACCTCGCTGATCAGGCTGGAGAATTGCATGGTGAAATCAGCGTTTATTGTTCCGTGACCGCCAGCTACAGCATATTATTTGATCTGCTTAACCGCTTTCGTGATGACTATCCCGGGATTGAAATCAAGCTGCATACCGGCGACCCTGAGCACGCCATAGCCCGGGTATTAGCCGGTGAAGAGGAAATCAGTATCGCCGCCCACCCCGGTACGTTGCCCGCCAACGTGGCGTTCAAACCGGTTACAGTGTCTCCACTGTTGTTTATTGCACCGGTAGAGACTTCTGACCCTGCATTGCAATCACTGCCGCCGCTTAGTGCTCAGGCGTGGGCAGGCGTCCCGATGATACTTGCTGAAGATGGTATTGCCCGTCAACGTAGTGACGCCTGGTTCCGCGCCCTGGGAGTCACACCGAAAATCTATGCTCAGGTTGCCGGTAATGAAGCGATTGTAAGTATGGTTAGCCTGGGGCTGGGCGTCGGTGTCGTCCCACAAATCGTACTCGATCACAGCCCGATGGTAGACCGGATACAGGTATTAAACGTTGAACCCGCCCTGGAGCCTTACCACGTTGGCTTATTTACGCTGAAGCGACACTTGAAAAACCCGCTGGTCGCTGCATTTTGGGGAATCACTGACTTTGAGGGACAAAGGTGCTAAAAGCTACTTCTCATAATGATGCATATCATGCTTGCCGGTATCACGCATATCCGCAATTGTTTGATTTACATCACGGATCGCTTCTTCCAGCTGGTCAGCAACGGCCAGGCGATCAGCATTGAACGATAATTCTGATAGTAGTTTACCCAATCTGTCTTTCGCCCGCCAGGCACTGTGCTTTGCCCACTCTGCATACAGAGCTTCCGGGTCATCGACCAGCGTCAGATCCTTATGCCGGTGCTGATCGTCCAGCGCGGTATTCGTCGCAACATAGCCATTTACCATGCTGATACGCTCACCGGCCTGATTCAATGGCGCGCCACGATGCACGACCATGTCTCCGTGTAAAGCAATGGCATAGCCCGGCCCCATAAACGGTGGCGCTTCCACGCGATCACGCGGCGGTGTTTTACCTTCAGCAGCTAATGCGGCCATTTCATGTTTGGTTCCCATAAAATACTCAAACTGACCGCCATCAAGTGTCGCAGGATCAGTCACCATCATGACAAAATCCAGAGGCAGCGTGTCGTGGTGCCATTTATCCACTGCCCGTGATAAATCATCCGGTGAAAAATTCATGTGCCCAAGGTGTAACGGCATCGTATGCGGCGCAACATCAGTTTGATAGATATCGCACATTAGTTGGGTTAGTGACGGATCAATACACAGATCACGTAAGAAACGCGAGCGGTAACAACCACCCCTCACCATATTCTCAATACGTTCACAGGAGATGGCGTTATGACGTAACCTTCGTGCTGTTTGCAGAAGCACCAAAGCTCCCTCAGCGGATAACACCCGAAAAGGAGACGAGGCGGCGACAGGAGATGCTTTGGTTTTAATTTCTTCGGCTGAATATCCCAGGTCTTCCAGATAATAGATAGCAGAGGGCATTTCCAGCGCCAAATGCTTTGCCGGATCAAATACTGGCTCATCTTCAAACCAGGTATAACCTTTAGGTTGGATCGCAGGAAAAGGGACAGCAGCTTCACTCATAACAGGCATCCTCGGGTATTCACCCCTCAGTAAAATATGCTAGCGTGGACACGCGGCTATTCTATTACTGAGGAAAATTCAATGTTTGCATGCATGCTGATTGAATACAAGCTCCATCCTTTGCCCTGCTATATCCGATGGCAGGATGACATGGAAACACTGCCTGCAACGATAACCACTTTCAACACCAATGACAGGAGGAAAAAATGAGTGATTCATTTATCAGATTAATGCCAACAGGCGATATGCAACCTTCAAACCTAACGCCAACAGAAGCCTTCACCAGCGCAGATAAAACCGAATTAAACCGCACCTTTTTTGCCGGTTCCGATGATAATCCGCTGGTCGGGGTTTGGGAATGTGCTCCCTGCAAAGAAGTATTTGACAGTTATCCGGTTCATGAGTTTATCAGTATTATCTCTGGTTCGTTAACACTGACCCATGCTGACGGTCGCATTGAAATTTTCACAGAGGGTGACGTATTTTTTATCCCCAAAGGCACAGCACTGACCTGGGAAATTACTGAAACGCTACGCAAGTATTACATGATTTCAAACTAACACTGGCCTCACGAAGCACGCCAACAACACAGGAATTACAGATGACGATAAAAATACGCCGGGCCACCCTGGAAGATGCCAGCGCAATTGCCGACTTTAATATCAGTATGGCAATGGAAACTGAGGGCAAAGCATTAAATCCGGATACTATCGCCAAAGGTGTTAGCAATATGATTGCTAACCCTGATATGGGGTTCTATCTGGTAGCAGAAGACAATAATCAGGTAGTAGGATCTTTGATGATCACAACAGAATGGAGTGACTGGCGTAATGGCTTATTCTGGTGGATACAAAGTGTATTCATTATCGGGCCGTATCGGCGCAAAGGTATTTACCGTCGTCTGTATAACACCGTAAAGACACTGGCAGCTAATGAGGATAATGTGTGTGGTTACCGGCTTTATGTTGAAAAGGATAACCGCCCCGCACAATTAACGTATGAAAATCTTGGTATGCAGGCGACTGACTACCTGCTTTACGAAGAGGGGCGCAAGCAGGATTAAACCTGCTATCTGCTCACTGTTTAAACAGGTGTGGTGCTAAAGCTTTATTCGCCATCCAGCCACCACGCCCCGGTTTAAACACATTGCGCACACGACCCTGAGGAGCCTTTTGTACCCGCTGCTGTAAAAAATTAGCAGGCTGTTGCTGTGATATTCTGGCTCCGGCTTTACGTGGAACGGGTCGGTTACTGGCTTTTTTCGCTGCCAAACGTTTTTGTGCAGCAGCTGAAATCGGAGGCTTGCCAATGACTATCTGTGGAACCGGACGGGGGACATGGAGCGGCTTGCCGGGTTTACCAGTGACGATAACCATTCCCGGTTTGCCCGGTTGTTGCCGTCTGAGCTGTGCAAGGCGTTGTTGTTGCTGTTGCCTGCGCAGATTAGCCTGACGTAATAATTGTTGCTTTCTGGCTTCGATCTGACGTTTTTGCTGTGGTGTGCGGGCGATCTTTTTTTGTGCAGACAGTTTGGCCAGCAATCCTGACGGTGTTACTTGCTTCTGTTGTTTGAACTTGTTGTACACGACGAGCACATCATGCACATAATTTTGTGTTTCACGGTAAGGAGGAACCCCATTATAACGATCCACTTTCCCCTCACCCGCATTATAAGCCGCTAACACCTTGGTCAAATCACCACGAAAACGTTTTGACAACCAGGCAAGATAACGGGAGCCACCTTTAATATTCTGGTGGCTATCGTAGGCATTTTTAATGCCGAAACGTTCAGCGGTTGCCGGAATTAACTGCATTAAACCCTGCGCACCTTTGGGCGAACGGGCTTTTTTCCGGTAACAGGACTCAATTGTAATCACTGATTTGACTAAATCACTATCCACACCATAAGTTCTGGCATGCGCATTGATGCTTTTGATAAAGGGTTTTGCCCGCTGATTAAGCTGAGCAGCTGATTTGCGCGCGCAGGGATGAGTAATTTTCTTGGCAGCTACAGACTGGCTTTGCTGTTGTTTCAGCACTGTTTTTTTCTGATTAGCACCCGCAGCCTGAACGTTGCCCACAACAACCAGGCTTTGCAGAAATAACACTGCCAACAGCCTGTGAATCCTTATTATCATCATTTCTTCCGGTGAATACCTAATGCCCATTCGCTAACTTAGTACGCGATTATAGCGGTAAAGTTCAAATGCACCGAAACACCTGCATCTCAGGCAGGGATTTGCCGATTAAGCCTCAGCCTCTCAAAACACAGTGATAATCAGAACACAATGAATTTTTATCTTATTGATTTAAAGCCCGTTCCCGGGTGGTCTGCGCGACTTTATTCCTTAAATAAACCGGCTGCGCCAGCTCCGCAGCAACCGCCTCACCGCGTTGATAAGCATAGGTTGCCAGCTCTGCAATATAAGCTGCAGAAGGTAATAAATCCGTAGAAAACCCCGTGATCTGTGTAGCAAAACGGGGCTGCAATGCATCAGCGTAGACCGACCATCCGGTACCGCAGGCATACCAGTTATTACCGTCAGGCTTTGGCGCACTATCCGGTGGTAAAACCCACTCTTCGCCTGAAAGCTGCATATGCCCGTCCTGCAAGGTATAGCTACCCCAATACACTTCAGACATCCGAGCATCAACCGCAACCAGCACTTTTTCAGCGTGTTGTTGATGATGGGCCTGCTGTGCTAATGCAGCCAGAGTAGAAATTGCCAGCACAGGCTTATTTGCTGCTAAGGCCAAACCCTGCACGATACCTGTCGCAATACGCACACCGGTAAAAGCTCCCGGCCCCCGGCCAAACGCCAGTGCATCGAGATCCTGCAATGTCACTCCACCTTGCTGTAATACTGACTCTACCATTGGCAGAATCAGCCGGGTATGTGCGCGAGGTTCCAGCTGGTATTCAGTAAAACGATTGTCCGGTGTCATTAATGCTGCTGAACAGGCATCAGAAGACGTATCCAGGGCCAGAATTTTCATGGATTCACCTCAGGCATTTCCGGTGGATTCAGTGGTTTATCTTTAGAGAAAAATCTTTCCACCACGTCCAGTTTCTGGGTACGTGGCATACGTGGCAGGCTATCAAGAAAGGTGCGACCATAACCCCGGGTGCGCAATCGTGTATCACATATCATCAGCAGACCACGGTCAGCCTGATCACGAATCAAACGCCCCACACCCTGTTTCAGGGTGATCACCGCCTGTGGTAACTGATGTTCAGCAAACGGATTTTGCCCCTGTTGGCGCAATGTATCAAGCCGTGCTTCCAGCACCGGATCATTCGGAGCGGCAAAAGGCAATTTATCAATAATCACGCAGCTCAGGGCTTCACCACGCACATCAACACCTTCCCAAAAACTGGCCGTACCCAACAACACCGCATTGCCTAGTTCCCGGAAACGCTCAATCATATCGCGCGGCGGTGAATCCCCCTGCACCAGCAACGGAAAATCCAGCTCATCTTTCAAGATTGCAGCCGCTTCATTCATCGCCCGGTAACTGGTAAACAGCATAAAGGTGCGCCCACCACAGGCTTTTATTACGGGCAATGACGCATCAACCATACTGGAGACGAAGTCATATTGTTGCGGTTCCGGTAATCCGGCTGGTAAATACAACAAGGCGTTATGCCAGTAGTCAAACGGGCTATCCAGTTGCAGAGTACGGGCTTCCTGTAGGCCTAAACGTGAAGAGAAATGGGCAAAAGACTCACCAACCGCCAGTGTTGCTGAGGTCATTACCCACCGACAGGGAAAAGCATCCATGCAACGTTGCAGCGGTGCGGCGACATCCAGCGGCGTGGAAGTCAGGGCAAAACTACGGGTGTAGGTTTCATACCACTGAACAATATCTGGTCTCTCTTTCTGTAACATCTCTAAACGCTGACGTAATTCAACCAGGCGTTCATAACAGGTTTCCAGCCCTTTACTCCGCTCTGCAGCATGTTCCAATAGCTGTTCCAGCGCCTGCATCGCCTCCAGCATTTCGGTGGTGTGCTGCACGATTGCCGGTCTGTCACGAAGCTGACTCCAGGGTGCACGCTGTCCCGGGGCATCCATCGCCAACCGCATGTCGAGCACGGCTTTTTCCAGCTCACCTAAGTGATCACGAATTATTGGCATATCAGATGCCTGACTCAGGCTTTCCGCCCGGGTGTCCCGGCACCATTCCTGAATCTGGCGGCTACTCAGCGTTTCACTGAAAAATGTTGAGGCAATATCCGGCAGCTGATGCGCTTCATCTAATACAACCACATCCGCAGCAGGCAGTAATTCGCCAAAGCCCTCTTCTTTCAGTGCCATATCAGCAAAAAACAAATGATGATTCACCACCACCACATCTGCTTCCTGTGCTTTACGCCGGGCTTTAACGACAAAGCACTCCTGATAGTCATCACACTCTGCCCCAAGGCAATTATCTACTGTGGAAGTGACTTTACCCCAGACCTCTGAATCACGCGGTACCGCTGTCATTTCAGCCACATCACCCGTCGTGGTTAAGCCTGACCAGTCATCAATTCGCCGTAACTGACTGACCTGCTTACGATCCGGCAAACGCCCATCCAGCAATGTCATCCTCAACCGGTGCAGGCATAAATAATTCGCCCGCCCTTTAAGCAGTGCGCTATTCACTGAAATTCCCAGCGCCTTACGCACCAGCGGCAAATCTTTGAAATAGAGTTGATCCTGAAGCGTCTTGCTTCCTGTTGATAAGATAACCCGGCCACCAGCAGATAATACCGGCGCCAGATAGGCAAATGTCTTGCCCACACCGGTACCAGCCTCAATGATCAGAACACCCTCATCATCCAGCAGATCAGTAATGGCCTGAGCCATTTCCTGTTGTTGCGGGCGAGGCTGAAAACCCTCGATATGACTGGCAAATTTGCCATCCTGATCCAGCAGGCCGCTGATCTGTTCAGTCATCAGACATCAACAACCATCAGTTAATTAACCGCTGACCACGGGCCTGCAAGCCCGCATCATCAGGAGATAAATTCATTGCTTTGCGTGCCATAGAGGCCGCCTGAGCCTTATTTCCCTGTTGCGCATTTACCTCGGCCAGACGCAACCACAAACGCGGATCTTCCGGCGCAATACGCAAAGCACGCTCCAAAGTAGCAGCTGCACGATCTGCCTTCCCTGCCGTCAGAGCATTATTTGCCTGCTTGATTAAGACTGTCACTGCGGGCGAACTATTATAGCTACGCATCGGTGGCACCGGAGCAGGCTTTTGCTCTGGCTGAACAGAAGCAACCGGTTTTTGGCTATTTTGACTCAGATCCAGCACTTCCTTTGCCTGCGTATTATCTGCCGTTTGAGTTTGAGCAGTTTCCGGCTGCTGTTTTTTTACAGATGCCGAAGGTCTCGGTGCTGGTCGCACTGTTGGTGCCGCCGCTTTGTTTGATGGTGTCAGGGAGCCACTGATTCCGGGCTTAGCGGATGTTTGTGCAGAAGAACTGCGCGAAGTGGTTGTAACAGAGGGTCGGTTTTGGGTACGAGTAACCGGCTTTTGCTTTTCCCGGTAAACCACTGCTGGCGCACGGGATACACTGGCTGAAGGGCGGCTGGTGTAACGGGCGGCATTTGCCTGTTGCGTATTACGTCGTGCCTGCTGTTGCGCGGGTTTAAGCGTTGGCGGAACATACACCTGTGCAGGTTGCCGCCGGGGGGCAGCTACCTGGCGTGGTTGCTGCTGTACTACAACACGTGGATTTTGCGCATTTTGCACCCGGGGCTGCGTGTTAGGTAAAGCGCCGGCTTGTGGAATTACCCTTGCCGGTTGCTGGCGCTGAACGCCTGGTTGTATCGGGTAAGCTTGTGGCACCTGCCCCGGAAATTGTGGCATAGGTATGGGGATTGGTGCACAGGCACTAATGCCCAGCGTTGACACCAACATCAGCATCAAGTTATTACGGCGGGTATAATTTACTGTTATTTTGATCATTGCAGTCCCCTCGACTTATTCCATTAAGTTATCCACCCAGTTAGAACCAGAACCGCGGTTAGGCTGCTGATTCCTTTGTGGCTGATTGGCTGGCTGCTGCGGTTGCGGTGCAGGCGCACAATAACTGCGCTTACGCGGCTGGCTGCCGCGGAGAAACGGCATTTTCACCGCTTTACCACAGGCCGGGTTAAACAGCAGACCGGTTTTAGAGTCGACTGTGACCCATATCAACTTGGACGAACCGCCAAAACGCAATGGTTTGGATGGCAACACTTTCATCATATCACCCCACATCCGCAATGCTCCGGTGCCACCAGTCATCCGTGTTGGCTTATTATCATCACGCCCTACCCAGACAGTCATTACATGCTGTCCGGAATAACCTGCAAACCAGCTGTCTTTTTTATCGTTTGTGGTTCCGGTTTTACCCGCAACCCGTTTCCAGCCCGGTAGTTTTTTCTGCAGCCATTTGGCCGTTCCGGAAACCGTAATCTGATGCATTGCAAAATTAAGCAAATCCACAGAGCCTGGTTTAGCCACCTGCTCAACAGTGAGCGGGTAACGGGTTAACACTTTACCCCGGGTATTCATCACACTGCGAATGGATTTCAGCGGGGAATACGAACCGCCGGCAGCCATGGTTTGGTAGACCTGTTGTACGTCAAGCGGCGTCATCTCCAGTGCACCCAGCAGAATAGAGGGGTAAGCCGGAATATCCTTTTTTACCCCCAGATCGTTAAGCATCTTGATCACTTTATCCAAACCGACTTCAACGCCAACCCGTACCGCTGGTGTATTGCGTGACATGCTTAAGGCCTGCATTAATGTCACCACACCAATATTGCGATGATCATAATTACGTGGTTCCCAGTATTTTTTCCGCCCCAGCTTCACGGTGACCGGGCCATCGCTGACTCTGGAACTCAGAGAGCCATATTTCCCACCCCGCTCCAGTGCGGCAAGATAAATAGCTGGTTTTAATACTGAGCCGACCTGACGCTGCGCGGAAATCGCCCGGTTATAGCCGGGATAACGCACATTGCGACCACCAACCAAGGCAACAATTTCACCACCCTGCACATTACTGATCACCATGGCACCATTAAGCTTGCCTTTGGGTACACGATGCGTTTTTTCCAACCGCTTTACCCGCTTTACCAGCACATTTTCCGCTGTTAACTGCACAATGGGATCCATTGACGTAAAGATCAGCAGCCCTTCCGAGCGTAAGTCTTCCTCACGGTAGTCACGCTGCAACTGCTGTTTAACCAGATCCAGATAAGCCGGAAAAGGGCTGGCGCCAGACGGACGGTGTGGGCGTACACCTAATGGACGGGCGCGCGCAGCCTCAGCTTCACGTGCTGTCAATACACCTTCCTGCTCCATCACCGTTAATACGAGATTACGCCGTGATAAAGCTCGCTCAGGAAAACGCCGTGGGTTATAAAACGCAGCTCCTTTAGCCAGACCAATCAACATTGCAATCTGATCGGACTTTAGTTCACGCACCGGGCGGTTATAGTAGAACTGCGCCGCTAAACCAAAACCATGAATGGCTCGATCCCCATCCTGGCCCAGATAAATCTCATTCAGATAAGCTTCCAGAATTTCGCGCTTGGAATAACGCAGCTCAAGCAGGAAGGCCATAATGGCTTCTTTGCCCTTACGCTCCCAACTTCTCTCATTGGTTAGATAGAAATTCTTCACCAACTGCTGGGTTATCGTACTTCCTCCCTGAACAGCATGTCCGGCCTTAAGGTTAGCAATCATCGCACGGGCAATAGCCAGCGGATTAACCCCCTGATGCTCGTAAAACTTTTTATCTTCTACAGCCAGCAAACCATTTAATAAGGCGGGTGAAACATCCTGAATTCTGACCAGCACCCGGTCTTCTTTGTGACTGGGATAAAAATTACCAATCAGCACCGGCTCCAGGCGCATCAACGGCAACTCTGCCTGGCCATTATTATATTCAAGCTTGCGGATTTTCCCCTTGGAAATACTGACTTTAATACTGCGTGCAGGCTCCATGTCTTCAGCAAACTGAAAACCACGGGTGTTAATCAGGAAGCTGTTTTTTTTGCGCCGGTATTGCCCGGTTTCCACCGGGTCATCCACTTCGACATAATTCAGCAGCTGTAACTCACGCTCCAGATGTTCAGCATAGACTTGCTGCCCGGCATAAAGATCGAGAGGCCTGGCAAAAACCCGGGCCGGTAACGCCCAGCGTTTACCTTCGAACTGCGCCCGAACCTGCTCATCCAGCTGCATGGAGTAAACGATACCCGCCAGCATGCCCAGCACTAAAACAACAATCAGCAAAATACGGAACACGCGGCCGACTAATCTCATCATAAACCAGATTCCCTTCAGAATACGGAGCCACCATGCATCGCTGTTTTTACGCGTTGTTTGTATTTGTGAATTCTGTGTGGATTCCTGAGTCAACTTGATGTCCTGTTTGCAACCGTCACCGTGGGAAAACTGATAAATCTGTATTTATGACAGTTTCCAAGCGATATCTTCCTTTATCTTTTACCCCTGAGCACCATTCATAGACAGGAGTTTCGCTTACAGGCGATTTTACACAATTACCTAACCGGAAACATGCGTTTATCAGTAAAACTTAATTATCGCCGCGAAATATTGCTTCACTGTGATTGTTACGTGCAAATTCTTTGCAGAATGACCTGCCCCATTAGCAATATCCTCATTTTTTATCTGGCCTGATATGCTAACCAGCATTGTTAGTCGGGGCTTGCCGTAGCCGGTGAAAGCGGGTTTACACGTTTAGCCTTCACAACCTGTAAATTACCACTCAACAGCAGAAATATGCCTTTTATCCTGCAAACTATTCATCTCATCCGCTTTGCCGCTCTATGGTGCAAAAAAAACTGATCGGGATGCAACATCAGGAAAAACAATGGGGAATTAAACATGCATCCTGATCACTTAATAAAAACTGATTTAAATCTTTTTATCATACTGTCTTCGCTGCCTCAGTCAGCTGAACACAACGCTAAGTCTTGACAGACTTTGTATTATCACCCAATCTGCCTATAGCAATTTCTGCTGCTTAATGGTATTCATTTTCACAATTACGGGAACCGGAATCTATGCGGCCAATGCATTTAAGCGCCATTCTGGATAAGGAATTTCTTGGCGCTCAGGACGGTTATCACACACCGGTGATGCTTTGGGGTGCACCAGGTGTTGGCAAATCACAGATTATCGCTCAGGTGGGTGAACGGCACAAAGTTCCGGTGCTTGATTTGCGCCTCTCTCAAATGGAACCGAGTGACCTGCGTGGGATTCCATTCAGGGATCAGCAACTGGTAGAATGGGCTATCCCAGCCATGTTGCCGGATGCCCAACGCCACGGCCCACAGGGAATTTTATTCCTTGATGAAATTACATCGGCCGTACCCAGTGTGTCTGCCGCAGCATATCAGCTAATTCTGGATCGGCGTTTAGGCGAATATACCATACCGGATGGCTGGGCTATTTTTGCAGCGGGTAATCGTCAGGGTGACCGTGGCGTTACTTACACCATGCCAGCACCTCTGGCCAACCGTTTTTCCCATTTTGAAGTAGAACTTAATCTCGACGATTGGGTAGCCTGGGCATATCAGTTTGGCATAGATGAACGCATCATTGCTTTCCTGCGCTTTCGTCCGGAACAGTTGTTTCATTTTGATGCTGCTCACAACCCGGTTGCCTTCCCGACACCACGCTCCTGGGAATTTGCTCATCGCGCTTTATATAAATTCACAGAACACAGAGAACTGTTATTGGGTGCGTTACAATCCTGCGTTGGCCCTGCTGCTGGTATTGAGCTAAAGGCTTTTATTGACAGTTTGGATCAGATGCCGGATCTGGATGCAATCCTGCGTGGCGAAAGCATTAAGGCTCCTAAAGAAGTGGACTTGCAATATGCTGTGGCCGCAGCGTTAGTTGGACGGGCAATTCGAGCCAAAGGTACAGCGGAGGCAGCACAGACTTTTGGTTACATTCTGAAGTACGCCTCAGCCTTTCCGCTACGGGAAATGGGGGTAATGCTGGTATCCGACATGCTACGTGCCGTTGGCGATGAATTATTTGCTGTACCTGAGTTTTCTGACTGGGCAGAAACTATCGGTGATATTCTACTGTATGATTAAGCAATAATGACTGACACCCAGCTTACCCAATTCGATTTGCAGCAGATAGAAGAAAAGCTGGTGGCAGCACGCACCCGCCTGATTTTGGATAAGCCTTTTCTAGGTGCATTGGTGTTGCGACTTCCTCTACAGACAGCGAATCCGGCCTGGTGCCCAACCACAGGAACTGACGCGCGCAAATTTTATTATAATCCGGAATATATCCGTGAATTGAGGGCTGACGAAACACAGTTTGTTCTGGCTCATGAGGCATTACATTGTGCCTTGTCGCACTTTGCCCGCCGCCAACACCGGGTTAAACAGCGCTGGGATTTGGCTTGTGACTATGCGATTAACCCGATTCTGCTTGAAGATGGTCTGAAAGCACCACCCGGCATGATTATGCTGAAAGAATTTGCCGGTATGACAGCAGAGGAAATCTACCCTTGCATTGATCAAAATGACATGTCGCAAACGTTGGATCAGCATTTGTATGACAAGGAAGATAATCCGGCAGAAGGTAGCAGGGAAAGCAGTGATAATCCCTTAGAAAACCGGGATCAAAAGGAAACTCCACAGCCACCCTCAGCAAATGACAAACAACCGGAACAAAATTCTCAAAAACCAGGCACCGGCCAGCAGCCAGATCAACAAAACAGCACTACTGCACAAGCAGAACAGGAATTTGACGATTCCGCCGAAGGTGGTGAAGCACCTCCGCCGCCACTGAATCAACAGGAAGCTGAAGAACTTGCTATACAGTGGCAGCAACGTATGGCAGGTGCTGCTCAGCAGGCACAGCAAGCTGGCAAACTCAGCGGCGTCATGCAACGTTTGGTGGAAGAGCTACTACAGCCACGTCTCCCCTGGCGCCATTTACTCGCACATTATATGACAGCGCTGGCACGGGATGATTACAGCTATACCCGACCTTCAAATCGTCGAGGCAATCCGGCAATTTTCCCCACGCTTAAAAGCCAGCAGATCAACATTGCGATTGCACTAGATGTCAGTGGCTCAGTAAATAATGAAGAACTGCTAATCTGCCTGTCGGAAATCAATGCCCTTAAAGGGCAAATCAGAGCAGGTATCACACTTATTGCCTGTGATGCTGATATTACTGATGGCTTCCCACAACGCTTCGAAACCTGGGAGGAAATCCATTTTCCGGAGACAATTCCCGGCGGTGGTAATACTGATTTCAGGCCGGTATTTAACTGGCTGGACAACCAGGATCAGCAACCGGATCTGGTCGTCTATTTTACCGATGCCATGGGTTATTTTCCGGAAACAACACCGCATTACCCGGTCATCTGGTTAGTAAAAGGCAGACAACCAGTGCCCTGGGGTACGAGAATACAATTAAACTGATTTAACCGAGACGCTGAACGCAATCTTTAATCAGTCGTGGCCCGTTATAAATAAACCCGCTATACAACTGCACCAATCTGGCACCGGCAGCTACCTTTGCCTCAGCATCATCAGCATTCATAATACCGCCAACACCGATGATTGGAATATCATCTCCCAGGTGCTGATAGAAACTGTGGATTACTTCTGTAGAGTTCAGCGTTAATGGCTTACCACTTAAACCACCTTGCTCCGTTCCGTGTTTAAAATCACGTACCAGGTCTTTATCCAGCGTGGTATTCGTGGCAATTAGCGCATCAATTTGTACGTCGGTGAATACCTCTGCCATGCCGGCAATTTCCTCAGCACTTAAGTCCGGCGCTGCTTTGACGGCCAGTGGAACATATTTTCCTGATTGCTGAGCCAGCTCGCTCTGAGCTTGTTTCAGGGGTAACAACAGACCTTTCAGTTCTTCGCCATACTGCAGACTGCGTAGCCCGGGCGTATTAGGCGATGAGATGTTAATCGTGATGTAATCTGCGTGTTGATATACCTGCTCCAGACATATCAAATAGTCAGAGACCGCATTATCTACCGGAGTATCAAAGTTTTTGCCAATATTAATACCCAGCACACCCTGATAGTTCGACTGCTGCACTTGTTTCAGCAAATAATCCAGCCCTTTATTATTAAAGCCCATCCGGTTAATGATGCCCTGAGCTTCCGGCAGGCGAAACATTCTGGGACGTGGATTGCCGGGCTGTGGGCGCGGCGTCACTGTACCAATTTCGATAAAACCAAAGCCTAAAGCCGCCATGGCATTTATATAATCGCCATTTTTGTCCAAACCGGCGGCTAAACCAACCTTATTCGGGAAACGGATGCCCATCACATCAACCGGCGTCGACGGAAGTGCTTTTTGTTGGCCAAGCACCCCTACTTTTTGGCCAACTTTCAGACTATTGAGCGCAAAATGATGTGATGTTTCCGCAGGTAGCAAAAATAATGCATCACGCAACAGCTTATACACAGAAGACTCCCCGGGTCAGTGGAACCGGGGATTATGCGTGATCATGACAGCTTCAACAAGCCCTGCTTTAGTGCAGTATTTAACCGTACTTTTGTGCTTCCAGTGCAGCAATACGCTCATCCAGTGGTGGATGGGTGGTGAAAAAACGCTTCAATCCACCCGGCACGCTTAAACCAAAAATACCAAAAGCGGCCATTTCTCCCGGCATATCCGGCACCTGCCCACTGGCTATCTGCAAGCGGCGCAGCGCTGCAATCATTTTCTGGCGTCCTGCTAAGTCTGCACCGGCTTTATCTGCATGAAACTCACGATAGCGTGAAAACCACATAACGATGGCGCTGGCAACAAACCCCAGTAACACCTGTGCAATGGTTGATCCAAGGTAATAACCCATACCGTAACCACGGCTCTGACCACGACTGAGCAGATTATCAATCAGCATTCCGGCGATACGCGCCAATACGAAAACAAAGGTATTTACCACACCTTGCAGCAGGGTTTGTGTCACCATATCACCATTGGCAACGTGACCAATTTCATGCCCTAATACCGCCTCCACTTCATCGGCTGTCATCTGATCCAGCAAGCCCTGACTCACCGCAACCAACGCATTGTTCCGGTTAGCTCCGGTGGCAAAGGCATTAGGCGAAGGGGAGTGAAAAATACCGACCTCAGGCATACCAATACCGGATTTCTCTGCCTGACTGCGAACCGTTTCCACCAGCCAACGCTCCTGAGCATTCGCCGGGTGTTCGATGACATGAACCCCCATGCTCCGCTTCGCTGCTCCCTTGGACATCCATAAGCTGATGAGCGCACCGCCAAAACCAAACAGAAGTGAGGTAATCGCAATACCGGTAAAACTACCGCCACCAATGGTGACACCAAAAATGGCCTGAATCAGATTGAAAGTGATGAACAAGACCGCCATCACCCCAAGGTTGGTTGCTACCAACAGAAAAGTTCGTTTCATGCGTTTCGCCTACTCAATACATTTAATGTTATTAATTCAATGGTTAAGATTGTTGGGTTCAGGCGCCCGGTTTCAAGTTTCATTCACTTCAAGGTGGCTGACATGCTGATAGCCGCGCGGCAATATCCTGCCCCGCTTACCTCGTTCACCCTGATAATCGTCCAGCTCAGCTGGCTTCATTGCTTTGTAACGCTTCCCTGCATGGACAAGCAGCGTGCTACCCTGAGGCACTACCGCTGCTGCAACCAATGCTTCAGTACCGTCTTTTAACTGCACTGGTGGCATGCCCAGCAACTTATTCCCTTTACCTTTACTTAATACGGGGAGTTCCGACAGCAGCAATACCAGCAAATGGCCGGAAGAAGAAACCAGTGCCAGACGATCCGTCTTCAGATCATGAATTTTACACGGTGCCATCACCTGTGCTTTACCGGTATTCAGCAATACTTTGCCTGCCTTCACTTTGCTGTACATATCAGCCAGCGAACACACAAAACCGTAACCATAAGAAGAGTACATGACATAATGCTCATCCTCTCTGCCCAATATGACTGAATGGAAAGCCGATTGGGCCGGAGGGGACAGGCGTCCGGTCAAAGGCTCACCCTGTCCACGGGCTGATGGTAAACTATGGGCTAACAGTGAATAAGTACGCCCCGTAGTATCCAGCACAACCACCTGCTGATTTGAACGACCACGGGCAGAAGCCTGATATTCATCACCCTGTTTATAGCTCAAACCGGCCGGATCAATTTCATGTCCTTTTGCAGCGCGCATCCACCCCATCTTAGATAAAATAACGGTCACCGGCTCCGAGGGTGTCATCGCAGACTCATCTAAAGCCTGTGCTGCCTGCCGTGCCTTTAGTGGCGAACGACGCTCATCACCATAGCGTTCTTTATCTTCCAGTAACTCATCACGGATCAGTTTGGTTAATTTTTTATCCGAACCCAGCAACCCCACTAGCTTTTTGCGCTCTTTTTCCAGATCCTTCTGTTCGCCACGAATCTTCATTTCTTCCAAACGTGCTAACTGACGCAGTTTGGTATCAAGAATGTAATCCGCTTGAATCTCCGTTAAATCAAAAGTCTGCATTAATACCGGTTTAGGTTCATCTTCTGCACGAATAATACGGATAACCTCATCAATATTAAGAAAAGCGATTAACAAACCTGCCAACAAATGAAGGCGCTTTTCAACTTTGTCTAAGCGCCATTGCAGACGCCGGGTCACGGTTTGGCGACGGTATGTCAGCCATTCGACTAACAGGGAACGCAGGTTCTTTACCTGTGGCCGTCCGTTAAGGCCAATCATGTTCATATTGACGCGATAACTGCGCTCAAGGTCAGTCGTAGCGAACAGGTGTGACATAAGCTGTTTAATATCAACCCGGTTTGAACGGGGGGATATAACCAGCCTGATAGGTTGCTCATGGTCAGATTCATCGCGCAAATCATCAACCAACGGTAGCTTCTTAGCCTGCATTTGCTGAGCGATCTGCTCCAGAATTTTGCTGCCTGAAACCTGGTAAGGCAAGGCAGAAATCACCACATCGCCGTCCTCCAGTTCCCAGCGGGCACGCATTTTCAGAGAACCATTCCCTTTTTCATACATCGCCTGCAGATCATCCGGTGGCGTAATAATCTCAGCCGCAGTCGGGTAATCCGGCCCTTTGATATACCCGCATAAATCATTGAGTTCTGCATTTGGCTTATCCAGCAGATGCACACAGGCGTCAACCACTTCACATAAATTATGCGGCGGGATATCTGTTGACATACCAACGGCAATACCGGTACTACCATTCAGCAATACATTAGGCACCCGTGCCGGCAGCAAAGAAGGCTCCTGAAGCGTGCCATCAAAATTAGGCACCCAATCCGCTGTACCCTGCCCCAACTCCTGCAACAGTACTCTGGCATAAGGCGTGAGACGTGACTCGGTATATCGCATCGCTGCAAATGACTTTGGGTCATCCTGCGACCCCCAGTTCCCCTGCCCGTCCACCAAAGGATAGCGATAGGAAAAAGGTTGCGCCATTAACACCATAGCTTCATAACAGGCGGAATCGCCATGAGGATGAAATTTACCCAGCACATCCCCCACGGTACGCGCCGATTTTTTGTGCTTAGAAGCAGCTGACAGACCCAGTTCGGACATAGCATAAATAATGCGGCGCTGTACCGGCTTCAGACCATCGCCAACATGTGGCAGGGCACGATCAAGAATGACATACATCGAGTAATCCAGATACGCTTTTTCAGTGTATTCCTGGAGTGGCAGCGTTTCGACGCCTTCATAATTCATGGGCAATCCTAATTGACTCACGGCGGGATAATTCTATTGTCGTTGATTAAAGTCAGTCTGTTCAGCGTTGAATATAAAGTCACTGATATTCAACTCCGGACAACTGCGCATGTTCACTGACCGGTAATTTTAGAGGCTCAAACTCACTGACATTATAGTTAACAGTACTAACATTAAGCTGAAACATAGCACGATTAATCAAACGACGCGATGATGAATAATAAGCTTTCTCTGCTCGTGGTTTTGAGTAATTTCCTGACAAACGGTGACAAGTATTTCCCGCGCTACTTAGCTGTTTATTATCCATCAGCCAGCTACCAAACATACGCTGGAAGTCCGCAACCTCTCCGCCACACTGAACAGTACACTCATTTTTGCAGCTATCGATGCTTTTCAGGCATTATTTGCCCACATGTTAGGTTCACCACAATTGACTAAGCAACAAGGGCAAAACCATGGGCAAAATCAACAATAGTAACTTCCGGCCAGCGTGGTGGTTGCGTTCAAAACACCTGCAAACGATTTGGCCCAGCCTGCTGAGGAAACGCCCGGATTTCCAGCCAGAGTGGGAACGGGTAGAACTGGCGGATGGTGATTTTATTGATTTAGCCTGGCATCAGCCATTAATAGCAAATGCACCAGTTGTAATGCTGATCCACGGTTTGGAAGGCTCACTGGAATCTCACTATGCCGGGAATTTGTTAGTCGCGCTGCACCAGGCAGGTTTCAGAGCCGTGTTAATGCACCTCCGTGGTCGGGGACGAGAACCCAACCGAATTGCACAAAGCTATCATTCCGGCGCCAGCAATGATCTGAGGCTAATTCTGAAACATTTACAGCAACAGGAGTTATTACCTCATGCTGTTATTGGCGTATCACTGGGCGGTAATCTATTACTGAAATACCTTGGTGAGGAAAAGGCAAACAGCCCTTTACAAAAGGCCATTGCCATCTCGGTTCCATTTAGCCTTCAGGCCTGCGCTGATCGCCTTGAACAAGGCTTCTCCAGGATTTATGGCAATTACCTGCTGAATCTATTGAAAAAAAGCTACCACAGTAAATTCAGTCGAATTCCCTCACCACTCAATCTTGACCAAAACCTATCCCATATCAAAACCCTGCGCCAGTTTGATGACCTGATCACTGCCCCCCTGCATGATTTCAACGGTGCTGCAGATTATTACGAACGCTGTAGCTGTGCACAGTTTTTACCAGATATTCATACACCAACGCTGATCCTTCACTCAGCAGATGACCCCTTTATGACAGCAGATGTCATTCCTTCGTCGGTAGACATGAGTGATGCAGTCACACTGGAGCTTAGTCGGAATGGTGGACATGTTGGCTTTATTGCCCAAAGATCTGTATGGGGGCTGGAATACTGGCTTGAGAAGCGAGTGATCCAGCACTTGCGATCAACGATCTAAACTTTGCCTGACAAGTGCCAATATTTTGTCGAACTGCAGCTCATTCAGAGATTCTTTTTCCATAAAAATGGCTTCGAAAGGGGTTCTCGCCACTGATTCCACAGATTTAGCTGGGATTTTTTCAGCACAACGAGGCTCTTTCCAAACAACCAGTTGACCATGATTATTGGCAACTGTTGCATAACTATATTGC
>JBMZDK010000029.1:0-24221 GCA_049614265.1 Thiolinea sp.
TGATTAAATGGCGCACCCTAGAGGATTCGAACCTCTGACCTTCGCCTCCGGAGGGCGACGCTCTATCCAGCTGAGCTAAGGGTGCATTTTGTGCCATGAGCAGAGACTCGCGATGATACCGAACACGGTCACGCACGTCTACGTTTCCCTTAAAATAGTATTTCAGAAAAATTTTTGTCCTTACTGCATTGGTGCAGTGCGTATTATTCCCATATAATCCCCCTGAATTTATTTTTGACAGCCCCTGATCGTATGGTTTTTGCCCGATCAGGTTATTGTTAATAGGAACTAGTCGCTGTGCGACCGGAGGAAAATGTGGCTTCGAATACTGACGAAACATTCGCTCAATATAAACTTTACACCGGCATTGCCATAGGGGGCATTCTGCTGGCAGCAGTACTCGACTCATGTACTGCGCCCACGAAAGAAGAAATTGCCGCAGCAAAAGAAGCCAAGGTGGCTGCTGTGGAAGCTAAAGAGGCTGCAGTTGAAACTGCAGCTGCAACACTGGCTGATAACCTGAAGCCAATCGAAAAGGTGGAAGCAGTAGAGAAAGCGGCACCTGCCGGCCCGGCGCGTGGTGGTGCTGAGGTTTATCAGGCGGCTTGTCTGGCCTGTCACGCCTCGGGTGTACTGAATGCACCGAAGCTGGAAGCCGGTGCCTGGGATGACCGTATTGGTAAAGGTCTGGATGGTCTGACAACTTCAGCCATTAACGGTATCAATTCTATGCCTCCCCGTGGCGGCAACCCGGATATCAGTGATGAAGAAATGAAAAACGCCATTTCTTATATGCTGGCTGAATCGGGCTACGACGTCACAGAAGGTGGCAACGCTGCTCAGGCAGGTGATACGGCGTCTGGAGATGCAACGCAGGCGGACAGTGCTGCTATAACTGCTGCGGTAGAAGAAGCTAAGGCTGCTGCGGAAGAAGCGAAAGCTGCTGCTGAGGAAGCTAAGGCCGCTGCGGAAGAAGCGAAAGCTGCCGCCGCTGCTAAACCTGCTGCAACTGCAACCGAAGAATCTCAGCCAGCGGCTGAAGAAACGAAATCTGAAGCAGCAGAAGCAGAAAGCAATGTTGTCCAAAGCACGGATATTGATTCGCTGGGCAAGCAGGTTTACAGCGCAACCTGTTTCACCTGTCACGATGTAGGCATTAGCAACAGCCCGCTGCTGACCGATAAAGCCGGATGGAATGAGCGCATCGGAGCAGGTATTGACTCACTGTATAACAGTGCCTTAAATGGTAAAGGCGCTATGCCACCTAAAGGTGGCCACTCCAACCTTTCTATGGAACAGGTGAAAGCAGCTGTTGACTACATGCTGGATACTGCCGGTGTTGATATGGCAGCTGACGCAGGCAATGCCACTCAGGCTGCAACAACTGAAACTGAGCAGCCTGCTCAGGAAGCTCCTGCTGCTGAAGAAGAGAAAGCTGAGGAAGCAACCCAGGAAGCTGCGACTGAAGAGAAAACAGAAGCAGCGACTCAGGAAGCTCCTGCTGAAGAAAAAGCAGAAGAAGCGACTGAGGCAACATCAGCAGCCGCTCAGGAAGCTCCTGCTGAAACACCAGCGGCGGCAAGCACATGGGCCAGTATTGACGGTGAAAAAGTTTACCGTGGTATCTGTTTCTCCTGTCATGATGCCGGTATCGCACAGGCTCCGGTACTGGGCAAAGCCACAGCATGGGAAGCACGTATTGCCGCAGGCATGGACACGTTGTACAGCAACTCCATCAACGGTAAAGGTGTTATGCCGGCAAAAGGCGGCAACCCGGCTCTGTCTGACGATGAAATCAAAGCAGCTGTTGACTGGATGATTGCTCAGGTGAAGTAAATATTTCTCCTGATATCCTGATATAGTTTAAAAAAGGCGCAGCGTAAGTTGCGCCTTTTTTTCTGGATTTTCACAACCGGACTTATCCACTTTTTTTGCACAATCATTCTTTAAACTGAGCGCCTCGCTATAAACTAAAGATATCTTAACGATAAAACGGAAAACAGCATGTTCAGAGCCCTGGTCTTTTTAATGAAAACCATTGTTCCACTGGCGATTCTGGCTGGTGGCATTATGCTGTTTCAATATCTGATGGCGACTGGCCCTGAGCCACGTAAACGCCCACCGGTTGACCGTACGCCGGTCGTCGAAGTCAAAGATATCAGAGCAGAAGACTACACCGTCAACGTTAAAGGTTCCGGTATTGTCCGTGCCCGCACCCAGAGCAGCCTGGTAACCGAAGTAGCGGGACGGGTTCTTGAGATCTCACCTAATTTTCGTCCCGGTGCCTATGTTGAAGAAGACGAAGTTTTATTAACGCTGGACGATACTAACTACCAGGATGCGATTCGTATCGCTAACAGTAATATTGCCGCTAATGAAGCTGCACTGGCTCAGCTGGAACAGGAAGAACTCAATGTTGCGATTAACCTCCAGCTGGCACAGGAAAATCTGCAAACGGTGCAGCAAAATCTGGAAATTGCCCGGCGCAATATTAATAATGTGCAACGCAAAACCGCACCAATTAATAAAAATACGGATTTAATTAAACGCAATATAAACCTCGCCCGTAAAAATTATAATCTGACCCAAAAAAATCTGAAGCTGGCTCAAAATGACCTCAAGCTTGGCTATAACGATCTCAAACTGGCACAACGGAACCTGGAACTTGCTAATCAGGAACTTAAGCGCTTACAGGAACTACGCAACCGCAAACTGATTGCCATTAATCAGCTGGATGGTCAGCGCAGCGTGGTTCTGCAGCAACAGCAGCAGGTTTCACAACAGCGTCAGCAAATCTCCCAGAAACAACAACAGATTGTGCAGTTAGAACAAAATCTGGTGCAGCAACAGCAACAGATTGTGCAACAGGAGCAGCAACTCACCCAGCAGGATACCTCTCTGGCTCAGCAGGATCAGAATGTGCTGGCACAGCAGCAGCAAATTCTTCAACAGGAGCAAGCCGTTAATCAGCAGCGTCAGTCCGTAGCTAACCTGGAAGGTCAACTGGCAACGTTCGACAGCCGCCGTAATTCCCTGAAAGCTAATAATGACCTGACCCGCACCCAGCTTTTGCAACAACAACGCAATCTGGAACGCACAAAAATTAAAGCTCCCTATGCCGGACGCATTCTGGAACAGCGTGTTGACCTCGGCCAGTATGTTTCTCCCAACGCTGTTTTAGGTATTTTATATGCCACCGACTATGTTGAAGTCGATATGCAGCTGACGCTCGATCAATATGCGCTACTGGAAATGCCTGATGCATTTGCCGGTGAAGAGCTGGATTTAACATCACAACCGGTGGTGGAATTCACCGTGCCATTCGGCAAAGACAAACAAAGCTGGACTGGCTTTGTCACCGGCACCCGCGCCTCCCTCAATGAACAAAGCCGCCAAATCACAGTTGTCGCACGCATCGACAATCCCTATGAACGCCGGGAAGGCCGTACAACAACGTTGAAAATCGGGCAATATCTGAATGCAGATATTGAGGGGCGCACCTTTGAGGAGGTATATGTGCTGCCACCTGCTGCCGTGCGCCAGAATCGCGACATATTGCAAATGGTTGAGAATACAGTGCAGATTGCGCCGATTGAAGTGGTTTGGTCAACGGAAGAAGAAATCGTGGTGACCAGCGATAAAGATTTACAGGCCGCACCGGTTATTATCACCGCACTGGGTCAGGCTACCACAGGCATGAAGGTTGCTCTGCCCGGTCAAAAGAAAAAACGCGATGGGGGCAAACCGGAAGGCGGTAAGCCAGCTGATGGCAAGCAACGTGATACAACGGGCGCAGAACGTAAGCAAGGTGATGGTGAAGGCAGACGTAGTCAGGGCCAGCGCCCGGCTAAAGCTGACGATAACTCTCAGACAGAAAAACGCCGTAAACCGGCACAGGAGGAATAAGCCATGCATTCTGCTATCGCATGGTTCGTTCGCAACCCGGTTGCTGCCAATATCATGATGTTGGCGATTATTCTGTTTGGTGCTAATGCCTTATGGAAAAAAATCCCGCTGGAAGTATTTCCTGAATTTGCCCGGGATGTGGTTAATATTTCCGTTTCTTACCCTGGTGCTACTCCCTCTGAAGTAGAACAGGGCATTGTGCTGCGTATCGAAGATGCCATTAGCGATTTACCCGGAATCGACAAAATCTACGGCGATGGCAACGAAGGTTCAGCCCGCCTGCGGATTGAAATACGTGATGGTTATGACGTCACGAAAGTACTGAACCAGATCAAAACCCGTGTTGATGGTGTCAGCGGTCTGCCGGAGGATAGTGAGCGACCGGTTGTTGAACAGCAGATTCGTTCACGCGATGTAATTACTGTCGTGGTTGCGGTTGAAGGTAACGACGAAAAACAACTGCGTACAACCACCGAAATGGTACTCGATGAAATTCGTAACTTGCCGGATATTACCCAGGTAGGTATGGGTGGCGTACGCCCCTGGGAAATCAATATTATTATCCCTAAAGCCGTGCTGGAGCAATACGGCTTGACGCTGGACAGCGTAGCAGCTGCCATTCGTTCCTCATCACGGGATATTCCCGGTGGCAGCATTAAAACAGCTGGTGGTGAAATACTGGTTCGTGCACTGGGGCAGGCTTACCGGAAAAATGAATTCGCTAATATCAGCGTGTTAAGCCGCAGTAACGGCACCCGCATCCGTCTGGGTGATATCGCTGAAATCGTTGACGGCTTTAATGAAGATCCGCTCTACAGCCGGTTTGATGGTCGCCCCGCCGCTTTTATCAATGTCTATCGGGTGGGTGATCAGAATGCAATAACGCTGGCCACCACCGTGAAAGACTATCTGGCAAAACGCCAGGAAACATTACCGACCGGCATTGAACTCAGCTACTGGCGCGATGGCTCAAAACTGGTAAAAGCGCGTCTGAACACACTGGTCAAAAGCGCAGCACAGGGTATTGGCCTGGTATTATTATTGCTCGCTTTGTTCCTGCGCCCCAGCCTGGCTTTCTGGGTCAGCCTTGGCATACCCATCAGTTTCCTGGGCGCCTTTATGGTCATGCCGGAACTCGGGGTGACCATGAATATTATCAGCATGTTTGCCTTTATTCTGGTTCTCGGCATCGTGGTTGACGATGCCATTGTGACAGGTGAAAACGTCTATACCCACATGCGCCGCCATAATGACCCGTTGCGGGCTGCCATTGAAGGTACCCAGGAAATTTCTGTACCGGTAACCTTTGGCGTGCTGACCACAGTGGCTGCCTTCATGCCACTGTTGTTACTTGATGGAGCACGTGCGCCAATCTTTATGCAAATTCCGCTGATAGTGATTCCGGTGCTGATGTTCTCTCTCATTGAATCAAAATTTATTCTCCCGGCTCACCTGCGTCACATGAAAAAACGTGAACGTAAAAGCATGGGGCTGTTCGGCATCCTGCAGCAATCCATTTCGCATGGTTTAGAAAAGTACGTTGAGCACATTCACCGCCCGATTCTTGAATTCACCCTGCACTGGCGCTATGCCACGCTGACAGCGTTTATTGTGCTATTAGCACTCAGTATCGCCATGGTTGCCAGTGGCCGCTATCGCTATGTTTTTTTCCCCCGCATCGAAAGTGAATACGTTTCCGGCACGCTGTTAATGCCGGAGGGCACGCCGATTGAGGTTACCACCCGCCACGCTGAACGCATGACCAATATGGCTGAAGCACTCCAGAAAAAGTATGTTGAACCGGACGGCAACCCGGTTATACAGCATATTCTTCTCACTGTAGGCAGCACCAGCTCCGACCCACGTGGCAATACCAGCGGGAAGTCACATCTGGCCCGGGTGTCCTTTGAATTAATCCCGCCGGAAGATCGGCAAAGCGATATCAGTACCCGTCGCCTGGTAAGGCAGTGGCAGAGCATGATCGGTGACATTCCCGGTGTTAAGGAGCTAAGCTTTCGTTCTGAAATCGGTCGGGGCGGAGAACCCATCAATATCCAGCTCACCGGCTCGGACTTTGCAATGCTGAATGAGGTGGGCGAAAAGATAAAACAGAAGCTCACAGAATTCGATGGTTTGTTTGATATAAAGAACAGTTTTGAGGACGGCAAAACCGAAGTCCAGCTACGCATTCGGCCGGAAGCTGAACAGCTTGGCCTGACAATGCAACAGCTTGGCAGTCAGGTACGCAGTGCGATTTATGGCAGCCAGGCACAAAGTATCCAGCGCGACCAGTCCGAAGTTAAAGTCATGGTTCGCTACCCGCAGGAAGAGCGATACTCACTGGCAGATTTGCAAAATCTCAATATCACCACTCCTAATGGTGCAAATATTCCACTTTCCAGCGTGGCGGAAGTCAGCGTTGGCAAAGGCACCACCAAAATTTCCCGCGTCGACCGCAAACGGATTATCAATATCACCTCTGATCTGGATAAAGACAAGGCAGATGCACGGGCAATTACCGCAGAAATGAACGTCTGGGTGAAAGAACTATTGCGTGACTACCCCGCTATTCGCTTTGACCCTGAAGGCGAACAGCGGGAACAGAAAGAATTTCAGAGCAGCCTGATGACCGGCTTTGGTGTCGCGCTATTAATGATTTATGTGTTACTCGCTATTCCGTTGCAGTCATATACTCAGCCTTTAATGGTGATGGTGGTGATCCCGTTCAGCATTATCGGCGCATTAGGTGGTCACATGATCATGGGGCTGGATCTCAGTATCAGCAGTATTATGGGCATTCTGGCTCTGGTAGGTGTTGTTGTAAATGATTCACTGGTGCTGGTGGATTTCACGAATAAACGACTGGCTGAAGGCATGCCGCTGATCAAAGCCATACGGTTTGCAGGTGGCGCGCGCTTCCGCCCTATTCTGCTTACATCACTGACAACTTTTGCCGGTTTGACGCCGCTTATTCTGGAAAAAAGTACGCAGGCTCAGTTTCTGATTCCCATGGCCGTTTCACTGGGGTTTGGTATTTTATTTGCGACTTTCCTGACCTTATTTTTGATTCCAACACTCTATCTGATTCTGGAAGACATTAAAAAGCTCCTGAGCAGGCTCTGGTACATGCTGCGTTATCTGCTAACCTTCGGCCATGCCAGCTGAGTTGAATCAATGATTGAGCAACCGGGGATTACGATTGATCGGCTGTTAAAAGCTCAGCCATAACGCCCATCCACCCGGGCTTTGAATAGCATCGGCGTAAAGATCACCAGCAATCCGGCAAAGCCCGCCAGCCAGAGTAGCTGGGATGCCAGTATCCAGACCTGGTATTCAGCGGGCCAGAGCAGAACCAACACCACACGCACAAAGGCGCCGGCGACTAATAATCCGAACCAGATACCCAGGCTTGGTGGTGGTGCAAACACATTGCGCCCGGTATGTCCCAGAATTACCCGAGCCATCATCCCGGCAGTTATCAAGCCGATACCACCATAGGTAAATGCATGTACAGCTGCCCACGGATTATTCAGGCCCAGCGCCATAGTCAAAAACTTCAGTAAAAAGCCAAACGCTATCCAGGCATAAGCGATGTAAAGTGACCATAACAAAGGGTGTAACCATAGAGCACGATGATGCCAGCCCGAGAGTCTTGAAAGATACAATACAAACAACAGGAGAGCGGCCACTGCGCTAATAAACACCGCCGTTGCATTGCCATTGTATAAAACTATCAGCTCTGCCAGCAGAAAAACGGCAAACACAGCACGACTGAACCAATCCAGCCACACATTATTTCTTGCCTGGAAACCACCACCAATCGCATTCTCTATAAAGCCCGGAATTACCCGCCGCCCCATCGTCAGAATTAAAGCGACAAAAATATACAAACCAAGATATAAACCGATTTGTGTGTTCAGGCCGCCTACTTTCATTAACCCCAAGTGGAATAATAAATTAGCCAGCATCATCATTCCCAGCAGCCCAAAAATAACCAACTGCTGCCATTGTTTTTTTCTGAATACGGGCAGCGCTGCAAAAAATAATATCAAAGCCATAAACAGTAAATCATGTACCGCTAAATACCAGAGCGGCACTGCCGGCATAAAGGGCAATACCCGCCCTACACACCAGAATATTGCCAGTAATAATAAAGACCAGCCATTCACCGTCTGAATTTGCGTCCAGTTTCTCACCGCCGTTAACAAAAAACCGCTGACGACCGCAAAGGCATAGGCAAAAATCATTTCATGTGCATGCCAGCTGATAAAAGAATAATCCGGACGCAATAAAGGCAGCGTAAAACTGTAAATCGCCGACCACAACACACCCAGCACAACGGCACCTGATAACGCCAGCAGGAAAAATGGGCGGAAACCAAGCTGTAGAAAGGGATAGACACCCTGATTATCAGGTTTAAACTGCAACATAACGTTTACCTGTTTCCTTCATCAGAACAGATTATAGTACCTGTAGGACTCACCTGATTTCCATCGCCAACGGTAAATAATCCCATGGGCTAACCATGCAAGCTCAACAATAAAAATTACTGATATAACATAAGACTAGAGAAACAGCACTGCAATGTAACGGTATCAAAACGCACATTACTTTTCTTAAATTGCTGCCTGAATTCTAATAGCCATGAACTTTTTGTGATCAAAATACTACCAACCCATATTGATTGATAATTAATCAATCTGAGTAATAACTACACTTTACTTGCGAAACTGCGGAGAGACACGCTCATGGACTTGTTTAAAAAAATATCACTATTCACACTGCTTCTGCTTCCACTTCTGGCAACCGGCATCAGTGAAGCTAATGTTAAAACAGCAACCGGCAGCCTGAGCCTGATGGCCACGCTGGACGGTAAGCCTGCTTTCCGGCCGGTAATCTGGAAGCTCATCCCCCGCTCTCATGGCAATCGCTCACGAATCAAGACGTTGACTCGTCATTCCGCCACCATCGACCTTGAACCCGGCAAATACCTGGTCAGTGTTTCTATGGACAACAAAACACTCAGCCGCCATATCACAATCAAAGAAAGCAGCAAACAATCTTTAGTCATTCAAATGGATTAAACACCGGACTGAAGCGGCGGGGCAAAATAAGACCAATAATCCCCCGCCGACTATCAGTATTTAATGCCTGAAATGCCGCATACCGGTAAACACCATACTCATACCATGCTCATTCGCCGCAGCAATAACCTCTTCATCACGCATCGAACCACCAGGCTGAATCACTGCTTTAATACCAGCCGCTGCAGCATTATCAATACCATCGCGAAACGGGAAGAAAGCATCTGATGCCATTATCGAACCTGCCACCGTTAAACCCGCATGTTCAGCTTTTATCGCAGCAATACGGGCGGAGTTCACCCGACTCATCTGCCCTGCACCGACACCAATGGTCATGCTGTCCTGCGCATAAATAATAGCGTTTGATTTAACGAACTTCGCTACCTTCCAGGCAAACAGCATATCACCCAACTCAGCTTCATCCGGTTCGCGTTGCGTCACTATTTTCAGTTCATTGTGCAGCAACACATCGCTATTCTGCACCAGCAAGCCACCGCTCACTCGCTTATAGTCCATCTGTTGCCAGTGTTCATTCAGATGCCCACAGGCCAGTACCCGTACATTTTGTTTTGCAGCCAGTACCGACAATGCATCAGCTGAAACTTCCGGTGCAATAATCACTTCAACAAACTGGCGGTCAATAATCGCCTTTGCGGTCTCAGCATCCAGGGCTTTATTGAAAGCGATAATGCCGCCAAATGCCGACTCCGGATCCGTTGCATAGGCCCGCTCATACGCAATCAGCAGATCGGTTGCTATCGCCACCCCACAAGGGTTAGCGTGCTTCACAATCACACAGGCCGGTTCGTCAAATTGCCGTACACACTCCAGCGCAGCATCAGTATCAGCAATATTGTTATAGGACAACGCTTTGCCCTGCAGCTGCTGTGCCGTCGCAATACAAGCAGCACTGACATCATGTTCACGGTAAAATGCCGCGCCCTGATGCGGATTCTCGCCATAACGCATGTCCTGCACTTTAGTAAACTGCAGGCTTAAGGTGCGCGGAAGATCCTGTTTGCTGCCATCATCCTGCAAACTACCGAGATAGTTCGCAATCATGCCATCATAACGTGCGGTATGTTCAAAAGCTCTGGTCGCCAGATGCAGACGGGTAGCCGCAGCGACCGCTCCCTCATTGCCTGCCATATCTGATAACACCTGTGCGTAATCCTGCGGATCCACCACAATAGCAACATGGGCATGGTTTTTGGCACTGGCCCGTACCATTGCCGGGCCACCAATATCAATATTCTCAATCGCATCCTCAAAACTGCAGTCCGGTCTGGCAACCGTTTGCGCAAACGGATACAGATTCACCACAATCAGGTCAATCGGCAAAATATCATGCTCAGCCATAACCGCATCATCCTGACCACGCCGCCCCAGAATGCCGCCATGAATCTTTGGATGTAATGTCTTCACCCGCCCGTCCATCATTTCCGGAAAACCGGTATGGCTGGAAACTTCGGTGACCGGAATACCGTTTTCTGTCAACAAGCGGGCAGTACCGCCAGTAGACAGGATTTCTATTTCACGCTGGTGTAACTGTTGTGCGAATTCCACGATCCCTGTTTTATCTGATACGCTGATCAAAGCACGACGGACAGGTAGCTTATTCGCCGGATTAGCTGTCATGACGCTAATTTCTCCTTAAGGAATGATTCAATCTCTGCTACAGCGACTTTTTCCGCGTCGCCACCACTGCGTGCTTTATATTCCAACTCATTATTTTTAAGACCTCGATCCGACACCACAATACGGTGCGGGATACCCAGCAACTCCTGATCAGCGAACATCGCACCGGGGCGCATATCACGATCATCAAACAAGACTTCGATACCCTGAGCGGATAATTGCTGATACAGGTTTTCGGCGGTTTCACGAACCGCAGCTGATTTTTTCATATTTAACGGCGCGATCACTACCTGAAATGGTGCCATTGCAGCTGGCCACAGAATGCCGTTTTCATCATAATTCTGTTCAATTGCTGCTGCCACTACACGGGTTACACCAATGCCATAACATCCCATAATCATAGGGCGCGCTTTGCCGTTTTCATCCAGCACCGTCGCCCCCATTGATTCAGAGTACTTCGTACCCAGCTGGAACACATGCCCCACCTCAATACCCCGTACAATAGATAAAGTGCCGGATCCATCGGGGCTGGGATCACCGGCTTTAACATTGCGCAAATCCGCAACCTGAGGCAATGGTAAGTCGCGTTCCCAGTTAATGCCGAAATAGTGCTTAGACTCAATATTTGCCCCCGCACCAAAATCACTCATCACCGCAACGGTACGATCAACAATACAGGGCATAGGCAGATTAACCGGCCCCAGTGAGCCGGGGCCGGCGCCAATCGCCGCACGAATTTCTTCTTCTGTGGCAAATTCCAGCGGTGCAGCAATTTCAGGCAGTTTTTCCGCCTTGATTTCATTCAGCTCATGATCACCACGCACTAATAAAGCGACAAAATCCGCATCGGTTTCATCGGAGGCATGCACAATCAGCGTTTTTATCGTTTTTTCCACCGGCATATCGAAGTTATCAACCAGTGCCTGAATGGTTTTTGTATCGGGAGTATCCACCAAACGCATTGCTTCAGTGGGCTCGGCGCGCTCATAATCCGGCGCCAAAGCCTCAGCTTTCTCAATATTGGCAGCGTAGTCACTGCCATCTGAGAACACAATGTCATCTTCACCGGAATCCGCCAGCACATGAAATTCATGAGAACCCTTACCACCAATGGAACCGTTATCAGCTTCTACTGCACGAAAATCCAGACCTAAGCGCGTGAATACCTTGATATAGGCATCATACATTTCGTCATAACACTGCTGCAGAGATTCCTGCGTCAGGCTGAAAGAATAAGCATCTTTCATAATAAACTCGCGTGAACGCATCACCCCAAAACGCGGGCGTACCTCATCACGGAATTTAAGCTGAATCTGATAGTAGTTAACCGGTAGCTGCTTATAGCTATTAACATCACGGCGCACAATGTCGGTAATCACTTCTTCGTGTGTCGGGCCATAGCAAAAATCACGCTGGTGCCGGTCTTTCATACGTAATAGTTCCGGGCCAAACTGTTCCCAGCGCCCCGACTCCTGCCACAGTTCAGCAGGTTGCATCGTAGGCAGCAACAATTCCACGGCCCCGGCCTTGTCCATTTCTTCACGAATAACCGCTTCGACCTTACGCAGTACACGCAGTCCATACGGCAACCAGGAGTATAAGCCGGAGGCTTCACGGCGAATAAGGCCAGCACGAAGCATTAACTGGTGACTGATGATTTCAGCATCAGCAGGGACTTCACGTAAAGTGCAAATGGGAAATCTGGATACACGCATTTTGATTCATTCCATAAAAAATAGTGAGCTAACCGGCACAGTATGCGGAAAGTCGCTAATGATACCGTGTCGCTATAACGATGTCAGAGGAAAATAGCACTAAGCAGTCCGGAGTTTACCTGCGGTCATGATTTACCGGCAGCGAACCACCCTCTGTGCTATCTGTTATAGATAATCAGACAAATTCCGCCCCGGACACTGCCACCTATGAACATACGACTCAGGCGGTTTACGGCAGTTAGTTTACTTATTCTGTTTCTATACCTTCTTAGTACACTAACTGGCTGTCAGCCACAGGAAAACCAGCTTATGAAAGCTTCAGATCTGCACTTGCGCTATCAAACCTCTTCAGAAACCAGCTATACCGACCTTGATTTGAAAGGTAATGTACTGACCTACACCTATTTCAGTGATGATGAGAATCGCTGCGCGCAATGGTTCAAAAATTCCCCCTGCTGGACAGAAGCGGATCTGAAAAGCCGTACTATTACCCTGAGTGATCAGGAAATGGCGGCATTACTGGCACTGGTCAAAGCCTCGGGCTGTTTTGAGCTGGAAGGCAACAGTTTTGGCGAACCCAATCTGCGCACACGCTCCTACACTGAAACCTTATCGGTCAAGCTGGGTGATCAGGAGCGTAAACTCCGTTACCGCAGCTCGCTGGAAGCGGAGGCAAAACCCGGAGCATTTGCGCAGTTAGAACAGGCCTTACGTGAACAGATAAAACAGCAAGCTCAGTAACCGCGCTCAAAGTCAATAATATTCGCTAACGACTCCCCCCGCAGATATCGCTGATAGTTATCCAGAAAAACGGTCACAATATGGGCGGGAAATGATAACGCTGAGACATGGGGAGTAATCAGCACATTTGGCTGTTGCCATAGCGGACTGCTCTCGGGCAATGGCTCTGTTTCAAGGACGTCCAGAACAGCATTTTTGACCGTACCCTGTTGTAACGCCCGCAATAACGCATCTTCATCAACCGTCGAACCGCGCCCAACATTAATGAATGTCGAGCCTGCTTTCATCAAAGCAAGGAAATCATCATTCACAAAGTGATAGGTTCCGGCAGTTGACGGTAATACCATCACCAGATAATCAACCTGAGGCAGAAACACTTCCAGTTGATCCAGGGTATACATTTCATCTACACCAGCCACCGGATCAGCGCTACGTTTCATCCCCAGCACACGCATACCAAAGTGTTTTCCGGTCGCAGCGATATGCTTACCGATCGAGCCGACGCCAACAACCCCCAGCGTCAAATCAGATAAACGCCGATAGGGGTAATGATCCCACTGCACCCACTCCCGCTGTTGCTGGTGTTGATGGAAAGCGAGGATATTACGCTCCAGCGTCATAATATAGCCGAAGACATATTCACTCATGATTGGGCCAAATACATCTTTTATATTGCTCAGCGTATAGTCACGCCGCAGACCTTTGCTGCACAACTCTTCAACACCGGCAGAAGTAGACTGCACCCATTTCAGCTGCTGTGCTTCATCCAGCACTTCCGACAGATATGCCGGATATCCCAGCAGGATATCTGACTGTGCCACATTGCCCCGCGCCTGCTCAGGGCTGGAATAAAGGCTGATTTCAAGCTCCGGCAACGCTTGCTGAGCAATCAGTTCACCGTACTGATCAGCCTCCGGTGAAATAATACTTAATCTGTTCAATGAAAATCTCCCTTTGCACAGCGTGATAATAATTTTCCAACAGACAACCCAACAGAGTAAATGAGTCACCGTAGAAAAAAGCCTGAGTGCCTTTACATTCACGCTTAACGCGCATCTTACCGTAACATAACGTAATCCGACGACCTGTCATTATTTCCGACCGGATTCATGTCATAATAAGAATCTATGTCTACCATAAATAACGATAACGAGGACTTCCCCAATGAAACCGCTATCTTTGTCACTGCGTCTGTCAGCAGCGCTTTTACTGACACTGAATCTCACTGCTGCACAGGCTGAAATCTTCAAATGGACGGATGCGCAGGGTAATACGCATTACTCACAAACGCCACCGCAGGACAGAGATACCAAAGCTGAAAATATCCAGGATGATATTGATATGGCGGCAGGCACTTCCAGCAGCAGCGATGAAGAAGCAACGCAGAAAGCCGCTAAAAAAGATGAGATGGCTGACGCCCGCAAAGCAGGGGCAAAAAATAAGGTTAAGCACAAGACCTTTTGTAAACAGCAAAAAGCCGCTCTCAAACAACTATTAGCCAATCCGGTCATCCGCTGGAAATCCGACAAGGAAGAACGCATCCTGACGGCAAAAGAACGCGAAGGTAAAATCTCAGAATTTGAGAAAAACATCAAAGATATGTGTAATGCTGATGTCCTCGCCAGCAAAGAAAAAATGGCTGCGCAATAACAACACTAACGGCTTTTTGCATCCGCATTAAAATTGCCTGCGACAATCCGGGTTAACTTTGTCAGAATATGCACACGGCAACCAGAGGATAAGCTCTGATTAAAAAAGGATAAGCCCTGCATGCATGAACTGGATCAGCTGACTAAAGAAGATATCACCCGGAAGCTAATAGTGACCGGGAAATCCGGCCATGATATTCCATCAGATTTTCTGAGCGGTAACTACCGACAGGCTGGTGTGCTGATCCCGTTTCTGCGTATTGAACAGCAGTGGCATATCCTTTATATCCGCCGGGCTGAACTGGCTGGCGACCGTCACAGCGGCCAGGTTGCTTTCCCCGGCGGGAAGCATGAAGAGCAGGACAATGATCTGTTCGCTACCGCATTGCGGGAAGCACATGAAGAAGTCGGTATCCAACCACAGGACGTCGATGTACTCGGGGAATTGGGTAATCACCACAGCGTCAGCAACTTTCGCATCACCCCGGTAATTGGCACCATTCCCTGGCCATACCCGTTACTGCTCCAGACCAGCGAGGTGGGGCGTGCGTTCACCATTCCGTTACACTGGCTGGCTGATCCCGCAAATCATGAGTTACGCCCCTGGAATGCACCGGGCATTAAACAGCCTGTTGATGTTGCTTACTTTAATGAGTACGACGGCGAGCTATTGTGGGGCGCAACCGCCAGAATGACGCTAAGCCTGCTGGAACTGCTGCGCGGCTAAAACGACCTCTTTCCCTCAGGAATCCTATTCAACCCATAACCAATAATGGTTCCAGTGCATTACGTAAATTTTCCGGCAGGGCCACCGGACGTTGATCAGCTCTGTTGACGTAGACATGCGTAAAATGCCCCTTAGCAGCAGTTTCTTCCTGCCCATCAACAAACAGACCAATTTCATAACACACCGAACGGGAACCCAGTTTACCAACGCGTAATCCAGCAGTAACAGCCTGCGGAAAAGCCATGGGAGAAAAATAATTACACTGACTTTCCACCACAAACCCAATTACCTCCCCCTGATGAATATCGAGCGCATTAGCTTTAATCAGGTAGCTGTTCACTGCAGTATCAAAATAACTGTAATAGTGCACATTATTCACATGGCCATAGATATCGTTATCCATCCAACGTGTGGTAATCGGGATAAATTCGCGATAAGCACCGCGTGATTCAGGTGATGGTCTTGACATGAACAGATATCCTTACTTAACGGGAAGTTCTGGTGCCGGAAAGCCATTACGACCGGGGAAATCGGGTGCTAACCGACGTGCGTTCGGCATTTTCAGCCATAAGCGCAGTAATTTCCTACGCTGTTCCGGCGAATCAAAATCCTCAAACCGGGTTCTGGAATGCATCACCGCATAATTATTGGCAAACAACATATCGCCGGGTTCCAGCATCATATCAAGACGAAACCGTTGATCATGCATAATACTGTCAAACAAATCGAGCGCCTCAATTTCTACCTTCGACAGCGACTGATTCATCTGCTCATGGCCCAGTTCAATATACTGACGCAAATAACGGCAGCTAAGCTTGTCAGCATAATAACTAAAGATCGGTGATAGCCCCGGCACATTGGCATCTCCAAGGTGGGCATACCACAGGGGGCGATAAAAAATCCCGAGGTATTCCGGATAATGTGCCAGGATTTCATTGTATACCACTGCGGAACTAACCAGACTGTTCACACCGCCCTGCCTCGCCTGTCTGACACACAGCAGGCCAAACACATCGGATGGATCGGTGTGATAAGGCAAATAGGCATTAGTTTCATACACACGGGTTTCTTTTTTAGCCGGATCTCCCACATTCATTACCCGCCCAAGCAAGTCACCCTGTGGGTTTTGGCAAACCGGCGTGCCTAAGTGTAAACCCAGGCCATAATAAATTGTATTGATCTCGGCTTCGCTGTAACGCTCAACCGGCAGGCCACGAAGCAAGATAAATCCCCTGCCCTGTTCAAGTTCCGCAGCATAATCCCGGAAATCACTTGTCAGTGCAGCGAGAGGAAAATCAGCCCGGCTAAAATGCGGAAAACTCAACTGATGGGATGTCAGGTTTTTCAGTGCTGCATCAATAGCGGACAACACTTCAGCTGATAAATAACAAATCCAGCTATCATCATCTGCTAATTCATTTCCCTGCCAGGCAGCAGGCCCGGTAATTGCTTCTTTCAGTATCAGGCTCATCTCACGCAGAATTCCACAAACATGAATAGGTCAGTGTGAAAAAATTTACAAACGCCTTATGCCCTGCACCATTAGCGGACAAACACTGGACGCCTGAGAACTTTTATCTCACCGTTGAACTGACATTATACAGTCCGGAAACACATCAATGTATTCCAAAACGCAGATAGCAAAAAACCGGGTCGCCCCGGCTTTTCACTGACTATGAAACTTAAAATTTACAACTAAACCATCACACCTTCACTTTGCAAATGGTAGCTCCGCACCCGGCGTCCATCCGGTTCGACGGAGTGTAAATGCACATCATATCCCCATAGCCGGTGGATATGGCGCAGCATCTCATAACAATCATTATTCAGCGGTTTACGGTCATGCATATGGTGATGCAGTGTCAGCGAGCGGTCACCGCGCAAATTAACGCTTTCCACCTGGATATCCGGCTCATTCGCACTCAGGTTATACTGTTGTGACAAGGTTTCCCGCAGACGGCGATAACCTTCATCATTATGGATCGCCGTGACATCTATCGCGCTGTTACGATCATCATCCTGCAAAGCAAAAAAGTGGAAGTCGCGCATAATTTTGGGCGACATGTATTGCAGTACAAACGACTCATCGCGGAAGTTGCGCATGACATAGTCCAGCGTCGTCAACCAGTCTGATCCGGCAATATCCGGGAACCAGCGCTGATCCTCTTCATCCGGGTGTTCACAGATACGACGGATATCCTTCATCATTGCAAACCCCAGCGCATAAGGGTTAATACCCGAGTAATACGGGCTGTCAAAATCCGGTTGCATCACTACATTGGAATGTGAAGTCAGAAACTCCATCATAAAACCGTCATTCACCAGTCCCTCGTCATACATTTCATTAAGGATGGTGTAATGCCAAAAGGTTGCCCAACCTTCATTCATCACCTGCGTCTGGCGCTGTGGGTAGAAATACTGGGCAATCTTACGCACGATTCGGACAATTTCGCGTTGCCAGCCGCGTAATGACGGCGAGTTTTTCTCAAAAAAGTAGAGAATATTCTCCTGCGGATCCTGCGGGAATTTACGCAGGTCTGTTTCCTCAACCTGAGCTTCCTGTACCGGCAAAGTACGCCACAAATCATTCAGATGCTGCTGAATATAGTCTTCACGTTCTTTTTGCTGACGCCTTTCTTCCTCAGCTGAGATCGGGCTGGGACGCTGATAACGATCGACACCGTAATTCATCAGCGCGTGACAGGAATCCAACAGTGCTTCCACCTCTTCTGCGCCATGTCGCTCTTCGCATTCTGCAATAAAATTACGCGCAAACACCAGATAGTCAATAATCGCCTCGGCATCGGTCCAGCTGCGGAACAGGTAATTACCCTTGAAAAACGAATTATGACCATAGCAGGCATGCGCAATCACCAGCGCCTGCATAGTCATGGTGTTTTCTTCCATCAGGTAGGCAATACAGGGATTGGAATTAATCACAATCTCATACGCCAACCCCATACGACCACGGGAATAATTCTGCTCAACATTAACGAAGTGCTTGCCATACGACCAGTGATTATAAAATACCGGCATTCCGACGGAGGCATAAGCGTCCATCATCTGATCGGAGCGAATCATTTCAATCTGGTTGGGATAAGTATCCAGCCGGAATTTTTCTGAGGCGATGCGGGCAATTTCCGTGTTGTATTTCTCAATGGTCTCAAACGTCCATTCCGAGCTGGTTGAGATAAAATTATTGCCCTTTTCAGCATTCTCTTCACTCATGCCTCACCCTCCATTGTTTTACGGAACAATTCACGGAATACCGGATATATCTCAGCATTATCGCGCACACGCTGGATAGCAAAGCGGTCGCTGTAATCGCCGACCAGATGCTCATATAAACGCCACAATCCCTGTGGGTCACGATCACCAATCTCGATATAAGTGAAGTACTGCACCATTGGCAGCACTGCATCCACCATGGCTTTATGACAACGTTCGTTATCCTCCTGCCAGTTATCACCGTCTGATGCCTGCGCGCAGTAGATATTCCATTCATTGGGCGAATAACGATCAGCAATAATCTCACCCATCAGATTCAACGCGCTGGAAACCACTGTGCCGCCGGTTTCACGGGAATAGAAAAAAGTCTCTTCGTCGACTTCCTGCGCCTGAGTATGGTGACGGATAAACACCACCTCGATCTTTTCGTAGTTCTTTTGCAGGAACAAATACAACAGGAAGAAAAAGCGCTTCGCGGTATCCTTAATCTCCTGCGTCATTGAACCCGACACATCCATCACACAAAACATGACAGCTTTGGGCGACGGTTTGGGCACTTTGACATGCAGGTTATATTTGAGATCAAACTCATCCAGAAACGGTACCGCTTTCAAACGCCGGTTCAGTTTCAGCAGCTCTTCCTCTAATTCCGTACGCTGGGCATCACCTTCCGGCAGCGCTTCCAGCAATGCCACTACTTCACGTTTACGCTTACGGGCCTTGCCGCTCAACGCCATCCGGCGGGCCTGTGCGCTGCGCATGGTGCGTACAATATTAACCTGATTCGGGTTACCGACTTCACTGTAGCCAGCGCGTTTGGTTTCGAATGAATCCGTCCCCACCAGCTGGCGTTTCACCATATTCGGTAGCGCTAAATCCTCAAACAGGTACTCAAGAAATTCGCTCTGGGAAATCTGGAAAACAAAGTCATCCATTCCCTCACCGGAATCCGACGCCTCACCGGAACCACTGCCCCCACCTGCACCACCGGGGGGGCGCTGGATACGATCACCCTGTACAAATTCCTTATTACCGGGATGCACAATATCGCGTTTGCCGCCCTGTCCATGACGGAATACCGGCTCAGAAATGTCACGCTTAGGGATAGTGATGCTATCCCCCTGCTCCATGTCGGTGATGTTGCGGCGACTGACAGCATCAGACACCGCTTCACGAATCTGCTTATGGTAACGCTTAAGAAAACGTTGGCGATTGACCAGACTCTTATTTTTACTATTTAACCGGCGATCGACAATATAAGTCATAGCCGTGCTCCTATTGAGACTTCCGCACCCTCAAATACCATTCAGACAACAGGCGAACCTGCTTCTCGGTATAACCCCGCTTCATCATCCGCTCAACGAAGTTATCATGCTTACGCTGCTCATCCGCAGATGACTTGGCACCATAAGAAATCACCGGCAACAGGTCTTCGGTACTGGAGAACATCTTCATCTCGATCACCCGGCGCAGTTTTTCATAACTCGTCCAGTCCGGGTTTTTGCCACCATTATTGGCCCGCGCCCGCAGTACGAAATTCACGATTTCATTACGGAAATCTTTCGGGTTGCTGATCCCCGCCGCCTTCTCGATTTTCTCCAGATCCGCATTCAGTGAAGCACGATCCAGGAAATCACCGGTTTCAGGGTCACGGTATTCCTGATCCTGAATCCAGAAGTCAGCATAAGTTACATAGCGGTCAAACAGGTTCTGGCCATACTCAGAATAAGACTCAAGGTACGCAGTCTGGATTTCCTTACCAATGAAATCGACGTAACGCGGCGCAAGGTATTCCTTAATAAAGCTGATATAACGATCCTGTTGCTCAGCCGGGAATTGCTCTTTCTCTACCTGACGTTCCAGTACATACATCAAATGCACCGGATCAGCCGCGATTTCCGTGGCATCAAAATTAAAGACTTTGGACAGGATTTTGAAAGCAAAACGGGTGGACAAACCATCCATACCCTCATCAACGCCCGCAGCATCCTGGTATTCCTGAATCGTCTTCGCCTTTGGATCAACATCCTTCAGATTTTCGCCATCGTAGACCCGCATTTTCGAAAACAGATTAGAGTTTTCCGGCTCTCTGAGACGAGACAATACCGTAAACTGCGCCAGCATTTTCAGCGTATCCGGTGCGCAGGGGGACTCAGCCAGCGAACTACCGGTCAACAGCTTCTGATAAATCTTTATCTCTTCAGTCACCCGCAGACAGTAAGGCACTTTGACAATGGAAACCCGGTCAATAAACGCTTCGTTGTTTTTATTATTCTTGAAAGTCTGCCATTCTGATTCATTGGAGTGTGCCAGAATCACCCCGGAAAACGGGATCGCACCAATACTTTCAGTACCGTTAAAATTACCTTCCTGTGTTGCAGTCAGCAATGGATGTAACACCTTAATCGGTGCTTTAAACATCTCAACAAATTCCATCAGCCCCTGATTCGCCATACACAAGCCACCGGAATAACTGTAGGCATCGGTATCATGCTGAGGAAAATCTTCCAGCTTCCGAATATCAACCTTACCTACCAGCGAGGAAATATCCTGGTTGTTCTCATCACCCGGCTCGGTTTTGGACAACGCGATTTGATTCAGGCGTGATGGATGGCGCTTAACGACTTTAAACTGAGTGATGTCACCGCCAAACTCCTTCAGACGTTTCACCGCCCAGGGTGACATAATAGTGCGCAGATAACGCTGAGGAATACCATAATCCTCTTCAAGAATCGCGCCATCTTCTTCCGCGCTAAACAAACCCAGTGGCGACTCATTAATCGGCGAACCTTTAATGCAGTAAACCGGGGCTTTTTCCATCAGTGCTTTCAGGCGTTCCGCCAGCGAGGATTTACCACCACCAACCGGGCCTAACAGGTACAACACCTGCTTACTTTCTTCCAGCCCCTGTGCCGCATGACGCAGGAAGGAAACAATCTGTTCAATGGCATCTTCCATGCCATAGAATTCAGAAAAAGACGGATAACGACGAATAACTTTATTTGAAAAAATACGACTCAGACGCGGGTCGCGGGAGGTGTCGACCAGCTCAGGCTCTCCAATCGCCCATAGCAGTCGCTCAGCACCGGTGGCATAAGCCATCGGATCAGTTTTGCAAAGTTCGAGGTACTCCTGCAGCGAATACTCTTCTTCTTGTGCTTGTTGGTATCTATCCTGGAAGTGATTGAATATACTCATTTTATAACCCCTATTCTCTCCAGCATGCTACAGGTGGCTTCCTGCCATGCTGAGCTGTAGTGAAGAAACAACAACTCTGTGCCCATTCTCTTCAAAACGCTCAACAAACCTGCATGCGGGTCATCAAGGAGTTATCGCAGAATGAGCAGTAGCGCTAGGTACATCCTAAATATATAGACTAAGAACGGCCCGAAAGGTTTTTATTTATTACTAAATAGTAAGGAGTACAGCGCCAACCCATTTTTATATTTTTCGAAATATGCTCATGCAATATCAGCGGATATATTGCTAAACACTGTTCATTAATTACACGATCCAGAGTATGCCTACTGCCTTGAACAAGGCATTAACCAAGACTGTCTGCTGACTGAATTAGCCATAAGAACCAGCAATCATTAGCGTGATTTCAGCGGTATTCAGCAAGACAGGAAAAGTTCAAAAGATGCTCAAAGCCCATCAGCCGGTACAACAAAGAGCATAAGATTCCACAAACTATTGGCACACACTTATAGTCGACCATTCACGCAACAAAGCTTATGATTACCTAAACGAACGTAAGCGGTTATGAATGCCCTGATCATTGCTGGCCGCAGGAGTCAATTCAGGAAACCGATGAATACCTTACTGACTGAACACACACCAGTGAATGAAGCTGCACTGACAGCTATCGCCCACATGCCGACACGCAGCCTGCCTAAACTCATCGATACAGGTTTTGCACAGCAGTTGGAAGATGCCGATTTTATGCGTATTGCCGCCCTACTCGCACAGAAAAGTTATGACGAAGGTGGTTGCCCAATTGGCGCGGTTATTATTGATAATGCAACGCGCATGATTGTAGGCAAAGGCCACAACACCCTGGTGCAGGAATCACATCCCTATAATCACGGTGAAACCTCAGCCATACGTGATGCCGGACGCATCGACTTTAGTCAAACCACGATCTATACCAGCCTCAGCCCCTGCGATGTTTGCGCGACGCTGATCTACATGCGTGGGTTCAAGCGTGTAGTGGTTGGCGATGTCACCAGTGCATCCGGTAATGAAGCAATGCTGCGGGAGAAAGGCATAACGGTTGATGTGCTGGAAGACCCGCAAGGCGTAGCACTCTATGCTAAGTTTCGCGCGGAAAAACCAGAGCAGGATCTGGAAGACTGGCAGGGACTGAGTGCAGTCAACCACACACACTCATCATAAGCCTGCCCAGATATTCTCAACGCGGGTTTTCATCCGCAAAGCCTCATCCCAGCGACTGCTTAACTCATAACCATCGCTGCCGGTAATTGCATACGGCGGCGGGCCTAACTCACACATAAACACACAGCGCTCATCGGTATCCGCATAACGCGCTTTCCAGTCTTTTAGCCCTTCTTGCCACCAGCCTTCAAACAAATCCACCCACTTTTTATGCTGTGGAAAATCCGGCTGAATCTGAATTTGCTCAGGTGAAGCAATGCGGCCCTGAAACGACTCACAGCGCTTTAAAAAGCGACTAATCAACTCCTGCTCATGATCTTCCAGCGGCAAAAACCCCCACTCCTGATTCACCATAAAATGCGACAAATCCGCCGTCATCTTCAACTCCGGCACCGCATCCATTAACTGCAGAGTAAACAGCAAATCATTGGTCATACAGTTGCGGTGGCCTTCCACATAAATCGGCACACCAGCCTGCTCACCCTGCTGTAGCCAGCCACGGGTTACCTTGGCCACCTCCTCCACATGCCACGGCACCACACGCCCAATCACACTAATAAACCGGCAGCGCCCACTAAACGCCTCTGCCTGTTGCAGCGCAGCATCTATATCAGCCGCATTGCGCGGAAAGGCATTAATCAACACATCGAGATCATAATGCTCACAATATTTCACATACTCAGCCAGCCCCTCATAAGGTCGATGCGCTAACCCGGCATCAAAACCCACACCGCGATAACCCACCTCAGCGATCATCTTAAAACGCTCTTCCGTTGACCACTCGAAGCCATCGGGGCGACGAAACTCCATCGCCCACCAGCTTTGAAAAATATCCAGTGATGGCATGTTTATGCTCCCTCCAGTTATTCAAATAGTTCCACGCCGATTGACAAAAGCACAAGGAACAAGCAGGGCGCAACTGCCTGGAACCAAGTACTGTTTGAGCGCCAGCGAGTTTACGCCGGTTAACAGGTCGTAGCATGTGCTCTTCATGCGAGCTTGGTTGTGCCCTGATTGTTCCGTCTCAGCAAACAAGGCAAACTTCTCACAATACTTGCCTGGCAATATAACGGTTAAACTCATAGACATTGCGCTCCAGATAACTCATCGGCCCTTGTTGCGCAAGATTAGAAGCCGT
>JBMZDK010000030.1:0-23343 GCA_049614265.1 Thiolinea sp.
CCTGTCAGCCCCATGCCACAAACAGCGCCAGCCGCCTCTGGCAATCAGCGCGGAGTCAGTTCTCAAGATGGTTCAAACCTTAAAACGCAAATCTGCCTGTATTGCTGATTTAAAGCAGCGCACAAAATGGCGTATTCCACGCTTTGCTTTTGAATATGTTCAGGGCGGTTGCAATCAGGATCTGGCTGTAAAGCGTAACCGTATTGCACTGGATAAAGTCTGTTTACGCCCGGATTATTTAACGCCGAGCCATCCCCCGGAATTAGCGACAACATTATTCGGGCAGCCATTCGATTTGCCGTTTGGCATTGCACCATTAGGACTGACCGGTTTGGTTTGGCCACAAACCTCGCTAATGCACGCCCGGGCAGCAAAAGCCAATAACATTCCTTTTGTCTTAAGCACAGTATCCACGGTCAGCATTGAAGATGCTGCAGCAGCGGCAGAGGAGAATTTCTGGTTTCAGCTTTACCCACCGACTGATCAGCAGATTTGCGAAGACCTGTTAAAACGGGTGGAAGCAACGGGCTGTAAAAATCTGGTGGTGACAGTTGACGTACCTACCGCCGGGCAGCGTCCTAAAGACACCAAAAACGGGCTGTCAGTACCGCCTAAAATCACCCTGCGCTCAGTCATGCAAAGTGCGATGCGGCCTGAATGGGGAATCCGCACTCTACTGGAAGGTTTGCCCCAGTTTGCGTCATTGCAACCGTATATGAAAGACCTGAAAAATATGGAGGATCACGCTAACTTCGTGCGCCACCACTTGCGGGAACCGGTAGATGACGCATTAATTGCCCGCCTCCGGGAACGCTGGAAGGGGCAATTGATCATTAAAGGCATCAACCATGCAGATGATGCAAAGCGCGCCTTTGACTTGGGAGTTGACGGTATTATTGTATCTAACCATGGTGGGCGCCAGTTGGATGCAGCACGAACCTCAATAGAGGTTCTGCCATCGATTGTAGCAGCAGTGGGCGATAAACTGACTGTGATGGCTGACAGCGGTGTGGAAAGCGGGGTTGATATTGCCCGCTTTTATGCCTGTGGTGCCCAATTTGTCTTTACCGGCCGACCGTTTTTATATGGCGTTGGCGCACACGCTGAACCCGGTGCCCAACATGCGGTTGATCTGTTAAAAGAAGAGCTTGAACAGGTGATGATGCAGGTGCATTGTCAACGGCCCACGCAACTGACCGAACACCTGATTCAGAGCCAGGAAAGTCAGGCACTCACTTAATACAAATAATATTAATAATAGCGTCCGCCCTGTCGCTCCAACTCGCGTTGAATCTCTCCAACAGGCACTGCACTCAGTGCCTTGCCTGACTTCACGGATAACGCCGCCGCAATACCCGCGCCCTGCCCCAACACCGCACAACAAGCCATATTCCGGGTCGCGGCATGGCTATCGCGATCACCGCCGGTAGCACGCCCTGACACCAGTAAGTTGTCTATTCCCTGCGGCAATAAATTCCGATAAGGCAACTGAAAATAACGGCCGGTTGTGGGCAAAATCAAAATGCCGTAACCATCGATAAACTCCGGAAAAATCCCGATGCTGTCTTCAAACCGTCCCTGTTCACGCACATCGTTTGCAGTCATATTGTAGTGGCAATTCACCTTTCTCGTATCACGGATACCAATCGTCATCCCGAAGTTACGCAGGCGGATGCCCTCACAGCCTGGTGTGTAGCGGCGCAATGCTTCAATCGCCAGCATTGACTGGCGTCGCCCTTCCATTTCAAAAGTGGTCATCGAATCCGGATCAGTGCCATCACAACCTGCCAGATGAATCAGGTTCATGTATGTCAGTTCACCGGTATCATGTACCGCCCCCCAGGTACCGGCGATGGTATTCAGGTTTGGCGGAATCAAACCATCCTCAATGGCTTGTGCAAATGGCTTGTGAAGGAACGGTGAGAACATATTATCTTCTTTACCGGAGGCTGAAGTTTCAATATTCCATTCACCGCCTCCCCCCCAGTCTTTGTAGGTCTGTGGATTCGCTTTGACACCGTCCATAAATCTGGTTTTATCCACCCCGGCAACATGAAACATCACTGAGGCCGCCATCATATGTTCCTTTGGTGTCATATAGGTCGATGCACCGGCACGCGCCGCCACATCCGCATCACCGGTGGCATCAATCACCCGCTCCGCCAGTATGGCTTCCCGCCCGGCCTTGGATTCAGTGATAATGCCGGTAATACGATTACCTTCCATAATCGGGGCAACAAACTGACGGTGTAACATGGGATGGATATTGGCTTCATTCTGCACCAGCTCATCCGCAACCAGTTTAAAACCTTCGGAATCAATTTCATAAGACAGGGATTGAGACTCCGGCACCGCAGCTCCCATCTCCTTCGCCTTTTCCTCGAATTCGCGGGCAATACCGTTCGATTCCACTGTCTGTTCATGGCGATACCAATGCATCCCCTCAACACCAACGACGGTCAAATTACCGCCAAAACAGCCGAAACGTTCAACCAGCGTCACCTCTGCCCCGGCGCGTGCTGCTGCTAATGCCGCAGGCAGGCCACCCGGGCCGGAGCCAACCACCAGTACGTCGGTGTGGTGAATCACATCTATTTCACGTGCCGGTTCATGAATGGTCAGTTTTGCCATTACCCGCTACTCCATTGTTTCTGTTGTCTTAGGGCGATGCCATTCCAGATGGCTCATATCCACCGCATCACCATACTTTGCTTTAATCGCATCCATCGCAAAAGCCCGCTTGCCAAAGAAATGTTCGGCACCAATACGGTCATACAAACCGGAACGTTTCAGAGCATCGGTCACTTTAAACTTAGCGCGGGTAATATAGAACTCAATGCCTGCTTCCTGCAAGCGCTCAGACATGTGTGTCAGCATCTCTTCACCGGTCACATCGATCTGATCCACCGCTTCCAGATCCAGCACCAGTACTTTCAACTCCGGCTTATCGGCCACAGCATTCAGTAATTGTTTCTCCAGATAGCTAGCATTCGCAAAATACAGATCACCGTCATAGCGGAAAATCGCCATATCCTGACTGGTTTCCATACCAAAAACCCTGGCATCCCGCAGAGTGCCATCTGCATCCAGTGCCACTTCAGCAAAATGTGGCCGCATGGTTTTATAGATATAAAACAACAGCGACAGCACCACACCCATAAAGATGCCCCATTCCAGGTGAGGGGCAAAAATTAGTGTCCCGGCAAATACCACAAAAGCCACAATGCCATCATGTGGATTGACTTTCCAGGCATGCTTAAACGGCTCGAAATGAATCATACCGATCACCGCCATAATGATTACCGCCGCCAGTGTCGCCACCGGCAGGTGGTACAGCAGCGGTGTCAGAAACAGCAAAGTAATACCCACAATAATGCCGGATACAATCGCTGTAAAACCGGTTTTTGCTCCGGCGTCAAACGCTACTGCTGTCCGTGAAAATGAGCCGGATACTGCATACCCCTGAGTTACACCGGCGACCAGGTTTGCAAGGCCTTTGCCCACCATTTCCTGATTCGCCGACAGATGCTGGCGTGTCTTTGAGGCCACCGCTTTGGCAATCGAAAATGCTTCAACAAAGCTCAGCAAAGCAATCATAAACGCTGGCATGATCAGCGAGGTAATATCGCGCGGATCAATCGTTGGCATAATGAATGACGGCAACCCGCTGTCAATATTACCGACCACCTTACCACCCATACTCTCAAAACCCAGCAGCCACGCCAACACCGTCGCAATCACCACGGTAAATAAAATACCCGGCAGCTGTGGCGTCAGTTTCTTGAAGATATACAGCAACACCATCGAAAAAACGCCCATCGCCAGTGTTGGAAAATGGGTCTGCGCTGGAATCGCCAACAGCAAATTCCAAATGGTTTCGTAGAGATGAGCACCATTAATCCCCTCAATACCGAATAACTTGCTCACCTGTAAACTGCTAATCACAATCGCAGCAGCGTTAATAAAGCCAATCACTACCGGATGGGACAGGAAATCCACCATCATTCCGAGACGCAGAAACCCCAGAGCCAGCTGCATCAACCCCGCCATAATCGCCACCATAGCGGCATAGGCAATGTATTGTTCCGGGGATAAGTTCAGTGGAATCAGCGCAGCCGCTGTCATCAGGGAGATAATCGCCACCGGCCCGTTTTGCAGCTGACGTGAAGAGCCGAATAGCGCAGCAACAATCGGCACCAGAAATGCGGCGTATAAACCAATCTGTGGTGGCAAACCGGCTAATTGTGCGTTGGCCATTGATTGCGGAATCAGCACCAAGGCAACAGTAATCCCTGCGAAAATATCGGCGCGTAGAACATCAGGTTTTTTTAACTCGCCGATCCAGTCTTTAAAGGGCACGAAACGCTTCAGTGCGTCGAAAAGCAACTGATTGAGGTAGTCTTTCATTGGCTTTATGATTATGTCAGAGAGAGTTAACCATACAAGGGTTACCCCCTGAGGCTCAAGCTTAAATGATTAACGACTGACTACCTCAATGCACACATTAATCCAACAAAATCTTAAACCGCTCCCGAATCATTCGATCCGCCTCAGCACTCAAATACTCCGGCTGATGCTCCGCCAGAATCTCCCTGACTCTGGTATTTGCCCGTTGCCACATATCGGTCGCCCCCTGCTCTTCCCACACAGAAGGCTGCTCCCGATCTGTCAGCTTGCTCGGCCAGAAATAATCTTTATGCATCGCATCCATCGTATGCTGGCCACCAAGGAAATGACCTTCGCCATACACAGCATCCTTAATCGCCTCAAAACCCAGCGATTCCTCATTCACCTCAATACCACGCAGGACACGATATACCTGCGACAGCATTTCATCATCAATCAGCATCGCCTCAAACGACGCCCCCAACAAACTGGCCATCATGCCGGATGATTCGTAAATCATATTACAGCCTGCTAACCCGACACCCAGCGAAGACATCGACTTTTCCAGTCCCATCTGCGCATCAACTGCTTTAGCATCACTCATACTTGACGCCGCCCCCGATGGCAGGCCCAGCCAGTTCGATAGTTGCGCTGAAGCCGCATTTAACAGGGTAATTTCCCCTCCACTACCACAAAATGAGCCGGTGCGCAGGTCAATAACAAATGGCCAGTTCGAAAAAATCATCGGGTGGCCCGGTGCAAACACATTCACCATCACCAGTGCCGCCAGCGTCTCCGCCAGTGTGGATGACAACATACCTGCAATAGTCGCCGGAGCCGTCGCCCCCGACTGTGCTGCAATAATATTATTCAGCGTCAACCCACGCCGGATACTGGCCAGCGTGACATCAAATGCATCTTCACCATAACGCAGGGGCGAAATAATCGGACTGATATGTGCCTTACAAAACGGGCGTTCGCGAAAGGTCTTTGCCCCATTCGGCCCGAGTGCAAGCTCAAACATATCCACAATAGGGTCAACCGTGCTCCCCAGCGTAAAACTGGTTCCTACCGGCTTGGTCGTGCCGCGCAGCAAAGCGTAAGCAGTATTAATATCAAGGTCAGTAATATCCTCGACATCTGTCGCCACACAGCAACGGGTAAACCAGCTCACATTCGTCAGCGAGTCCGCCAACCGTGCAAAGTCATACAAATCCCGCAGTGTTGCCGCCCGGTAAGTATGCGTATCCAAGTCCAGTGTCTGTACCGCTGCGCCGCCGGTACCAAAATGCACCTTCTCCCCGCCTATCTCAAAATCATGTTTCGGATCACGGCCATACATCACCACATTGCGACAGGCCCCGGCAATAATGTCCTCCACCATTGCCTTTGGATAACACAACCGACCCGCATCGTTTTGGTGCGCTCCCTTTTTCAGCGCCTGTTCGAGCAATATATCCGGTACATCGCCCATGCCGATTTCTTCCAGAATCCGCAACGCCGTCTGATAGATTTGCTGAATATCATGATCCGTTAAAGGTTTATACTGCCCACCGGATGGGCCGGGAGGAGCCGGATTAATCTCCGGAGCCTGGGCACGTTTCAGATGCATAGCCTCACGGGGACTCATTTTACGTTTGCGACGCGTCTTTCTTTGTTCAACCATAAACTTCTCACAAATTACCGTTAAGAGATTGGCCGTTTTATGGGAGGATTAACGATATCCCTCGCAGGAAAAACCGGCCAAGCAGAGCATTACGCTATGATCGTACCAACGCATACTCAGCATCATACAAACACTCCTCAACCACTACAGCCGAATAACGCTCCCCCAAAATCCCAATCGTTAACTGCGTACCCGGTTCGGAATAGTCCGGCCCGACAAAAGCATAAGCAATATTCTTCCCGACCCGGTGACCATAACCTCCGGAGCTGACCGAACCGATTAGCTGATCCCCGGCATACACTGAATCCCCGGCATGTGCCGCTCCGACCTCACAATCCACAGTCATCACCACAAACTGCTTTACCGGCCCGCGTTCAATCTCCTGTAACAGCGCAGCCTTACCGACAAAATCCTTATCCAGATGCACAAAGCGCTGCAAACCGGATTCCATAGGATTACGCTCATAAATCAAATCAGCCTTCCAGTGGCGGTAACCTTTCTCCAGCCGCATGGATTCCGTGGCATACAAACCAAATCGCGATAAACCAAAATTTGTTCCGGCTTCATTAATCAGCTTCCACACCAGATACAGCTGTTCATTTGGTATGTGCAATTCATAAGCCAGTTCGCCCGAGAAACTCACACTCATCGCCTTAACCGCAGCATGCCCCAGCGTCATATCACGCACCTGTAACCATGGAAAAGCAGCTTTCGACCAATCACAGCGCGGGGAAAGTGATTGTAATAGCGCCCGTGATTTCGGCCCGGCCACAACCAGAATCGTGTGTGACGCTGTCATTTCAGTCATGCTGACTGTCTCCGGGCGATAACGGTTTAGCCAGTCCAGATCATGCCATTCCGCTGCTGCTGCAGAACCATACCAGTAATGTTCCTCACCCAGTTTAGCAATGGTTGCCTCACTCAGAACATGCCCATGGTCATTTAACAGATAGCATAAACTCACCTTACCGACTTGCTGAGGAATCCGGCTACAGGTCAACTGATCCAGAAACGCGGTTGCTCCTTCCCCTTTTATTTCATAGCGGTTAAAACCGGAAACCTCCATCACCCCGACATTTTGCCGGAGTGCTGTAATTTCAGCTTTAATGACATCCTCAGTTGGCGTGAAGCGGAAGGAATGCTGATCCTGAAAGTCCGGCTGATCCTCCGGCTTAAAGCAAACCACTCTCTCCCAGCCATTCACTGTGCCCCACACCGCACCCAGATTATCCAGCACCGGGTATAAGGGCGTGGTACGCGCCAGCCGGGCAGCCGGACGATGCTCATGTGGCATGTGATAGTGAAACTCGTTCTGGTAATCCTCAATCGCCTTCAGACAGGTATGTTCGGTATTGGCATACTGGGTAAAACGGCGCGGATCAAGACACCAGGCATCCCATTCGCATTCGCCGTGCACAATTAGCTCAGCCAGTATCTTACCGTGACCACCCCCTTCACCAATCCCGGCACGCAGCCCGATAATGCAATACGCATTTTCCACGCCCGGTATTTGCCCTACCAGCGGCAAGCCATCAATGGTATAGGTAATTGGGCCATTGACCACCGTATGAATTCCGGCTTCCTGTAACGCAGGCATGCGCTCAAAAATCCGTTCCATATTATCCAGACAGCGATCCAGATCAGACGGGCACAAATCTTTGGTGAAATTAGGATCAATCCCATCCATACCAAAGGTTTTACAACCCTGTTCATACACCCCAACCAGCAGGCCTTTTTTCTCCTGCCGACTGTAGAAATCATCACCCGGATCACGAATTACCGGCACCTGAAAGTCAAGTGCCTCCAGTTCAGGCAGGTTATCGGTAAGGAAATACATATGCTCCATCGAGGTGACGGGATGCTCAACACCCAGCATATTGCCCACCTCATTAACCCGGTATCCCGTGGCGTTGACCACTTTTTCGCAGGTAATATCGCCGAGTTTAGTATGAACGATAAATTCACCATTCGCTTTGCGTGTGATGCTTTCCACCGGATTAAAACGTGAAACCTCGGCCCCGGCTTTACGTGCCTGCCGGGCCAGTGCGAAAGTTATGCCGGAAGGGTCAATATAACCATCCAGCGGATCCCACCATGCCCCCAGAATATTATCGCTACGCATGAGCGGATGACGTTTGCTGACCTCCGGCCCATCAATCACTTCCATATCCACACCCATGCCCTTCGCCAAACCGACATGGTAATGATAAATATCCAGGTGATCCTGTGTGTATGCTGTACGCATTCCACCGGTAATATGGTAGGAAAAAGGATGTTCAGGGTCAGCCGCCAGCTTCTGATACAGCTGAATACTATGCTGTTTCAGCGCAATCATGGTTTGATTACCACCAAACTGGGTGACCTGTGCCGCAGCATGCCAGGTAGAACCGGATGTCAGTTCATCGCGCTCAACCAGCACCACATCCGTCCAGCCTTCACGGGTCAGGTGATACAACGTCGAACAACCGGCAATACCGCCACCGATGACAACAACACGGGCATGGGATCGTGGGGACTGACTCATTATTTCTCCTTAGCGGTAATTCAGATGGCATACGGGAATGCAACTTATTTAAAAACCGGATTTTCCGGCTGTCAGAGCAGCTGTCCATAATCGGGAATATCTATGCGGATGACAAACAGAAATTATTAGTTTATGGTTTAGTTTTTTTGAACCATAAACCTTTAACCGACCTACCTTCAGCGGAAAACCCATGAAAATTAGCTTCCCCGTTTTAACCGTCATTCTGCTTTGTTCAGTATCGGCAGCCTGTGTTAATAATCCTCCTGCTGCTGACAATACAACTACAACGACCGTAACCGGTACATTAAGTGCTGCAGGATGCAACAACAGTGGCGGAAAATGGGTGCGCGGGGAAAAATCCATGTTTTATGGCTGCCTGCGTCAGGCTAAAGATGCTGGTAAAAGCTGTACCGACAGCACCCAGTGTCAGTTCCACTGTAATGCACGTCCCGGCGAAAAACCAAAGCCCGGCCAGCCCGCTGTTGGACAATGCCAGGCAACCAACAGTTATGGTGGCTGTAACATTGAAATCAGCAAAGGTCTTGCCCGGAAAGTCTTTTGTACCAGCATCTGATTAAGATGATTGTGCTGTTCTGCTCATGAAGCATCACCTCCCTCCTTTGGATACGCTGAAAGCTTTTGAAGCAGCAGCACGGCATTTAAGCTTTAGCCTGGCAGCCGATGAACTCTGTATCAGCAAAGGAGCTGTCAGTTATCAGATACGAAAACTGGAAGAACAGCTACAGTGTGCTTTATTCCGGCGCACTGTACGTCAGGTTTATCTAACAGATGCCGGCCAGGCACTCCTGCAAAGTACTCAGCGCCTGTTTCATGATTTAGGAGACACACTGCATCGCTTACGGGGTGAAAGCCAGCAGGCCGGCATTTCCATTGCTGCCACCACCTACGTTGCCGCCCGCTGGTTATCATCCCGAATCAGTAGCTTTAGCGAGCGTTATCCCAATATTCCAATCCATCTGCAACATTCTGTCGATGCTGCAGATTTTAAACTGACCGAAGTTGATTTAGCGATCCGCTGGGGGCCTTGTCATGGGCGGAGGGACAGGAACCGTTTTGCCGAGATCCCAATGCCCCTGTTTCCGGTCTTAAGTCCGGCCTTATTACAACGTAATGGCCTGCCATTGAATCAGTTACTGGATACCCGTATTCTGCAGCAGGCTCCTTTTAATCAGATACCCTTATTGTGTGAAGACCGTCAGCAGGATATCTGGCAGGAATGGTTTAACAGCATCGATCATCATGGTGATGCCAGCTTTACTAACCCGCGTCGGGTAATCAGTGATGCCAACGTACGGGTACAAACTGCCGTAGATGGTTTAGGCTTAATTCTGGCGGACGACCTGATGCGTACCGAAATCAGTAATCACCTGTTAGTTGCTCCTTTTGCTGAACGACTCACCGGTTATGGCTATGCTCTGTTACATTCTCCCAGCCGAATTCATGGCGATAACACCCTCGCATTAAAACACTGGCTAACTGAACATCTGTCGCCACCCTCAGCGTAGATTAGATTTCACAGCGCAACTGTCAGAGCTTCTCTTCCAGTTTTTTCTCGAATTTTTTCAGCGCCTGGACACAACGGGTAAGTCGTCCATCTTGTGGTTGAGACTTTATCTTTCTATTGTTTTTTTGCTGTTCCGGTGTTTCAGCATATTGCTTAAGCCAGAGACGAAATTCAGCAGTGAGGGTCGTTTTATTCGCCCGCGCTTTTGCCTGCGCGCGCTTAATCAGGTCTTCATTCGCACTGAGGGAAATTTTTTTCATTAGCAGCCCTGAAAATTCAAAGAGTTAAGAATAATTATAAACGATAATCAGCCTGACAAATATTTTCAGCGGTGTATATCTTTGCCAGCTGCCTGAGCCATCACTGCCGGGCCGCTCTCTTCCTCACCCAGTGCCGGTGTTAGTGTTCCCTGGTCAGTGTCGGTATAAGCCGGTGCCGCAATCGGTTTACCTTCTTCTTCGCCAATTGAATAAGTACTGGTATCTGTCAGGCAGTAATTCGGGCAATTATCCCGTACCGGCTGGTCACGGTGTTGGTGGCGTAATTGGTGCCATAGTTCCTGCATCAGCCTTAATGTATGTAAATCAGTTTCCGCTGATATATCGGCCTGTGTATAAAATGATTGTTGCGTGCTTAAAGATTTATTGCTACTTGGCTTTTTTGGCGCTTGATTTAACTGAGGTGCATGGCCCGGCACCTGGTAATTGAAAATCCCATTCATCCTTAAACCCTGAATATTCTATTGTTAAGGGCACGGCAAATAGTCCGGTAATCCGATCCATAATGATGATTGAATCGATACCCGATAAATTTACCTGTTTACTTAAGCTCTATCTATCAGGAGCAGCAACAAACCGCATGCACTGACATTCTAAAGCCTATGATTTTACCGATTAGAGGGAATACCCACGAACAGCGGGGCAAAAGTTCTCAGCGGGCCAAATACGCTGTATAAATATTCCGGGCGCCAAAGCCATGCCTTTTGGCTACAGGCGCACCAGGGTATTACCGAGAGATACTTCAGGATAAATTGCATGGATACAAACCACACTACTCCCCAAAAACAAGCGGAGACAGCACAGACCTTATACGATTACATCATCATCGGTGGTGGTATTGTTGGTATTTCAACAGCCTGGCAGTTACAGCAGCGCAAACCAGAAGCACGTATCCTGCTATTAGAAAAGGAGGCTGAATTTGCGCAGCATCAGACCGGTCATAATAGCGGTGTTATTCATGCCGGAGTTTATTATGCGCCTGGGAGCCTGAAAGCAAAATTCTGTAAAGCCGGGGTAACGGCAACCATCGACTTCTGCCAGCAGCACAATATCGATTATGAACAATGTGGCAAGCTGTTGGTGGCCACCAATGCTTTGGAAAAAGAACGTATGTTGGCTTTATACCAGCGTGCACTACAGAATGAACTGGATCTGGAACTACTGGATGCTGAACAGTTACATGAACATGAACCCAATATCAGTGGTGTTGGCGCAATTCTGGTTAAAGACACTGCCATTGTAAATTACCGCCGGATTTGTCACAAAATGGCCGGTTTATATACTTCGGCGGGAGGAAAGGTTTGCCTGCAACATGAAGTTACAGCTCTGACAGAATTCGATGATCATATCAGGGTGCAGGTGCAACACCAGAAGGCGCCTCAGGTTTTCCACACCCGCTATCTGATTAGCTGCTCCGGCCTGATGGCAGACCGTATCACCCGCATGCTTGATATTAAGACTGACTTTCAGATTATTCCGTTTCGCGGCGAATACTACCAGTTACCTGCCAGACACAACCGGATTGTTAAACACCTGATTTATCCGATTCCTGATCCTGCACTGCCATTTCTGGGTGTACATCTGACACGGATGATCGACGGCTCTGTTACCGTCGGGCCGAATGCTGTACAGGGCTGGAAACGGGAAGGTTATGGCAGGGTCAATTTCAGCTTAACTGATGTCAGGGAAATGCTGGCTTTCCCCGGATTCTGGAAAGTGCTGATTAAAAATCTTCGCCCCGGATTGGCAGAAATGTGGAATTCCCTATGGAAACCGGGCTATCTCAAATTAGTGCAAAAATATTGCCCGCAAATCACACTGGCTGACCTGCAGCCCTATCCGGCGGGTGTACGCGCACAAGCGGTTTCGCACAAAGGTGAATTAATCCATGATTTTCTGTTTGCTGAAAGTCCACGCAGCCTGCATGTCTGCAATGCACCATCACCGGCAGCAACATCAGCCATTCCGATCGGCAATTATATTTGTGACAAGGTGCTACAGGAGTGACGTATAATCCTGCCATCTAATCAAACATTCACCGGAGATAGTTTTATGCAATACCTACATACGATGATTCGTATCAGTGATATCGATGAATCGCTGGATTTCTTCTGCAACAAACTGGGTATGGTGCAAACCGGTCGCCATGATTATGAAGAAGACCGCTTTTCACTGATCTTCCTCGCCGCTCCGAAAGACGAACCGCAGGCACTTGATAATCGTACAGCCGAACTGGAATTAACCTATAACTGGGATCCGGAAGCCTATACCGGTGGACGCAACTTTGGTCATCTGGCCTATCGGGTAGACAATATTTATGAAACCTGCCAGAAACTGATGGATGCCGGTGTGACTATCAACCGCCCGCCACGTGAGGGACGAATGGCATTTATTAAATCTCCGGACGGAATTTCGATCGAGCTGCTACAAAATGGTGATGCCTTACCACTGGCCGAGCCATGGGTGTCGATGGAGAATACCGGAAGCTGGTGATCAACCAGCTTCTAAACTTACCATCAGCTGATCTGACAGCTCTTCCAGTGCATCCTGCACATCATCCTGGCTAACGCCTGCAGGCAGCTCAAGTGTCATTTCAGCAAAAAACAATTTCTCCGCCGACATCGGTGCTTGTCTTTGTTCGCTGTTTAATTCATCAATGCTGACATTGAGTGTGGACAGCTGATGGGTAATATTATTAATGATTCCCGGTGCATCCGGCCCCAGCACTTCTAACTGTAATAATTCATTGCATGTGGTTGACCGCTGCTCATCCACCGGCTGAATCTGAATTTCCAGCCCCTGTTGCTGCAGACCTTCCAGTGCAGTATTCAAATCTGCACTCCGGGCAGCAGGCACACTGACTTTCAGCAGGCCGGCAAACTTTCCTGCCAGATCAACCATCCGGCTTTCCAGCCAGTTACCCTGGTGTTGTTCCAGCACCTCCGACAACACCTGAATTAAACCGGGACGGTCATCACCCAGCACCGTTAATACCAAGGATTTATGCATAGAAAATTCCCTGAAAAAAATATTGTTATCCTGCTGACACACACTAGCACGAGTTGTTAAGCTGTTAATAGAATTAAATAAAATACACCCAAACAGGAATATCTCTAATGGAAAGCCATACCACCAGCGTACTCAATGAGGTCAAACAGACCATTGAATCTCACGAAGCAAAAATCAACGCTAATCTCCAATGGCTGCAACAGGCTATGCATCCTTTCTTCTTTAGTTTTAATCGTGAGGAAGCTGATGCACTGGCAGTTTTAGTGAGCGCAGTCAGCCGTATCCACCGCTTACCTTACATCCGCCTGACTGATCGCCCGGAACGTTTATTATTGGCGCAACCCTCTGTTTCTAACTCCATTTACAATACCCTCAGCTCTATTGAACAACGTGACAATTTGTCATATTCCGAACTCAATACTTCACTGGTGCCATTACCGGACAGCGATCAGCTATTAGAAATCCTGCGTTTTGATTATGAATGTAAGGCTGATAATGAGATTGCGACATTACTGGAGAATAACGCCGGTGATGACTTACCTGCTGATATTGTTGCTGATGTAAGGGCAGAACTCAGTGCGCACGCCCCCGACTTCGATACACAGGAACTCGAATCGCTGTTAAAGCTGCTCTGGATTAATAATGCAGAGTACGTCAGCGTTTCACATCCGGAACGACTCGCCAGGGTGCTCGATCTATATCAAAAAACACAGCTGCATGGTGGTGTGCACCTTGATATCCATCCCATTGAGAGTGCTGCGAATGGTGAAACCGCCCGCATTTTATTTGGTGTCAGTAATCCGCCGCAATATGGCTTCCTGTTACAGGTATTAGAGGTGTTTAAACGCCTCGATATTGATGTATTACGTTCTTATACCGTAACGATGAGTAATGGTATTTACCCTAACTTCCTTGCCACTTTTTATATTAACCCACGCGATGGCAGTACCCTGGAACAGGGCAGTGAGAATTTTCTTGAATTACAGCACGAGCTTTACAATACACTGATACTGTCCTCGACCTCAGCCAGTTTCACCAATCTGGTGCTGCCCGGTGTTAATAATGGCCCTGATGCCAGCCTGATCCGCGCATTCATTACTTTCGCTCATACCAATCTGGCACACAATAACCCGGAACGCTTCGAGCCTATCGGCATCCAGCGCGCTTTTCATAATCATCCGGAGGTTAGTTCTAAGCTACTCATGTTATTCCATGCCCGGTTCCGGCCGGATCTTGAAGACAGAGAAAACAGCTATGCCATTCAACTACAGGAAGTGCAGGAACTTGTCACCAATTTCAACACCGGTCGCCGCTTCCTGGATGAAACCCGACGCATTATCTTTGGCAGTACGATTAGTTTCATTACCCACTGCCTGAAGACCAACTTTTTTGTTAATGAAAAACATGCGCTGGCGTTTCGGCTTGATCCGGCTTATCTGGAAGAACTGGATGCTGAGTTTACGGCAAATCTACCTGCAGAACGCCCGTTCAGAATCACCTTTTTCTCTGGCCGCAACGGGTCGGGTTACCACATTGGTTTCTCCGATATTGCACGGGGCGGCTGGCGTACGCTAATTACCCAGGGACATGACGATTATGTCACCAGTGCCAATACGTTATTCAAAGAAAATTATGTACTGGCACATACACAACATTTGAAAAACAAGGATATTTATGAAGGCGGCTCTAAAATGGTCGCGATTCTGAACACCCGACCCAATACACCACGCGCCACCGTATTGCAGTACCTGTACAAACTGCAGTTTGGTTTTATCCATGCTTTTCTTGATCTGTATGTAACCGAGAAAGGTAAAGCAAAAGATCCGGCTATTATTGACTACTATGGCGAAGACGAACCTATTGAGCTCGGCCCGGATGAGAATATGCATGATGTTATGGTCGAACTAATAGCAGAACAGGCAGTAAAACGCGGTTATCTGCTGGGTGCCGGTATTATGTCGAGCAAAAAAGTCGGGATTAACCATAAAGAATACGGCGTCACCTCAATCGGCGTGATTCGCTTTGCCGAAGTCACAATGCAGGAAGTGCTTGGCATTGACATGCATCACGATGAATTCAGTGTCAAACTCACCGGGGGGCCGAATGGGGATGTTGCCGGTAATGGCATGCGCCTGTTACTGGAACGCTGCCCCAAAGTACAAATCAAGCTGATTATCGACGGCACCGGCGCTGCATTTGACCCATCAGGCCTGCAGCACGCCGCATTATCAGACATTGTGCTGCAAAACGACCTCGATGCTTTTGATGCCAATGAACTGCATACCGGTGGTTATATTATCTACCGCAACCAGAAACAAACAGAAGGTATTCGGGAAGTTTATAAAAAGCTCATTATGACAAAAGAAGGCCTGGAAGAGCACTGGATTTCCACCGATGAGTTCTACAAGACCTATAACCGCTTAGTATTTTCCGTCGATACTGATTTGTTTATCCCTGCCGGTGGGCGCCCGGAAACCATTGGCATGCATAATGTGGATCAGTTCTTTGACAGCACAGGCACACCAACAGCACGCACGATTGTGGAAGGCGCTAATTCATTTATTACCCCCGATGCGCGAATCAGCCTGCAACAACGGGGAGTTGTCATAATGCGGGATGCTTCAGCCAATAAATGCGGTGTTATCTCTTCCTCTTATGAGATTATCGCCAATCTGCTGATGGCTGAAGATGAGTTTCTGGCTGATAAACAGCGTTATGTGAGTGATGTCATCGATATCCTGAACCGGATGGCAGAACAGGAAGCGCGGTTGATCATTCGCCGACACCGGGAAGCAGCGGAAAGTCTCACCTATACTGAAATTTCCAACCAGCTGAGCCATGAGATTAATGCCCATTACGCCAAAATGTTTGCTTATTTCCGTTCCCGGCCGGAACTGGTTACACAGGAACGTTATCAGCGCGCTATGCTGCAACACTTACCGGCGCTGATTAATGAAAAGTCCCTGTATCGGGAGCGACTTGGCCAGCTGCCGGAAAAAGTAAAGTACGCTATTCTGGCAAGTAAACTGGCCTCTGCTATGGTGTATTTCAGTGATGATGATGCAGTGTATGAAGATCTGATTGAGGCGCAGTTAAACCGGTTATAACAACTGGAAAATCTGCCGACTGCATTTATTGCCATGACATAGGAGCCTGTTCTTTGATTCTGAACCGGCTCCTTTAACGCAGATCTCTCAGGTCTCAGCTAAAATTTTAATCTGCCCTCTGCCAGCATCATTCAACTGTTGTGACAAAGTGGTTAAGCGGTCTGCCGGGCAATCACAACTAATGCTTATCGTTTCCTGATAGTTAACATCGCTAATAACAACACCTGTGTTTTCCAGGGTACGTCTGACGGCATCCTCCAGTGCATAGGGTAATACCAGCTCCATTGCCACGCTCTCAACTTTAAGGCAGGTCGGCAATTCCTTCATTAACTCAGTCACACCCGCAGAATAGGCCCGAACTAAGCCACCGGTGCCCAGTTTAATTCCTCCAAAGTAACGCACGACCACAGCAACAATTTCACCGACATTACTGTGCTGTAACACATTCAACATCGGCTTACCGGCAGTACCCGCCGGCTCACCATCATCACTGCAGCTGATTGCAGTCGTATTTCCCGGCTCACCAGCAATAAATGCCCAGCACACATGCCCCGCATCCGGATACTCCGCCCGTACGCGGCTGATAAAACTATGTGATGACCCCGAATCCGGTGCATGGGCAATAAATGTAATAAAACGGCTTTTTTTTATCACTTGTTCTGTCTGTACCATTGCCGCAGGAACTAAAAAATCGCTCATAAAACCGTTTGTTATCCTGTATTCAAACTGAAGAAATTAAAACAATTGATGCCTTTTATCGGAATTTATGATCATAATATGCGTAATCAGGCTTTTAACCATGTTTTTTCTCTTAGATTCGGTTATATAAATATTGAATGACTAAGCCGTTTATCGGCTTACCCCATGGAGATATCTGATGCTACGCAAAATTACAATAAACGTGCTGACAATCCTCTTACTGACACTGGGCAGTCAACCATTGTTCGCACAACCCGGCTACAACGGAATGTTACCTCATACTGAAAGCCAGACGGCTGACAGACACTATCATACACCGGTTTCCACGCTGCAACGCATAATCACAGAATCCAGGCTTTATGATTATCTGTTAAATCATCCAAAGTTTATTAAAATTCAGGAAATTGCCTGTCGGGTCTGGGAAAAACAAACCGGTAGTAAACGCCGGGTTTCTTATTCACGGCGCCAAATTTTTTCGCGAAGGATAGACTGATAAATAAGTACGTGCGCAAAAGTTTTAAGATATTTTCGCGCCTTTGCTACTGCTTCTCGTTAGCTAACAGGCTTTGCGCATTTAAAACTTTTGTCGCACTGCCTACAGCGAAGTTGACACATTGTGACACATTGATCTGCTCAAAAGGTGCGGCTTAGTGTATGCCTGGCTCTAAACAGCCTGACGAGCTGCTGCGTGCATAGCATCAGAAATGGCATATCCGTAACTGCAGTCAACCTCAATCCGGACTTTTTGCAGCCCGTTGGCGCCTTCTGACAGCATAACGGCAAGTGGCGTGCGCTTTTGAAAACGCCGGTGTGGCTTTTGTAGCCACATTATGCGCATCTGGCTGCTAAACGGAAATGTAGTACGCAATGCATCCGCTATGCCAACCACATGGTCAATACGCTGCATAACATCCGCATCCTGCGGAAAGGTACGATCACCATTGCGATACGCATTTAAATGGCGCGTTTTCACCTTTTTTGATAAGCCCAGAACACTCAGCATATCATCCGGGCTGATTTTCCATTCATCCATATGGTCAATAACCGCCCGGGTTAAAGCAGTCATCTGTTCACCGGAAAAGTCAGTCATGTATCGGATTCCCTGGTCTGTTTTTTCTTCAGGCCTGCAACAGAAACGACCTGGGGTTTATGAATATCGTCGATAAAACGAGGCTTTTCCTGACCTTCATTACCAGCCAGTTGCATCAGTTCACGCTCACGGCTGGCAATTAAATCGAAGCACGCCTTAATATCAGACACGGTGTCATCAGTCAGCGGGTAACGGGTTGCTGTATCAGCAGGCGTTAAATCACGCACCACTTTAGCCAACGTTTTACGCATCGCCATCAATACACGTTTTTCAGTTGAGAACGCTTGTTCCGTCATAAAATCCGCAGCCAGCAGGCCATTGAAGAATAGTAACACCGAATATTAGCATCCGCTGACGGAGCAACCAATATTCACCATGTAATAAGTGGCTGTCACCGACAAGGTGAGAGTTCCTGCTTAAAACATTAAATACGAGCTGCCATAATACTTCACTTCTTGTTAACTCAGGCATTTGCATGGAAGTTTTAAATCTCACCCTGCCGCTGTTCGCTTTGGTATTCCTGGGCTGGTTATCAGCCCGCTTTAAAAAGCTACCACCATCCGGACTGGTATGGATGCAGTTTTATATTATTTACCTTGCTCTCCCGGCGATGTTTTTCCAGATTCTGCGCAAAACACCAGTGGAAGACATGCTGAATTTTCCTTATATCGCCGGAACCAGCGGAGCTACAATTCTGATATTTTTCAGTACCTACTGCCTGGGACGCTATCTGCTGAAAAGCAACACATCCACTGCTACCATGCAGGCTATCTCCGGTTCCTATTCAAATATTGGCTATATGGGGCCAGCTCTGACTATTCCGGCCTTTGGCGAGGCTGCAGTAGTGCCCACGGCGCTGGTATTATGCTTTGATAATGCCTTAATGTTTATTCTGGCACCAATTATGATGGCATTCAGTGCCAGTGCCCGCGAACAAAATTTACTGGTTAGCATTCTGCGCGGCGTCTTGTTGCATCCTTTTATCCTTGCCACAATCGCCGGCGTTATTTTCGCTATCTGGCAACCAGCAGTACCACAGGTAATCGACCAGACACTCAACAGCCTGAAACAGTCCGCAGCACCCTGCGCCCTGTTTGTTATGGGTGTAGTCATCGCCAATCAGAAAGCTGATCTCAGCAGTAAAGATATCCCTATTCTGTTGCTTATCAAAATGGTGCTGCACCCCCTGTTAATCTACATAATGCTGAGGTGGCTGGAAATTGAAGATGAAATCTGGCTGCAAACAGCAGTGTTAATGGCAGCACTCCCACCGGCACTCAACGTTTTTGTACTGGCGCAACACTATGAGGTTTATATCAATCGTGCTTCATCAATTGTACTGGCAGGCACTTTAATTTCAGCAGCCAGTGTGACCACTCTACTCTATATTTTCAGCCTAAGCTGAGACATGAAGACACATTGCACCATCACTCCTCACAGGCCCGGTCGGACAAAATAAAAAATGCATCTTCGATTTTCATACTTGCATTTTGCGCCGGGCTTTTATAAGCAGATATTTTCAGGTGAGCCTGTAAAGTACAATTGATTCGCATCTGGCCATCAATATTCATCCCGGTTTTTTTGGCTTTGCTGGTATGAAAGGTGATTTGCAAACCCTGCTCAGCCAGTTGCTGCGGGGTTAGCTGCAGCACTTCCTTTTCTCCCTGCAACCAGGCAATGGCATAAGCCTGATCCAAAGCCTGTGGAGAAAGATTGGCAGTATCACAATACACCAGCATTCCCGGAAGAAACTCACAGACGGTTCCGGGGAAATGGAGTTGGTAGGCAGACGCCCTGGACACCATCTTTCCGGTATACGCCCCGACTTCACGTAAAAACTCCTGTTCTTTCAATGTGAAGCGCTTGTGCAGCGTAATTGCCACCCCTTGCTGACCACCATCAACAACCCCAAGCGATGTCAGTTTCCCGCCCCAGACACGAAAACTATGGTTCTGCTGTTGCTTACGTTGCTCAGCATTCACCAGCAGCACAATAATCAGTGCTATCAGCAATGCCCCCCAAATCAAAGCCACCAACCAGTTACCTGCTTTCATAGCTGCTGCACTTCCCGCCAGTAAGGCGCATTGGGCCAGCGTTTCTCCATTTGATAAAAGGCACGCCGGTTGTCCGCATAATGCGCAAAGGCTCTTTGGTGCTTTTGCGCATAATCAGAAAAATCAATGGATTGAGAGTCACGAAAAGCCTGCCGAATTTTTTCCGCCACTTGTTCTGCATCTGCCATCGCTTTAGTGATTCCCATTCCGGTCAGCGGATCATATGCCATGGCGGCATCACCAATTGCTACCCAGCTCTCACCAAAACAACGTTCTGTTAACTGACTCCGGGACGGATAGATGATAACTTCTGACGGCGTGAGATAACCATTGAGGCGTTGATGAATATAACGGCTTTCGTTCACTGCCTGTTGCCAGATCGCTTTCGCCTGCGCAGATGTCTGCAAAGTGGCGTGATTTGTCATAAGAACAACAACACACTGCCGGGTGGTGACAGGGGCACAGTACATCCAACCGGCGGGCACTGTTTCCAGTAATAAGCCGTTATCTTCATCAGCAAGTACCTGGCGCGCCATATCACAATAAGCAACCAGAGCCAGCTGCTGATCACTTGCTACCGGTTCAATCATAACCTGACGTGCCATTTTGCGCGCCCGCCCACTGGCATCAATCACAAAATCAGCCTGTAATCTGTCTTCGCCCTGCCCGCTCAGTTCCAGCATCCAGCCGCCATCCACGGCTGGTGCAATCGATTGAACTTTAGTTTGTGTATATAAGCTGGCGCCTGCCACAATAGCTGCCTGTGCTAATAAACGATCAAACCAGGTGCGGCGGATATGCCAGCCACGACCGTGTGGCTGAAACATTAATGGTTTAACCTGCAGCTCTGAACTGGCCCAGGCGGAGTAAATCTGGCTCACCGAAGCAGGTTCAGCCGCCACAAAATCATTCCACAACCCCAGACCGGCTAACAAACCTGCTGCCTGCGGTGGCAAAGTCTCACCGGCACGATAACCCCGGTAATCACCACGCTCGACAACTGTCACTGAAATCCCCGGCTCAGCAGCCAGCCGGATCGCTGCAGCACAACCTGCCGGGCCGCCGCCAATGACAACGATATTTAATTGTTTGTCTGAACCACGGGCTGGAAAAGAAGGTAAATCGACCACCACCGTTACAGAAGCTCCCCGCTACGCTCTGTTTCACGGTACTCATCGCCGACTCTGACCACGAACCCAAGACGAAACCACTTTTCTGCCATTGCCTTGTGATCACCATCCAGACTCACGCCTCGCGCCCAGGGTTCCGGCCTGAAACCATTTTCAGGCAGTACATCATCCGGGCGTACTGTGGGCCACCAGCCATAATAACTGCTTTCCCCTTCCGGTTCTTTAGCACACTTGGCAAAGTCCGCCTGCCAGGGTAAAGCCATTTGTTTGGTAATATCACCCGCCTGCAGACGTTTGTCTGGCAGAACGGTCGGCTGCTGCCGGTCTATGCGCAAAAATTCACTGAATTTCAATTTGTCACGTAAAAACCAGCCCATTTCAATGCCAGGAAAAAAACCACCTCCCACGCAGGCATCCAATGCCGCTCTGTCCAGCCCCTCAGGAGTGATTTCAGGATTTTCCTTTGGTGTATCAACAACAAACTCCCCGTCACGCCATTGCTTCAGCATCTCATACTGGGTTGGGGTAACGGATAAGCCAGCCGCATAAATAGCATCTACTTCGGTGTATAATTTCGGCATTATTCCACCGCCACTGCCATCAGGATTACGCAGTGAATTAAATACCAGCTGGCGCAAGCTGGCCGGAGCGCCTAGTTGCAAAACAGTTTCCAGGCTTTGATGCTGTGTACCGATATCAAATACCCAGCGAATATCCAGCGCCCGTTTCAGCAACGGGTAGATATCGTGGCTAAAAGAGGGTTGTTGCGGGCGGGTCAACTGACCACTTTGCACAGCTTTGTCATAAAGCACGTCATACATTGAAACAATATTGCCAATTTCAGGGGCAAAATCCGGAGGTGCAGAGATAACCCAGGCACCTTCAGCACGAACAGTTTCTTTGCTGCCATGAAAACGGACGCGGGCATCCACCGGGCCATCGGCAATATCGTCATACCAACCATCATTGTTCGCATAATGATCCGCGCTATCACCAAATGGCGCACCGGACTGACCATAACCGCCCAATACGATTAGCCGCCCGGCTTTATCGGTAATCATTTCCCCCAGAGTAATGTTATCCACCGTGCGTGCATTCAGCGCCCGCTGGCAACGTCCACCACATTCACCGGGTAACTGAAAAGCGGTAAAAGAGCTGTTATCAAACATTACCGCTTTATCCGACCCGGTCAGGCTGTGTTTTTCCGGGCCAATCACCAGCCGTTTACGCTGAGCGGACTGTTTTACATGTTCATTACGCCGGTAATCACTTTCAAATAAACCATCAAACTGTTTCCATTCCGCTTTTTTATTCGCCAGCTCAACACTCCAGCTGATACTGGCATCCTGTTCAGTAATTTCACCCAGCAATTCATCATTTTTGTCATAAGCATATAAACGGAAACGTACGCCCTGGCGTTTCACCATTCCGGCCATTTTATAACCGTTCACGGGCTTGTTCACGACTCCCGGAATTTCCGGGCCAATGAAATAAGCTTCAGGGTGATTGCCCAGGCGAGTAATGCCAATGGCTGGGTGGATACGAATTTTTCTGACGGCAGAGTACAACAATTCAGGCATTCCTTGTCCTCAGATGCATTGATTTTATGATTAGTACGAATTTCAGACCCGTATGGGTAATAGTAGTAGAGGGATTACACAGAAATTGTGGAAACGACCGCAGCCTGACGAACGGTCGTTTTTTGGGAATATTTGGCAATATCTAAGCAATGAGAAAAAACTCTTGTATGTCCACCAAAGCACCCCGGCTAACGAAGCATTTGCTCATTGATTCTACCCGCCTTGGAAACTGAAGCCTAATGAGCCTTCGATTTGTTGCGACTGACCACTGGCAGCCAGAGAAAATTGCAGCGCA
>JBMZDK010000031.1:0-22975 GCA_049614265.1 Thiolinea sp.
GTGAATAATTCCTGCTGCCTGCGGTTCTCAACCCCCTCAATCACCACACTCATATTCAACCGCGAAGCCAGATCAATAATACTTTGAATGATGGCCTGTGAATTAGGCTCTTCGATACTCAATGCATAACGACGGTCAATTTTTAATTCATCCACCGGAAGCGATTGTAAATACCCGAATGAAGCATAACCGGCGCCAAAATCATCAATGGAAATCCGAAAGCCCCGTTGTTGTAACTCCCTGACCGTCGCCAACACGGTAATATTATCTTCCATGTGTACTGACTCTGTTATTTCCAATGTCATCCGCTTTGCTATATCCCCTGAGCTGCCTGACAAGATCTCATCCACTGATGGCAATAGTTTATTATTCATCAGATCATAAACAGACAAGTTAACGGAAACATCTATGCCCGGAAAACGCTTTAAAAACGCTGGCATCTGATCAATCGTTTTCTGCAGCACCCACAATGACAATGATGTAATTTTAGTACTTTGCTCCAGCAGGGGAATAAAATGATCCGGTGCTACTTCGCCATAACGGGGATGCTGCCAGCGCACCAGTGTTTCAAGCCCCACAATCGCCTGTGTCGATGCATTGATCTGTGGCTGCCATTCCAGATAAAACTGCCCGTTACGCAAGGCCTGTTCAAATTCATTCAACAGTGTAATCTGGCGCAGTTCATTGTAGCCAACTTCTTCCGTATACAGCATTGCAGAACGTCCGCTCTGAATGCATTGAGATAATGTGACTGCCGCTTGCTGCAGCGTTTGTTCAACATCGTTATAACCCGCCAAAGCATTGGTACTGCCAATCACCAGAGCAACATCAAGGTTATATCCATAGGTGTAGCCTAGATTACCCAGGGCATGATTAAACAAAACCTGTATATGCCGCTGCTCTCTTTCACTCAGGGTACTTGTCAGTACGCCGAGTGTATTTTTCTCACAATAAAAAACGCAAAATGCCTGACCGGAGCTTTTCAGGAAATCTGGTTTAAAACTGCTGTTTTCCAGCTGAGTTTCAATGTGTTCAGATAATAATTTCAGGTATTTATCCCGAAACTCAGACCCTCGCGCTAATTCAGTTTTCTCCAGTCCGGCAACCCATATATACGTCAATGCAAAATCGGCATTTTGGTTTTTAGCCTGACGCAACTGTTTACGCAATGAAAAAATATTCGGTAATTGATTGCCTGGATCAAGGAACTGGGAACGCCAGAACATTCTATGCATGCTGCGGATATGTCCAAACAGCAACATAGAGATAACCAGCAGCTCTAACGTAATTGAAAATAACAACAGGTATTCGGTCACAAAAGTATTATTGATGTAGCCGAATCGACTCAGGGTAAAAAGTGTCGCTGAGGGCGCAAAGAGCAATAACAACATTGCCATCTTCCAGGCCCTTGGGTCTTGCTGACGCACAAAAATAGCATAGTGCGTGCCACCTAAAATGCACCCCAATGCGATATTAGCCACAAACAACACCAGACTAAGGTGGTAGCTAATAAAGAATGAGGCGATAGCCAACACAACATTAAATCCGACAACCAACTTACCGGCTAGAGCAAAATAGGGTTCACGGTGAGACTCAATGACCTGACTGATAAACAAAAATACAGCGGAGTATAAGGAGGCAATACTTAACAGAATAACCACTTCCCGATTCCGGAAAGTATCGTTCCCCAACAGAAAATCCAGATAACCATACTGAGCAGCCTGCAGCATAAGCATGGAAAAACCATAGACCGCATGGTAAACAAAAGCCCGATATTGCGTAGCAACAAATGCACTCAGGTTATAGGCCGAGATAATCAATACCGCAACAGCATAAGCGATAAAAAGAATGAAGGTGACCTGATCAGTCTTTTGGTAGGCTAATTTCTCCCATAGCTTAATCGCACCGGTGACACCATTATTACCGTGAAAAGCCATTAGCAGTCGATAATCAGCGTTCGGTTCTAGTGTAAGAGAGTAGACATTTTTGTTTGAATTAGGCAGGTCAGCCGGAAACTGCAGGAATGCCGCAATATTGTGACTTTCCTGTAAAAAACCATCGCGGTATACAGCAATATCGATAAAGTCAATCTGACGATCGAATTCCAGAATAACGTCTTTGGCAGCGCGGCCTGTTGTGGAAAACTCACTTTCTACCCATAGCTTCCCCTTTAACAAGCCAATACGCAGCTGGTCATGTCGAAAAACCTGCCAATCCCGTTCCTCAGTCAGCGCTTCAATAGCCTGTTGCCCACTCTCATCAATCAGAAAACGACTGATTGGAACCAGGTTCAGTGAGTCCAGGTTATCCAGCTGCACAGGCACAGATGCCCGGGCGTCAACCACCAGGGCTATACACAAACAGCATACCACCAGGAACGAACGTAACATGAAGTGACTTGTAATTATTATTAAGTGATACAGCGTATCAGCTTTCGCTATTATCAACTAGCATGTAACGGTAATGGCATATTTTACCTTGTTATAAATCAATACCTTTCTGCGCCTGTATACCGGCCTGGTAGGCGTGTTTAACGTCATTTATCTGAGAGACGGTATCAGCCATATCGCACAGTCCCTGGCTTGCCGCTCGTCCGGTAACAACAACATGTTGCATATCCGGTCGGCTCTGAATCGCATCCAGTACTTTATCGCTATCCAGGTACTTATAAGTCAACAGATAAGTCAGCTCATCTAACACGACAAGATCAAAAGAAGGATCACTCAGCATCTTTTCAGCAACCAGCCAGCCCCGCTCTGAAGTTGCAATATCCTGTGCCCGATCCTGCGTATCCCAGGTAAAACCATCACCCAGCACATGCCACTCCACATTATCCAACTTACTGAAAAACGCCTCTTCACCGGTATCAGTACGGCTTTTCAGGAACTGGCAAACCCCAACCTTCATACCATGCCCTACTGAACGGGCAACCATCCCGAAAGCAGAACTGGACTTTCCCTTACCATTACCGGTCAGAATCAGCATAATGCCCTTTTCTTTATCTGCACTGGCAATATGGGCGTCAATAATTTCCTTTTTACGCTTCATACGTGCGTTATGGCGCTCATTCTTCTGCGCGTCATCATTCTGCGTTGTATCTGATTGCTGGTTCCCGCTCATCGCTTATTCTCCTGTGCCATCATGAGACAACCTCAACACCAGATTTATGTTGAGGTATAGCTGTTTTGCTATTCGGCCAATTGTGCAGACAATCCACAATCTCTGCCAGTAATTTAAGGCGCTTCAGATGTTGAAATAAGGATTCTGCTTCCGGATACTGCCGTCGTAAATAATTCAGCCACTGTTTAATCCGGTTAGGTGCAAACTTCGGGTTATCCTGCGAAATAGTGGGAATATAATTCAGCATTAGTTGGCGCACTTCATCCCAACTCATCGCAGTATAAGTAACACCTTGCTGATCCGCCCGAATTGCCGGGGCAAGATCCGGCCGGCACAAACTACCCCGCCCAAGCATCAGATCCATACACCCACTTTCCTGTTGTGCACGTCGCGCATCAGCAGGCGACCAGATTTCGCCATTAACAATCACCGGAATTGTCAGCATCTCTTTAATCACTGCCAGCTGATGCCAATACGCCGGAGGTTTATACCCATCTTTTCGGGTACGGGCATGTATGCACAACTCATCTGCACCGGCTGCTTCAACACCGCTGGCAATCGCCTCCAGTAATCCGGCATCACTGAAACCCAGGCGAATTTTAGCGGTAACCGGAATGTCAGAAACCACGGCCTCGCGGACAGCGCGCACAATATTATGCACACGCTCCGGCTCACGAAGTAAAGCCGAACCACCATCATTGCGGTTGACCGTTTTTGACGGGCAGCCGAAATTCAGATCAATACCCGGCGCACCAATCCTTGCGGCTGTCCGGGCATTGAGTGCCATATAATCAGGGTTCCCCCCCAGTAACTGCACATAAACAGGGGTACCCGCCGGGGTCATACCACCGTTGCGCAATTCCGGGCTATAACGGTAAAACACCCGGGGCGGTAGTTTTTGTTCCGTGATGCGCACAAACTCTGTGACACAACGGTCAAAACCACCCAGACGGGTAAGCAAATCACGTATGGTATAATCCACCACACCTTCCATTGGAGCCAAAAAGATACGCATTATTTGTTCAGGATCCGAAGGCAATAAAAGCAGGCGCAAACTGACATTAACCTCACCGGAAGTCAATCCAATCTGTCAGCATACCAGTAACATAGCGAATAGTTTTCAGCATCACTATCACTACTGACAACTTCTGCCAAGCTGCTTATTGATATACACTCCGCCGCACACCATTATTAGCATAATCATGAACTAAATCATGCATAAAATCCGGAGCACACTATGAGTACTTACCCAATCCGGGGCAAAGATGCCACAGAAATCAGCGCTGAAGCTGCGTTAGTCCGCCAGGCCTTAATCGAGCATGGGCTGGAAACCCCAATGATAGACAACGGACTTAGCTCAGAACAAAAATATGACCGGGTCAAAGAGCTGATGGGGGAAGTCGTCAGTACGCTGGGGCTTGATTTAACCGATGACAGCCTGGCGGAAACACCACACCGGATTGCCAAAATGTATGTGCACGAAATTTTCTCTGGTCTGGACTACCGCAAATTCCCGCGTTTATCGCTGATCGATAATAAGATGAATGCGCGTGAAATGATCAAGGTACGGGATATTGATCTGACCAGCACTTGTGAACATCACTTTGTTACCATTGACGGTAAAGCCAAAGTTGCCTATATCCCCAGCGACAAAATTATCGGCCTGTCCAAGATTAACCGTATCGTACGTTTCTTCGGTCAACGCCCGCAGGTACAGGAACGTCTTACCCGGCAGATTCTGGTTGCACTGCAAACCCTGCTTGATACCGATAATGTCGCGGTGAGCATTGAAGCAGTACATTATTGCGTTAAATCACGTGGCGTTATGGATGCCAACTCACAAACCAGTACCACGGCACTGGGTGGTTGTTTCCAGGAAAATATTCATACCCGGGCCGAATTTCTTAATCCCTGAAAGCGCTTGAACGACGATTGATAAACCATAGACTTTTATCCTGCCGCAGAACCCGTTAAGGTTCTGCTATGCAGGATAAAGACTCAGGAAATGAACAGCTCGACTGGCTAAGCGAAAGTGCTAACGCAAAGCGCTTGTCATCCGGTTTTCCGGAAAAAATGGTAATACTGGATTGTGAAACCACAGGAGGCAAAGCGACTTTTCACCGTATTACCGAGATTGGTTTATTGGTAATAGAAGAGGGAGAAATCACTGAACGCTGGCAGCAGCTGATTAACCCCCGAACACATATCCCACCTGAAATCCAGCGCCTGACCGGTATCACACCTGCTTTGTTAAAAGATGCACCGGAATTTGCTGACATTGCCAAGACATTACTGACCTATCTGAAAGACCGTGTTTTAGTCGCACATAATGCACGTTTCGATTATGGCTTCCTGAAAAATGAATTTTCCCGCCTGAACATAGCATACAGCACCAGCCCGCTATGCTCAGTAAAAGTCAGTCGGCGCCTGTTTCCACAATATAAACGTCACAGCCTTAACGCCATCATTAAACGCTTCAACTTCAGCATCGAAAATCGCCATCGTGGTCTTGATGATGCCCTCATGGTTTGGAAGCTATTTCTGAAGGCCAGCGCGCTATTCCCGGCTGAAGATATACAAGCGGTCTGTGATCAGGCCCTGAAACGTCCCTCATTACCTATGCAGCTCGATCCGGCTGAGATTGATAAGCTGCCTAAAGCACCCGGTGTGTACTACTTCTACGACAGTAATGACAAGCTGCTGTATATCGGCAAGTCGGTTAGCATCCGCGACAGAGTGATGAGCCATTTCACACAGGATTACCGCAACGCCAAAGACCTGCAAATGAGCGCCTTAATCGCTCACATCGATTTTGAACGTACACCGTCTGACTTTGGTGCACAAATCCGCGAAAGCCAACAGATAAAAGCCCTTAATCCCTACTATAACCGGCGACTACGCAAAGTCACCAAACTCTATCAGCTCATCACTGAACCTGATGCTGCCGGGTATCTCCACATTGCAATTCGACCGGCAGAGCAAACTACAAGCACCGAGGCTCTCGAGTCTTTTGGTTTATTCCGTAGCCGCCGCCAGGCTGAGGGGCAACTCAACAAACTCGTGGAACACTTCTTCCTCTGCCAGAAATTATGTGGTTTGCAAAGCGGTGGGCGTGGCAAAAATACACCTTGCTTTGGTTTTCAGCTTAAACGCTGTTTTGGAGCCTGTTGCTCACAGGAGCCTGCAGATGCTTACAATGAGCGGGTTTTAATAGCGTTGCAAGACTATCGCCAACGTATCTGGCCATGGCCTGATGCTGTACTACTGGAAGAGCGCGACAAAACGGATGAATATGAAGCGACCTGGCACCTGTTAGATCAATGGCGCTACCTTACGACTATTCGTGATCAGGAAGAATTATACGCTCACGGCTATCAACTGGCCTCAGGTGAATCGCCTGGCACCGCAAACAACACAGAACCGACCGGAACAGACGACAAAACCGGAACTGATGACTTTGATCTGGATGTGTATCTGATCATGGTGCGCTTCATGCTAAATGCGGAATTAATGCAACTGAACCGTTTACGTATTTTACCTCTGTACCGCGCAACTTCAGAGTAACACACCCGCAAGCACCAGCGCTCAACAGCAACGTGTTCAACCTCACATCATCTCGTTCCCACCACACACTATAAAATTTTTATCGCTGCTTTATTCACGCTAATCAGCAATATTCTTGCCTGATTATACTTATCTGTTATGAAAGTAGAGGTGTTATTCATTTCAGGATAATGACAAAGCATTCAAGTAAGGTGAATTATGGATATCAATAATCATGGAAACGGACAACAACTACAAAAAAATGCTCCACTGCTACCACGCAGCCGTTTTAGTCATCAGCAGGCACAGGTCGCAAATGCCGGGCAACACTTAAATAATACCTGGGGGCAGCCCTCCTCGCTTATTTTCATCAGCCTGTTAAATATTATTTTTCAGCTGTTGAACCTGTTAAAAGGCAGCGACCATCAACCCGGTCCGACACCAGGCCCGGCTCCGACGCCTACCCCAACACCAGGGCCAATTCAGCCGGTCTATGGCGTAATACAACCACCAACACCACAACCGGTTTATGGTGTTATCCAGCCTCCGGAAACAAACCCGACTCCGGAGCCACCGGTTGCCCAACCCGTTTATGGTGTCATTTTACCCTCTAAATAAACAGATCAGCGTATTATGGTAACAACAGCAAGCACAACACCCTACCAGCCAGCTGAACGCAGTTGTTATGCTGTTTGGGAAATAACACTCAAATGTAATCTGGCTTGTAGCCACTGTGGCTCAAGAGCCGGAGACGCCAGAGTTAATGAGCTATCCACTACTGAAGCACTGGATTTAGTACACCAGATGGCGGACGTGGGTGTTACCGAAGTTACGCTTATAGGTGGTGAAGCCTTTTTACGTAAGGACTGGCTGGAGATCGCCGCAGAAATACATCGCTGCGGCATGATCTGCTCACTAACGACCGGCGGCTATGGAATTACCCGCACTATTGCTGAAAGGATGAAAACTGCTGGTATTAACCAGGTGTCGGTCTCTGTGGATGGTATGCGCCGTACCCATGATCGCTTAAGAGGGAAAATTGGCTCCTGGCAGCAGGCCTTTGCCACTATGCAGCATTTAAAAGCGGTCGGCATTCCTTTTGGTGCAAACACTCAGGTTAACCGGCATTCAGCGCGTGAATTCCCATTGCTGTTCCAGGAACTAATCAGTGCCGGAGCCAATGCCTGGCAGGTGCAAATGACCGTTCCCATGGGCAATGCTGCCGATAACTCAGACATTCTGTTACAACCTGATGAATTACTGGTTTTTCATCCTGTGCTGGCTTATCTGGCAAAAAAGGGACATGAACAGGGTTTCTACATCCAACCTGGAAATAATTTTGGCTACTATGGCCCTTATGAACGTCTGTTACGTGGCATGGGTTCAGGCAACCAGTGGGCCTTCTGGAATGGTTGTAATGCAGGCTTATCCACATTGGGCATAGAAGCCGATGGTACCATTAAAGGCTGCCCATCATTACCGACTGCCGCATACTCAGGCGGTAATATCAGAGAGCAATCACTATACGATATTGTTGCTCAAAGCGAAGCGTTAACTTTTAACCTCAAAGCAGGCACACCAGAGGGTACTGACCACCTTTGGGGTTTTTGCAAAACCTGCGAATATGCCGAGCTATGTCGGGGGGCCTGTAACTGGACAGCACATGTCTTTTTCGACCAACGCGGTAACAATCCCTACTGCCATCATCGTTCACTGGTCAATGCGGCACGGGGTATTCGTGAGCGGGTTAGCATAAGGCGTAAGGCCTCGGGCCTGCCATTTGATAATGGAGTCTTTGATCTGCATGAACAGCCTTATGCTGCTGACTGGGATGATGGAGATAAATTACGTCTTACACCTGAAAGCATCCAATGGCCGGAACAATGGCTGGACGAAGATGAAGGGTTAACAAACTACGTGTCACAGGAAATTCAACAAAACATCGAGCGTTTAACACCACAATACGCAGCCTGAAATTAAAATCTCAGACATTTACAGTGAACAATACTGGATTATTCATCCGGCAAGTAATGTACTGCTGTTTCAACACTGCCATCTGAAAATAAGTTCAACTCACGCCATGCCGGGCGCGCATGATCAAAATTCAGATCTTCATCGATATGTAAAACCTGTACGCAAGTAGCCGGTGTTCCAAAAACATCAACCGTGCGCGCTTCGTTTACCTTATGCTCAACAGCAAATTCACTATGAATATGGCCAAATACAATGCAGGATACTTGCGGATGGGCTTCAATAATTTCCCAAAACTGTTCCGTCTGTTGCAGGCCCATTTTATCCATCCATGGACTGCCAATAGGCAAAGGGTGGTGGTGCATAAATACCAGTGTGTGTTTATCGACTGTATCGAGCTGAAGGGCAATCTCAGTAAACTGTCTGGCGTCAATATGACCATCGGGGCAACCCGGGGCATTAGTATCTAAAAACAGACATTGCCACTCTTTAAACTGCTGGCTCAATTGAAAATGAATGTTCTCATCCGGCTCCACAAGGTAAGTCTGCATCAACTCAGGAATATCGTGGTTTCCCGGCAAAACATAGACTGGCCAAGGAAATCCTTGGAGTATTTGTGCAACCCGCTGATAACTTTCCGCTATCTCCTGCTGCACTAAATCACCACTAATTACCAGCGCATCAAACGCTTCAGGCTTTTTTTTCAGGTGATTGAGAACCCTGCTCAGAGAGCGGTTTGGGTAAAGTGGTATATCTGACCATTCCAACGGCATACTATCATCAGGATAACAATGCAAATCACTGATCTGGATTAATCGCACTGCTGCTGAACGCACATTTTCCATTTTGTTCTAACCATTTTGTGCCTGAGTAACCTGTATTATGCTACGTTCCTTACATTTAAAAAAGTCATTGCGACCATGCGCTTAATCGATAGTCATTGCCATTTTGACGACCCGGCTTTTGATCCTGACCGAACGCAACTTCAGCAAAAAATGGCGGAATCAGGCGTTACGGATATTATTTTCCCGGCCACAATAGCTGCTCACTGGCCCAGGCTTAAAGCAATTACAGATAAACATCCGGGTTTTCATGCCAGCTATGGATTGCACCCCATGTTTATGCAATACCATAAAAACAGTCACATCAACTTATTACATGATTGGCTTGATAAAGAACCAACCGTTGCTATTGGCGAATGTGGTCTGGATTTTTTCATACCAGGGTTTGATCAGCAATCACAGGAAGCTTTATTTCTTCAACACCTTAGGCTGGCACATGAATTTGATCTCCCCTTGATTATTCACGCCCGGAAATCCTTAGACATTGTCCTGAAACACATTCGACGCACTGGCCCATTACGTGGTGTCATACATAGCTTTGCCGGTAGTCAGCAACAGGCTGACCAGTTAATTAACGCTGGCTTTTACCTTGGTATCGGCGGCACCATCACCTACGAACGGGCGAAACGTTTGCAAAAAGTCGTCCGGCACATACCGGAAAATCACTTACTACTGGAAACGGATGCGCCAGATCAGCCAGATAGTTTATGGCGCGGTAAACGTAATGAACCCGGCAGATTACCGCTTATTGCTAATGCAATCGCAACAATACGCGAAACATCGATTGAACACATCGCCGCTATCACTACCCAAAATGCACGGGAGTTATTCGCCTTACGTTGACACTAAAACTTCGCAAGGAAATAAAATAGAAGGGTCTGTTGTCACGCATTATGTTTTTTCAGGCAGTTCGGGAGACCGGATTCACCACGTCACCATATTTTTGCCGGAATAATTGCTCTGCAGCAGAGACCCAGTGTTTAAGTGGCAACGACTGCCCCTGCCCAATCAGGCGCTGTATATTTGCCAGTTGTTGTGGGCTGCACTCTGCTATCTGGCGAAAGCTAACAATGCCCAGACTACGTAGTTGGTGAGCGATTCCTGCACTCAAACCTTCAATTTGCTGTAAATCGTCTTCAGCCTGCTCAACCACGGGCAGCCTTACCACATTATTCAGTGCTTTAACCTGAGGCTGTGGCCGAATACTTAAGTGCTTTCTCAACGTAAGAATCACATCCTTAAGATCAAAGATCAGCTGCTCACGACGATTAAGTTCTGCTTTCAATACTTGAATTTCACGGCGAGCCAATTCCAGCTTGCGCCGAACCAGCAAAAACTCTTTGTGGCCCGAAGTTACTTCCAGAGTTTTCAACAACTTATTTTTTTGCTCTTCTGCCTGCTTCAGTTGGCTACGTACCTGGTGTGCATCTTCACGGGCATTTTGAAAATTCACTTTCACGCCGGTTAACTCATGCTGCAATTTTCTTTCTGTGACTTTCCTGCGTGAACTAATGAACCACCCACCCAGCAGTAATCCCAGGCTAAAGCTGATAAGAGTAAGTACAATGGCTTGCAGAGTCAGTTGCAACATTTAGAAGTCCTTCAATACCGTTATATCGACCCGCCGGTTTTTTTGCCTGCCTTCATCAGTGTCATTATGAGCTACCGGGCGGGTGGCGCCATAGCCTGTTGTCACCAGTTGCTCTGGCTGAACACCTTGTTCTATAAAGTATTCCCGCAACGTATCTGCACGCAGTTGCGTTGAGGTAATCTGGCCTAAAGCTGTACCCTGATTATCGGTATGTACAGACAACTCGATATGGATCTGTTGGTTTTGCTTCAGCAACGTTGCCAATCTGTCTAATACCGGCAAAGAATCTTCTGTCAGCTCAGACTTTGCATATACAAACTGCACAGAACTCAGGTTATATTTTTCTAAAGGGTGAAACCGGGGGGGGATATACAGCCCATTCTCAAATTCAGGCTCAATCGGTTCCGGAGCCTCTCCGGCAATTGCTGCTTCAGCTGACAATTGATTAGAGACTTTTCGTACCCCAAAGACACTGCCAATGGTTGCAACGATTTCATCAATAACCGCCATATTGGTTACAGAGCCGGTCAAAATCGCCTCCCGCCCCTGAAAATTGATGCCAACGAAAGGCAGATCAGCAGCAGATAAAGCTTTTCGTGCATCCTGCATCAGATTTAACTCAATACTGTCTTTTTTCAGAAAACTGGCTGAAACGGCCAAACAACACGAAAAAAGCGCCGTTAGTCCGATCAAGCGCATCGGTATTCTGGGGTTTTGCTTATTTAGTTCTGACACTACATACTCCCGAAGTTTAAGCGAGGGTAATGGGTATAGAACATCAATTTGACTGTTTGAGCAAATAAGTAACATCAATCCCGTTAATCAAATTATTTAGTGAGAATAATTCCAGCTTATTCCTGAATGCGTAATTTCTCTATGGGATTAAGGATGTATGGAAAACAAGCGCCGATTAGCTGGACAAATGGGGAGATAATAAAAGTGAACGGTTACACGAATACGATTGCAAAATGATCAGCTAATAAAAGACAGAATTTCCCTGGCTTCCTGCTGCTGCTGTGTACCACCTTCACGCATAACTTCCTGCAACATATCATTTGCCGCCTCAGAGTCACGCAAATCAAGGTAAGCCCGTGCCATATCAAGCTTCAGCGCCGTATCCGGGTTGTCGGGAATGACTGGAATGTGTGGCGATGAAATATTATCTAATTCACCCGGCTCTGCAGTTGGAACAACCGGGTCGATAGCAGCATTAACCACTTCTGCCTGCGCATCAACTACCTCTGGCTCAGACACGTTAACAACATCGACAACAGGGGGCTTATCCTCAGTAACCGGATGACTACGCCGACCTAACAGCCACGCAACCGGCAGCAAAAGCAAAGCCAGCAACCATGGCCACAGTGACGTCCAGTCAAACGCAGGCTGGGCTTCTTTTACAATATTGACATCATTAGCTGCAGCAGCGTTGATCTGGGCCATTTCTGTTTGCAGCGTTGCATTTTGTTCGTTGGCAACATCGAGCGCGCTTTGTAAATCTGAATTTCGGAGGTTCATTTCCTCCAAGTCTTTACTTAACGTTGCATTTCTACTGTCCAGATCCGCCAGCTCAGCTCTTAATACCTCAGCATCTTTTTGACTCTCAGTCAGCTGCTCACGGGCTGTTGCTAACTGAGAGTTTAATTCTGCATTCTCTGCTTTCAGCTCCTCACTGCTTTTTTTAAGCTGCTCCAGCTGCTGTTGTACTTCCGGTGCATCAGCCTTCAGCGTAGTAGCCTGTTCCTGTAAAGCTACATTTTTCGCCTCAGCCGCCGTCTTACTTTTTTTCGCCTCATCAAGCTGTTGTGTCAGCTGCTGATTCTGCGTTTCCAAATCTGCATTAACTGCTCTGGATTGTTCTAATTCAGCCTGAGCCGATTCATTAGCGCTCCGTAGTTGCTTCAACTCAGCCTGCGCAGCTTCATGGGTTCCCTGTAATTGTTTTAGCTCAGACTGTGATGCTTCATTGATACTTCTCAGCTGTTGCAGCTCTTCCTGATCAACCTGTTTATCCGCATTACTATTACCGGCAGTCTGGCTTTCTGCAAGCGCCACCTCAAGTGCTTTAATTTTTTCCTCAAGCTGCTGTAACTCTGCATCTTGCTGCGCTTTCAGTTGTTCCAGCTCAGTAATCCGGCTTTGCAAAGACAGATTCTCTGCTTCCAGTGCCTTCAAAGCTGCGGATAATTTATCCCTCTCAGCAGTCAACGCATTTAGCTTGGCCAGCGTTTCTGCGTCTGCTGAAACAACCTGATTATTCTGCGTCTGCGCTGATGCTGCAGGTTCAGCTTCTACAGCTAAGCGCGTTGCTGTGCCGGGTAATTCAGCCACATCCGGAAGCTGCAGCTTTCTGCCAACAATTAACCGGTTAATATTATTATTAACAAAAGCCTGGGGGTTTTTATCCAGCAGGAACTGCATCACAGCACGTCGGTTACCGTATCCAGGATAGGCCTGCACAACAATGCCACTCAACGTGTCATTAGGCTTTATTTCAACAATAGTTGGCTCTGCCGCAAAAACAGCAGCAGTTAACTGACATGAAATTAACAGGGCACAAGTACGCGCTAGCGCTTTACGTTGGAGTTTATTGTTCATGTAAGATAGCCATTTATCGGTTTAAGCCAAAGTTTTGGCCTGATAACACTCATAGCAAACGTTCTTTTTTGCATTCTCCGGGGCAAGAGAACTATCAACGCTGCTTTACCGGTCAGATAATTTTTCCAATGCCTTCAGCTGCACGCTTAACATCAAGAAAAATCAATCCAAGTCTGGCATTAGGCTTTGCCAATACCGTCACTACGGCATCATTACCGGCATGCGTCATTAGAATATAACCGGTTGCACCCTTAATCAGCACCTGTTCCAGTGCTCCACGTGCTAATTCTTCAGCCGTACGGTCACCCAGCGATAACATAGCGGCACTCATAGCACCAACCCGATCCTCATCCATTCCGGCCGGAAGCAGGGAGGCCATCATCAGACCATCAGTAGACAGAACAGCTGATGCTTCAATATCAGCAGACGAGCCGTTGAGATCGCTGAGAATGGAATTCAACATTTCTGCGCGCATGGGATTTATCTCCTTTTCATCATCTTAGTTGTACGGTTTACCTATCATGGAAACCATCATTTGTAGTCTCCGGAATCATCATACACTTAACAAAGTCAGTTTTTTCTATCGTGTATACTGAGAATGCTAAATTGACTCCAGCAAGGTATTACCGTAGCGAATTTCTAATGCCCAGATCAGCTCTTTAAAAGCAGGCTGATTTAACTGTGGCACACCTCCAATAATCAGGGTAAAGCGATTTTGTCCGATATATACCGGCCAAAACCCAACCTCGCTATTACCACTGGCATCCACCAACCCCCAGGCACGTTGCCGATAACCCAGGTTCCCATTCAGCAATTCACGGTGACGGCTGTAAACAGAAGCCAGATTTGCACTTAATGCTGCCAGCTCTTCTGCCGCCTCATGAGTATATCCGGCACTGCCGAGATACAGGCCGCGGCTTTCTGCCAATACAGCTTTACCTTCATCTGAAAGTGTCTTTAGTAAACGCGGAAGGATAACCTCCAGTGAATCATCCGGAGCACGCTCACTTTGCTCAAGACCAGCCACCAGCCCTGCTTCCTGTAACCAGTGAACAAATTCCAGCGCCCGCTTTTTATTTAGCTTACTCAGCTTACAGGCAACATCCACATCAAACATCGGCGTCTCAGGCTCCTGCAGTAACTGATGCAGAAAATCCCGCCCCGGCTCCGGGGTATTATCCTGGATGGCGTAGTAAACACCACCAGGCGTCGCCCCCAGATAAAGGTTATCACTTAGTATATATTCGCTCATCAGGTTGTAACCCCTGGATCCAGTGAATAAAGCAAGGCCTGAACTAATGCGGTCACATCCTTACGACTGCGGGCATCAATTTCAAAGATCGGTGCTTGTATTGACAGTTCTTCCAGCCAGCTACGGTAATCATTCAGGCCAGGCTTACGTTGCAAATCCATGCGCGTCACGCCAACGACCATCTGTTCCTGTTCGATAAAATCCCTGAAAGCATTGGTGTAAAACTTCATATCGCGGAACGGATTACTGCGGGTATTATCCAGCAATAAAATCAGCCCGATACCACCTTTAGTCAGAATATCCCACATAAAGTCGAAACGTTCCTGACCCGGTGTACCATAAAGGTGTACACGTTCATCTTCGCCCAGATTAATTAGCCCGTAATCCATAGCCACCGTTGTCTGTGGCTTACGGCTTTTTGTCATATCGGAGGCATGTTCATCTGTGGTGATAGTTCTGATATCACTAATCGCATCAATGGCTGTTGTTTTGCCTGCACCGACTGGCCCGGTAAAAATAATTTTTTTGTTGCTGGTAGTCATAGGGATTATTTTGCGCCCCCTCCAAGTAAACGTTTCAACAGCCTTGAGAACAGCCCCCGGTTTTTCTTCGGAGCTGTTTTTTCCTTTAGTTGTGGTGTTGCCTGCTCAACCGCAAACAAGCTTAGTGTATGTGATGCATTATAAAAAGCGATAACGTAACGCTGGGGAATATCCAGCCAGCCGGATACATCAAAAACCGTTCCTGCCCGCTGCTGCCAGGCTGCAGCAATTTGCATAACATGAGGAAACTGTTCCAGCCGTGTCAAATTGGGCCAGTGCTTTAATCGCAAGGGCTGATTCAAATCCGCATTTCTGTTCAAACGCCCGCGTGAAGTCAGCAAACTGGTTGTCCAGATCAGCGATTCCATATCATAAGTATGCTCAGCATGGCGCTGTACCGTTTCTTCAAGCGCCGCCAGCTCAGTCGTACTGGGCAAATGTAACTGTACGCGTCCGGATTTCAGCGGTGTATCACATAACTCTGCAAACTGGTCAGAAGTTAAGTCGATACTGCAATAGGCCAGATTCACATCCGGCATCAGCAAAGCATACTCATTGGAGTCAATTTTTATCTGCACATACTGCTTTGATTGATGAGACAGCTTCAATGCATCGACCAAACTGTTCAGCAAGTAATTTTCCGGTGTATATAACGAAGTACTTTCGTGCCAGTTCCCGGCAGCAATCTGTTGTTCCTGACCACACAAACGATTCCAGCGCTGCTCGGTTCTGATAGGGTCATCCGCCTGCCCGGCATCTTCCAGCTGGAAAGTACTATCAGCAGTCTCCTCAATTTCCTCTTCGTCCAGCGGTGGTGGGATATATACATCCTCTGTACGCAGATAATGCTCGGTATCGGCAGCTGACACAGACACATCAGCTGATTGTTCTGCGACAACAGTCTCTGTTGTCTTAACCAGCGTTTCCTTTCGGGCCTGTACCGGTGGTGGTGCTTTTACCGGTGGCGCCTTTCGGGCCAGAGCCTGCTGCTTTGAAAAGCCGAAAGGCCGTGCATCCTGAGCCTGCGTGTCCAGCAGAGCCCTTAATGAAGCAATATCGCTACCGTCAGACTCATCCAACGATGGTTCCATACTCGAAGAGGAAACAGCTTCAGCCTTCGGCAGTAATTGCCTTACCTTTTCCGCAGCACCAGCCAACGCCTGTGAAGTCAATGGTTTTGGCACCCAGACAATATTATCTTCAGCTGTTTCTTTGACAGAAAGAACGATTGCGGGCTTAAGATTGGCAGCGCTCACATCCTGCCACTCCTGCCTTGCTCCGGGGTGGTCAAAATCAACAATCAGTGCCTCAGCCTGTTCAGTCGCCACTGTTGTGAAAAGTTTTTTACCGGCACCGGCAAAGAAGAATTCCAAAATGGCACGATTGTGCGGGCTGATGCTAAGCAACGCCACTTTTAATGGATTATTCATTGAGTTCAGCATAATTCCTGCCTATTGTTGTTTTTCCTTACCAATTTCCCGCCTCTTTCAGAGCATTAAGCCAGTCTTCTGAAAGTTCAGTTCCGGTCGCATTCCATGCCACCGCAAAGGCTTCCAGCCCATCTCTGTTTCGCGTATGTTGGTAAATTGTTAGCAGTTCCTGCTCTAGTTCAGGCGTTGCACGCCCAGCCAGAATTTCTGTCTCCAGCAACTCCTGAGCAATTTCAATTTGCCCGTATTCCAGACAATCCTGGATTTCCGCCTGAAGACTGCTGTAGCTTTGACTTGATTCAACCCGTTGCAAGGTCAGCAGTTTAAGCGGCTTGCTGCTTTCCCCCGTAGCCAGTGTAGAGCCGTTTAGCCAAGGTGTACTTTGTTTTGTTGCAGTCCCATTTTCCAGCATATCCTGAAATAATGTTTTTGTCTCATCACCAAGATCATCCGTACATATATCCAGAACCCGGGTTCTCAGCATTTGACCTGAATTGTCCAATGCCAGAAATAAATCCAACAGGCTTCCTTCTAACCGGTCACCCAACCCATCATCTTTGGCCAGCAGAATCCGCTGAACATGTGCCCTTAAATCATAAGGATAACGTCGCACATGCCGAGACAGATATTGCCATGCGGGCAACGGGTCATAACCAAGCTCCGGCGACAGACGCAGGGCTCTTTCGGCTGACATTCTGAATGACAGGGGTATTTGTGCTGAAGGAGTTGCGGCTCCTCCGGAAAATAATTTTCCTAGCATACTATTAGTCGCTGGCTGTCCTGGAAAAATTTGCTGTGTCGCTATCAGATGTATATGCACTGATTAAGATGCAACCGTTTGCTTTACGGCTGTCGGGTACCGTAAGCTATTGATTCACTAAGTTCAGCATGACGCTCGCCAATATTTTATAGCTCATAAATACAAAAGGGACACAATTTTTTTGATGATAGCCTATAAAATGTTGTTGATATGTTTTTTGTTGGACATACGGTACTGCTTGATGTTGAATCGGCTTTCAGTCAGCATAATGGCGGCGCTTGTTTGGTTTTGTGGAGAGTGATGTGCTTTACCTGACTGGTCAGATATTATTAATCGTTGTTTTTGCTGCATTTGTTGGTCTCGCCTTAGGGTGGTGGTCACGCGGCCTGATGGCGGATATGCATGAAGAAAATGCAAACGATGATGAGGTTGATCCATTTGGTGCCCGCTCACGGCTTGAGCAATGTCACCGTGATAATGCGGAATTGCGCCGGGAGTTAAAAGAAACTCAGGAACAAGTGGAACAACTGGAACGAACCTCCAGCCTTACGCATGATGAGGACGTGATGGAACGCCTGCAGGCTGCTGAATCACGTGCAGATGCCCTGATGGAAGACCTGCAATTGCGCGATGACACTATTGCAGTGCTGGAAGGCGAACTGGAAAAGCTACGTTAGGTGCGATGGCGTTTGCCTTTTATAAGCGGGGAAAAGCAAACGCCATCGCTGTTAAATAAATAGATATAAGGTTCTGTTGCAACCTTAAAACAAAGGATTTAGGAGATTACTACGATGACAAAAACCACTTCCGGGGCGGGTGCCGCTTCTTTGTTTGAAACTGATATTGAAATTGTAGGAGATGTGTCATTTGGTGGTGAGCTATACCTGCAAGGCAGGGTAAACGGTAATCTGGTCGCTCCAAATGACTCCAACGCCTCATTGTTTTTACAAGACTCCAGCGAAGTCATTGGAGAAATCCGCGTTCCTCTGCTTGTTGTCTCCGGTAAGGTCTCCGGTGATATTTTTTCCACCCGTCGTATTTCCCTGAAAGCCAGCGCTGAAGTAGTCGGCAATATCCATTACGCTGAGATCCACGTTGAACAGGGCGCCAGCATCAATGGCAGCCTCGTTTCGCTACGTGAGCTTGAAGGTAAGACCTGATATCGAGAAATTCACACATTTTTCAAGAACTAGTGCTAGCCTTAAATTTGAAGGAACGAAAATTATTGTGCCAGGATGGCGCGAACTAAACCCCCAGAAGTATGGCGTTCACTGTGCACAGTACTCCTTCGCACAACATCCTTTTTGATAGTTTTGTGGAGATGTATTATGACTCAATATCGCGTATTTTTAGCTGCACTGGCCACTGCATTTGTACTGTCAGCCTGTAGTGGTGGTGGCACAGATGGCACACAAACTGATGACAAGGCAGCCGATCCTGCAGCAGAACAGACTGATACTGCTACTCAGGGTGCAACCGAAGCACCGGCTGCTGACGATGGTCAGGCTGCTACTCAGGATTCCGGGGCAGCAACTGATGCCCAGCAGTCAACAGATCAGGCAACCGACCAGTCAACTCAAACAACTACCAACTGATCAGCAAAGTGCCGATCGGAGACAAACGGGGTGCAAATTCACACCCCGCTTGTCTGATCACCCCAAAACTCTGATAAATTTCACTCAGTCGATAAACGCTTGCTCAACATAGCAATCGCCTTCAATAATCTCAAAAACAGAGCATCCCTCCAATTTCCTTAAGGCATGGCACGCCCGACCTATATTGTACGAACACTGGCTTCCGTGCAGACTTCTGGCATAATCTCATCATCAGAGTTGAACCGGAATCAATCCAATGCTTTTCAGCAAACACCACATTTTTTTCTGCACCAGCCAGCAGGACCGGACTAATCCAAACGCTCAAGACTTTAATTTCCCGGTTGCACAGGACTGATCCATGTCTTCTCTCACTCAACTCAGACATTATGGACGCCTAATCCGTATTGAACGCCCTATCGGCTCTTATTTACTACTCTGGCCGACGTTGTGGGCCTTGTGGATCGCTTCAGAAGGCCTTCCTGACTGGCACATACTGGCTATTTTTGTTGCTGGTGTATTTATTATGCGCTCAGCCGGTTGTGCTATTAATGACATTGCTGACCGAAAAGTTGATGGTGAAGTTGAACGCACCAAAGACCGCCCTTTACCTTCGGGCGACATCACACTAAAAGAAGCCCTTGCTGTGTTTTTTGTTTTACTCCTGGTCGCCTTTATCCTTGTATTACAGCTAAACCAGCTAACCATTCTGTTTTCACTGGTCGGGGCATTACTGGCTGCCAGCTACCCATTCATGAAACGCTTCCATCATTTACCGCAGGTGTATTTAGGCGCTGCCTTTGCCTGGTCGATTCCAATGGCATTCACTGCAGTTACCGGCGAATTGCCACCGCCAGTCGCATGGCTGTTATTTACCGCTAACCTCATCTGGACGACTGGTTATGACACCATGTACGGCATGTGTGACCGTGAAGATGACGTAAAAATCGGTGTTAAATCCACAGCAATACTTCTTGGCAATAATGACCGATTGATCGTTGGTGTCACGCAGGTTTTTACCCTGCTAACCTTGCTTGGGGCCGGGTTCATGGCTGGTCTCAGCGGATGGTTCTGGCTGGGGTTACTGGCTGCATCAGGATTTTTTATCTATCAGCAATACCTGATTCGTGATCGTGATCGCTGGCTTAGTCTGCGCGCATTCCTTAACAACAACTGGGCAGGCATGATGATTTTTCTTGGCATTGCAGCAGACTATACTTTGCGTTAAACATACCATGATCAGTACGAGGCAAAACACTATGAGCAAAAGTACTTACATAATCAGCCTGTTTCTCAGTCTGCTGATGGCCGGGGCAGTTATAGCAGCAGAACCTGTCTATGATCGCATCAGCTTCACCATCGGCACAGAAAAAGAAGTGGAGAACGATGTTCTGACAGCGGTGCTCTTTGCCAGTCAAACTGGTCAGGACACAACTATGCTGGCTGACACAGTTAACCAGGATATCTCCCGGGCGCTGGAGCTTGCCAAACAAGAAGAAACCGTGCAAAGCCGCACACTAAGTTATACCACCAACCCGGTTTACAAAAATGGTCGTGTTGATGGCTGGGAAGTCCGGCAAAGCCTGGAACTAAAAAGCAAAGACAGCAAAAGCCTCAGCAGCCTGCTTGGAAAATTACAAAGCACATTACGGGTACAATCCATTTCATACAGCATATCCACTGAAGTACGCCGGGCAACAGAGGAATCACTCATCAGCGAAGCCCTGGCAAGCTTTAAAAACCGTGCGACCCAGGTACAGGCAAACATGGAACGTTCTGAATATCGGGTTGTTCGTTTAAATATCCGCACTGCTTCAGATTTCCCCCGCCCTATGGCAATGGCTCGCTCCGGCAGCATGATGATGGCAGAAGCAGCACCGGCAGCACCAAGCCTTGATGCAGGTAAACAAAAGGTTCAGGTCACGATTGACGCCGAAATTGAGCTTTCTGTTAACTAAGACTCCGGCATAAGCACCATACAACCTGCAAACAAGCAGTAATCCGGTAAATTATTGATTGCGGTAAGGTCTGCGCATTTGATACCATGTCGCCCTTTTCGCACAATCCGAATAATATGAGGACAACGGCATGAAGTCCGGTATACATCCAAATTATAGAGAAGTCGTCTTTCAGGATCTGACCAGCGGCTTCACGTTTCTGACCCGCTCCACGGCAGACACTAAAGAAACCATCGATTATGAAGGGCAGGAATATCCACTAATCAAGGTCGAGGTTTCCAGCCAGTCACACCCTTTTTATACGGGTAAACAATCACTGAATACTACTGCGGGCCAGATTGATAAGTTCAATCGTCGTTTTTCACGCGGTTAATTTATTCCGTGGTGACAATTCACAGGATTTAACAAAAAAAGCGCCCATCCAAGGCGCTTTTTTTGTTTCTGCTATTTTTGTTTAATGCATAAGCCACACAGGCTACGCCTCATGGCAATCAAAAGACAATCCCTTATTGCTTTTGACTTTTTTCTTCCCAGGAAACAGACATGACACATAAACTACGACAGGAAGCTCTGCAATACCATGCTGAGCCACGCCCCGGTAAACTGGCAATACAACTCACTAAACCGACTGCTAACCAGCATGATCTATCATTGGCTTACAGCCCGGGTGTTGCTGAACCAGTTAAAGAAATCCACAAAGATCCGGAAAACGCCTATCTCTATACCGGCAAAGGCAATCTGGTCGCGGTTATTTCAGAAGGATCGGCAGTACTGGGTTTAGGCAATGTCGGTGGCCTGGCGGGCAAACCGGTTATGGAAGGTAAAGGCGTATTATTTAAGCGCTTTGCTGACGTAGATGTTTTTGACATCGAAGTCGAGACACAGGAAGTTGAAGAGTTTATCACCACAGTAAAAAATATTGCCGGTACTTTTGGTGGCATCAACCTTGAAGATATTGCAGCGCCACGCTGCTTTGAGATTGAAAAACGCCTGCAGGCGATGCTGGATATACCGGTATTCCACGATGATCAGCACGGTACTGCTGTGATTATCTGCGCGGGTTTGATTAGCGCACTGGAATTGCAGGGTAAGAAAATGGCCGATGCCCGTATGGTATGCATTGGTGCAGGAGCAGCCGGCATTGCTTCCATGAACCTGCTAGTCGCTCTGGGCGCGAAAAAAGAAAATCTGTATATGATTGACCGCAAAGGTGTGATTCATACTGGCCGTGATGACCTGAATGAATATAAAGCAGCTTATGCAGTTGAAACTGACCGACGTTCACTGGCTGATGCCTGTGAAGGGGCAGACGTCATTATTGGCCTTTCCGGTCCGGATCTGGTGACACCAGATATGCTAAAAAGCATGGCAGAAAATCCGATTGTCTTTGCTTTGTCAAATCCTGATCCGGAAATTGCACCGGCACTGGCTTTACAGACCCGTGACGATTTGATTATGGCTACCGGCCGTAGTGACTATCCAAATCAGATCAATAACGTTTTATGCTTCCCGTTCCTGTTCCGTGGGGCACTGGATGTCAGAGCACGTGCCATCAACACCGAAATGCTGGTCGCCACCGTGCACGCCTTATCAGAACTGGCCCGTGAACCGGTACCTCAGGTTGTATTGGATGCGTATAACAAAACATCAATGAGTTTTGGCAAAGAGTACATTATTCCAACGCCACTGGATCCTCGCTTACGTGACCGTATACCAGCAGCAGTATCACGAGCTGCGGTAGAGACCGGCGTTGCACGCACTACGACACCACGCTAATTG
>JBMZDK010000032.1:0-22874 GCA_049614265.1 Thiolinea sp.
TTATTCGCCTGCGTCTGACTTCTGACTCATCGATTAGCACAGCAACCCCCACCGGCACTGCCAACAATGGTGAGGTGGAAGATTTCACACTGGCGGTAGCCTTAGATATTCCTCCGGATAGTACCGCGGTGACTGTGATCAGCGGTGAGACGCCGCTCGCCTGCCAGGCAACAGTATTTGCAGACGACTTTGATGATGTGCCCGCCGTTTACGGCGATTTCATTTCGCCAAACCGGGGAGCGGGTGGCGGTAATGTGTCCCCTCTGCGCGACTGGACGATTAATGGCGGTGGTGCAGATACTTATGCGCACATAACAAGTGTTGCCGGTGGCAGCGCTGTGTATCTGGGGAATGGTGCTGTGCGCCGTATCAGCCCGGCGATTGGCTCGGGCTTTACTTTTGATGCTCAGGGCAGAGTCACCAATACGATTGATGCTATTGAGCTGCGGGATGCGGCGGATGACAGCACGCCGGGCAATACCTTACTGGGCACTGGTACAGCTGCGCACTGGGGGCCGGAACCGCTCACCTTATCCCGAAGCTTTGCCACTACAGTTGGCAAAACTTACCGTCTGTATTTCAAAGCGGTACCGGAAGATCCGGGTGGTAATTTTGTCGCTGGTGCAATGCGCGTTGATGTGCCCGGCGGCGGGGTGCATTTCAAGATACCGGGCAGTAATGAAAACACCATTGATTATGCCATTGAGTTTGTTGCATCAAATACGACTTCCACCATCACCTTTGTCAACTATGGCCACGTTAATAGCCGTAGTGGTCTTGGCTGGTGTGACCCGGCCTCGGAATACAATAACAATCCCTGGTGCACAGTTGGTGGCGGCGATTTCAATGGTAATGAGCTGATTATTGATGATGTGGTAGTGGCTGAAAGCAGTTGCGGCGATGGCAGCATTTCGGGCTTTGTCTTTACCGACAGTAACAGCGATGACACTTTTACTCCTGAAACTGAAACCGGGATTAGCGCAATGGCGGTTACCCTGTTTGATGATCAGGGCACACCGGAAGTGCTGACAGATGATGTCCAGGTTGCCAGCACCAGTTCAGCAGCAGACGGTAGTTACACTTTCAGCAATGTGAATGCCGGTACCAGTTACCGGATACAGATTGATACCACCGATACCGATTTACCGCCCCAGCTGGAAATCGGAACGGTCAATCCACTAACCGGAGTGACTGTGGCTGATGGCAGCAATACCTCTGGCCGGAACTTTGGTTTTGACCCGGTGATTACTACCTGTCCGGCTGGCCAGTTACCTCTTTATCAAAAGGGGCATGCTGCTGCTGTAACGCTGGATCAGGGAGTGGCTTATGAAACACAGGCACTCGGCGCACCGGGTGCCGCCGGAGTAACCCCGGATAGCAGCAATGCGGCGCTGGTGGCCAAAAATGATGTGCTGATACTGGATCTGCAGCAGCTTATTCCGGGTCAGACACCACTCACCATCAAGCTGGGGCGCAATAATAATGGCGGCCGTCTGGGTATTGCCACCTCGGTTGATAATGTGAGTTATTCCGATATCGGCAGCTACGGTAATAACGGCACTCTGGGCAATGGAAACTTACTGGAATTCGCTAATCTGACGATCACGATACCGGCGAGTGGCGCACGTTATATCCGTTTTATCCGTGAAGGCGGTGGTACCTGGGTGGACGCTGTCACCTACCATGCAATTTGTGCCCCGGAAACCGACCTGGCTGAGATCAGCGGCACGGTTTTTGAGGATAGCAATCAAAACGATGTGCATGATAGCGGCAGTGAATCTGGTATTAGCGCTATCGAGATCTCACTGTTTGATGATAGCGACGGTTCATTAGTTAAAACCACTACTACAGATATTAATGGCGGCTATCGTTTTGCCGGGCTGGCTGCGGACAGAAGTTACCGTTTGCGGGTCAGTACGTATGATGCCAGTTTACCTGCCGGTGCCACTTTGGGAACCGCTAATCCACTGACTGGCCTGGCGCTTACTGCAGGCAGTACCCTCAACGGTCAGGATTTTGGTTTTGATGTCATGGTGCCTGCTGTTTATTCCACTGTGGGCGAATACCGGTTTGATGATTGTGCCGGTGATGGCAGCTGGAACCTTGATTCCTCGGGGAATAGCAATACGGTTGCCGGTGCTGCTGAGGTGATTCAGAACGATTTCAAGAATTATGGCTGCACCTCGGTGAAGAACAGTAGCTGGAATATGGAAATTCCTCATCATGCCAGTTATGAGGTCGACAGCGGTGCGATTTCGATGCTGATTTATGATCACCACAATGTCTGGGCTGATACCCGCCTGATTGATAAAGGCTGGAGCAGTGACAAGAAGCTTAATCTGACGGCAACGCAGGCAGGCAGTGCATTATCCGGCACCATTACCGCCGAGTTAAACCAAAATGTTATTTCGACCGGTGAGGTGTACTTCACTACCCTGAATAACGGTTCCGATGATGATACGCAATGGACACATGTCATGCTGACCTTTGGCGGGGACGGTATGAAGCTGTACATCAATGGTGAACTCAAGGGCACTAATGCCTACACCGGTGGTATCAGAGAGGTGCCGGGTAATATTCGCCTGCCGGGCATGTCGGGTTATTTCGACGAACTTTATATTCTTGATGGTCAGCCGAATGATTTCCAGGTACAGGCGATTTATGACAATTTAGTCGCAAACCGGAATCTGGATAACAGTGAACGCAGCTGTTCCTGTAAAGACAGCTATGTCAATAATTATTGTGTGACTCCCGATACCGCTACCGGCCTGCTTGATCTCAGCGGGATAACAACTGTCAATGGCAGCGGTGTGTATACCTATCCGGATCGTGTATTGCCCGGGTTTGGTACGGTTGATCTCAGCATTAATATGAGTGGCGGGATACATAATGCAGATGCCTCGGCCATTGATAACGGCAGTCGCCAGCAATCCTGGTTAGACGAAGGTTTAGCACCCAGCGGTGCGGCGGTTTATCTGGCACCCAATAGCAATGGCAGCGCCGTGCTGACGTATGATTTTGACCAGCCAACCGGTAATGTCGACCTGTTATTGCTTGATTTCGATTTTGAAGATACGGTCACCCTTAGTGCCAGAGATGGTGCCGGAAACCCGATTACAGATTTCAGTGGCTGGCGCTACCGTTCCGGTGATATGAGCGTCTGGCAAAACCCTGATCCTGTGGATGCACTCCCACCGGCCTGGGATTCAGCGACGGCTACAGTAAGCAGCACTGACCCCGGCAATGATCACCGCAGCTTCGGCTTGCTGACACCGGATACTCTGGTTACTCAGATTGTTGTGACCTACAACGTACCGGCTTTCTCCGGCCGCCATATATACAGCACGCTGTTCAGCACTACAGCAGGGCGGGACGGCGATACTTCCTGTCCGGCTATGGATTATTCTGATGCACCGCTGAGCTTTGGTGTCGCCTCACACTTGTTAAGTGGTGGTGGCCTTCATCTTGGAGTAGCTGCGCCGGATGCTGATGGCTATGCACTGAGCAGTGACCATGCTGATGGTGATGATAACAACGGCGATGATGAAGACGGGGTTGGCAGCTTCCCGGTGTTGCTGGCAACCAGCAGCAGCTATGGGGTAAATGTCGCGGTCACCAATAACAGTGCGCAGAATGCAACATTGCATGGCTGGATCGATTTTGACCACAATGGCCGTTTCGCTGCAGATGAACACACCAGTACAGTCATTGCTGCCGGAGCCAATAATGCAACGGCTTATTTATCCTGGGGCGGTCTTAACAATAATGTAGCTGGTGACACTTTTGTCCGCTTCCGTTTGACGACTGATACGCTGGCTGCTGCTGATGCTGAAACGGCAGCCAGTGATGGTGAGGTTGAAGATTATCCGCTGACCATTGAGCCTGGGGTTTCCTCCCTGACGCCATTAAGCTGTGACACAACGCTGTATCAGAGCCATACCAATAATGCGCTGCGGCGGTTGGATTTTGATAATGGTGACTATGTGGTTGTCAATGATGATAACGCCAATGTTTACCCGAATGGCGTTGGTTATAACCGTCTGGATCATTATGCCTATGCGATTAAAAACGGCATGTTGATTCGCATTGGCGCCAACGGTGTAACTGAGGAAGCCGGTGCAATTACCGGTGCGGCCATTGATGATGAAACTGCGGGTGATATGGATGCATCAGGAAATCTGTGGACAGGAACAGCAGATGGCAGCGGCAATATCTACCGGATTAATGTCACAACGCGGGTGGCAACGCTGCTCAACTTCCCCGGCAGCGGTGGCACTTCAGGTGGTGACTACATTTATTTTGCAGACAAACTTTATCAGGTCGGTTCAGGTGTCCTGACTACCTGGGATTTGACAGCCGGTACCCGCAGCCAGAAAAATCTGACCGGCCCTCTGGCATTGACCGGTACCTTCGGGGCGCTGTGGATCGATATACAGGGACGCATATACGGTCACAACAATGCTGATGATGCTATCTATCAGATTGTGGATTATGACACCGCCGCCCCCCGAGCTGTATTGATCGCCAATGTTGCAACTATTGGCACCAACGACGGCTTCAACTGTCCGGTTATCCCGTCGATTTTCGCCGACTGGGGAGATGCGCCGGATACTTACCAGACCTTACGAACTTCAAATGGCCCTGCGCATATTTATAACCCGGCTATCTTCCTTGGCACCGGCGTCAGTGAAGATATTAACGGCTTTAAGGAAGGCAGTGATGATAACGGTAATGCGACCGATGATGATTTAGATGACGGTGTCACTATTCCGGTGCTGAAACCGGGGCAACCCGCAACCATTGCTGTCAATGTCAGCGGAGCCAATGCTTATCTGCAGGGCTGGATTGACTGGAATGCAGATGGTGATTTTGCGGACAATGGCGAACAGATTGCAGCTGACTTGCAGTTGGCCAGCGGTTCAGCCGGAACCATTAATATACCGCTTACTGTACCTGTGAATGCTGTTGCCGGACAGACTTTCGCCCGTTTCCGCTGGTCTACCGATATTGGACTGGAAGCCAATGGCGCTGCCAGTGACGGTGAGGTTGAGGACTACGCTATCAACGTTATTCCCTCAACTACTCAACCTCCGTTTACCTGTGATGCTAATATTTACATCGCCAGTTCTGCTGCCGAAAACAACCCGGCCCAGTTCTATTCAGTCAACACCGCCTCCTCTCCGTTTGCTCTGAACACAATCGGCAATACAGCACACGGCTTCAGCTTCAATGCTATGGGGTATCGTGAGCAGGATGATTATATTTATGCCATTCAACAGTCCGGTAGCAATGTATTACGCCTTGGCGCGGATGGCAGCATTGTTGATCTGGGGGCGGTAAGTGGCTTGCCGGTACCGTCTAATATCTGGCAGACCTATGATTCAGGTGATGTATTCCCTGATGGTTATCTGTATATCCATCAGGTCACAACACATCCTGAACTTTATAAAATCGATGTGACTACCAGTCCACCTTCACTGGTGGAAACCATTAACCTGAGCCAGTCGATCTGGTTGAGTGACTTTGCCTATAACAAAGTTGATAACAAAATTTATGGTATCGGTGATCAGGGCGAGAAGTTCATGATTGACCCGGCGACCTGGACGGTGAGTACCATCGGTAGTAATGCGCCCCCGGCTTCTTATGGTGCGGCTTATACCGACAACCAGGGCAATGTTTACATCTATAAAAATAACCCCGGTACATTCTACCAGGTGGATTTTGGTGTAAATGGAAGCGGCACCGGTAATATGACCGTATTGTCCACTGCACCCAATGTTTCATTCAACGATGGTGCATCCTGTCGTGGCACTTCGCCGGTCGCAAGTCATGTGTTAGGAGGTAATGCCTGGTTTGATGCTGATGGTGACGGTATCCAAAACGATGGTGCAGGCTCCGGCATTGAACATGCAGCGGTTGAACTCTTTGATGTTGTCGCTAATACCGTTGTTGCAACAAAAACAACGAATACCGCCGGTGAATTCGCATTTACTGCTGCCGATGGTTTACAGGGCAGTACCAATTATGAAATACGCATCAGAAAACCGGAGAACCGTGAACCTTTAACCAACTGGGCGCTTACCTCATTGCAGGCTGGCGCTAATACGGCCTTAGACTCCGACGCCGCAGAATCGGGTAATTACTGGAAAATCACCCACACTACATCAGCAGCGATTACTAATAGCACTGATCTTGGGTTTGGTTTCGTTAATAGCGTCGCTGAAGGTTGCCTCAGCACAGGCATGTCAGGTGTTTCCAACGAATTTGTTGCAAACAGTCATTCAAGTGGCTACGACTTTGAGTTTTCAGGACAGAAAGTTACGGGTTACTGTGCCGAACGCTCGGAACCTGATCCGCTGGCCAATGACGTCTACGAGGTCAATGCACTTGACCGGCAGGGATTAACACCCACACAGCGTAGCAAGATAGCCCGTGGTTTCTCAGCGATGACTGACCCGGATATTATTTTTGCATTAGCGGCTGAATTCAACGCCTCGGGATGGGGGGAACAGCAGAATTTAGATGGTCTGATGCGGTATATGGTTTGGTACTACACGCACTACAACGAGGATATTGATGCCCTGAGCAGCAATCTGATTGATGACAATGATAACTACACTGCCTCAGAAGAGGTGGCACTAAAAGCCTTGCTCAAAAAAGTTGTTGATCGTGTTGACGGTTTAAACGGCGAGCCAGCATACACTACGGAGCAGGATATATTCTGGCTGTGGAATATGACTGATAATAGCCGCCAGGACATGGTTGTTCCTGCTATCTATGCCGCTGGTTTGAGTTGCCCCGTGAAAGGGAGTATCAGCGGTACGGTTTACAGCGATACGAATAGTAATAATAGCTATGACGTTGGCAGTGAGCCTGGCCTCAATGCAATTACCGTTAACCTGCTTAATGATGCGAACGGTTCGACAATAACTACGACCAGTACAGCAGCCAGCGGTAGTTATGACTTCAGCAACCTGGATACCAGTCTGACTTACCGTCTGATGGTTGATACAACTGACCCGGATTTACCGGTTGGGGCCACGCCGGGAACAGATAACCCGCTCATTGGTGTAACAGTGGCTGCAAACGCTACCACCACAAACCAGGACTTCGGTTTCGATACTGCCGGAAACGGCGGTATACCGGTCTGTTGGGCAATTGATGATGATACGGCTAATATCTACCGCTTCCTGCCTGATATTAACAACCCTCAGCCACCGACACTGATTCCTACCGCACGGGCTAATGATGGTGAAGGCCTGACCTGGCGGCCATCCACTAATGAGTTGTATATGTGGGACGGCACAACCACTTATGTTATGAATGCCGCCACCGGTGCTGACGTTCGCAGCTTTACCGCTAATCTTGGAACAGGGGGAACGCATGTTGAAGGCAGTGCATTCTATATCGACCCGGTCAGCAAGCAGGAAGAACTCTGGTTAATTGTTGAAAACTATGTGGTTCCACGCCGGAATGACCGGTATTTAGTGCGCATTGATCCTGATGACGGCTCTCTCATTACTGCTGTCGGGCCGCTGACCGGAAGCTATATCGATGGTTCGGTGGATTACGGTAAAGATACCGGCGGGCTGGCCATTGACCCGAATACCAAACAATTCTGGATTACCAGCGACACCTCATCGCTCCGTGGTGTTTATCCTCTGAATCCGGCAAACGGCGTTGTGGGTGCCGGTGTGCTGTTTGATCCTTTCGAGGTGGATGGTGAAGCACTTGAATTTGCCGATGACGGGCTATTTTACACCGAGTCTGATAACGGGCCATCTAATGACCGCTATATTTGGCAGGTCAATGGCTCCACCGGTAGTATTGTCCGCGCTGCCGGGCCGTTCCCGGGTACGGGTGATGTGGAAGCGGTTGCCTGTAATGGCGGGGCCAGTGCTGTAACAACGAATCTGGTTCCGAATCCTGATTTACCCAATAGCTGTTCACTGGATATCGCCTTTATTGTTGATGCTTCTGAATCCGTCAGTGGCGCAGATATCAGCAGTGTTACCACCGGAATGTCGAACATCCTTGATTCCCTTGCAGGCTTCAACGGTGGCAATTACCGTGCAGGCATTGTTGAGTTTGCCAGTTCAGCTACTGTCAGAGCGCCAATGACTCCGGTGAATACAACAAATCTGACAACTACCTTTAATCCGGCTTTAGCTAATTACCATAATAGTGATGTAGGTGATTTAACGGATTATGCCATTGCTTTGCAGACGGCAATTGATAACCTGGCGCCGGTTGATGCTGTATTTTTTATTACCGACGGCAATGCAAACCGGGACTCTACGATTGAGGTGGAAAATGAAGCCAATGCCATTGAATCCATTAAAGCCAAAGGGAACCTTCTTAAAGGTAATGGTACCCATATTTACGGGGTTGGAATTACCTCACAGGCAACGACTACTTATCTGCAACCGATGACTGATGGCCCGGCATCAAGCTTTTTGTCTGCTGATGCTTCAAACTATGCCAGTGCGGATCTGATGCTCAATACGCAGTATTCAACCTTTGATGACAAAATTATTTCTATTATTCAGGCATCACAGGCTGACTGTTCTTCTGTCACAGGTCACAGTGTTAGCGGTACCGTCTTCGAGGATCCGAATTATGGTGGTGGTGCCGGAAGAGATAGCACTGCACCGGGAACGACTGGTATTAATGGCGCAACGCTTGAACTGTACAATAACAGCGGTAATTTCATCACCAGCACAACGACAGGCGCAGATGGCACTTATAGCTTCCCACCCGTTGTGGATGGCACCTACTATATCCGTGTTGTGAGCAGTACGGTAGGTTCAAACCGCAGTGGTGCCGATGGTTCTGAATTGAGTATCCAGACTTACCGCACCGACGGTACAACGGCGGTAACCGGTGAAGTAGGGGGGCGTAACCCGGCAGTCGCAGACAGTGGCGCTTACAATAGTGGCAACCCTTCAACACTGAATACAACCACTTTCGTGTTTAGCGGCGGTTCGCTGGATGGCGGACAGGCACAGTCCGTTCAGCCGGTAACGGTTTCCGGTGGCAATATCACCGGCACCGCTTTTGGTTTTAATTTCAGCACTATTGTTAACACCAATGATAGCGGTCAGGGTTCATTACGCCAGTTTATCCTGAATAGTAATTTGCTCACGGGTGAAACCAACCTGCAACAGGTGGGGCAAACCCAGCGGTATGAAAACTCGATTTTCATGATTGCGGATGGGACGGCTTATCCGGGTACAGATGAATATAGCACTTTGGATTTGACCACTGCCGGAGTGGCAATTATTACTCCTGTTGCTCCTCTGCCTGATCTTACCAGTGAGCGTCTGGTGTTCAATGCGCTTACGCAATCCGGAGCAAGTTGTGATACAGACAAAACGCTTCGTGTTGAACTGGACGGAAGCAGTGCCGGAGCCGGTGCAAATGGTATGACACTGGCACCGGACAACCTCTTGCGGTTCTACGGAATTTCCATCGTTAATTTTGCCAATCACGGTATTTACCTGAAAAATGGCGAAGCCCGTATCCAATGTTCCCATATTGGCGTCAATGCTGCCGGGGATACTGCAAAAGGTAATGGTGGTGATGGTATTCATCTCGACGGTACGACAGGCGCAGAATATGTTTCTATTGGTGATAATGCCCCGACACCTAACAATATTATTGCCGCAAACAGCGGGGCAGGTATTTTTGCCCTTAATGCTGAGGTCTTCAGTAATCACACGTATTATGGCCTGCTGGCTGATGGTGTGACTGCAGCCGGTAATGGCAGCCACGGTATCCGTCTCGAAGTGAATGATGGTGGAAACTACAGCAGCTCAAGCCGTGCAGATAAAATTGCATATAACAACGGTGATGGGGTCTCAGTTGTTGGCGACAATATCTCTGCTACGGTTTATCAGACCACGCTTTATAACAATGGTGGTTTGGGTATCGACCTGAATGATGATGGCGTAACTCCGAATGATGCAGGAGATAGCGACACCGGCCCCAGTGATCTGCTCAACTTCCCGGTTTTGACTGACCTGGTGCAGAACGGCACTAATCTTGAAATCAGTCTGGAACTGGATGTCGAATCTGATTACGACTACGCCATCCAGCTATACGATAATCCGGGGGGGCTTGATGCCAGTGGTCATGGTGAGGGTCAGGTTTACCTTGGATATGTGGTGGTGACTGTAAGCGACGGTGTTGTTACGACACCAATGCCACTGACACTGGCAGCAGTGCCGTCTGATATTAATAATGTGACGGCCACCACCAGTTTTATTGATGAAGGTATCTACAATACGTCTGAGATGTCAGGTGTATATGAATCAGGTTGTTCACTAATCGTCACAACCACTGCTGACACTGATAATACCGACAACAATACTGGCTCCTTACGCGATGCCATCGAATGTGCTAACGCCACACCCGGCACCGACACCATCTCGTTCAATATCCCGGCGACGGAAAATGGTTACACCAACCCGGATGGTATTAGCGGTAACAGCGATGATTACTGGTCAATTCAGCCTGCCAGCCGCCTGCCGTTCATCACGGAAGCTCTGGTGATAGCCGGTGACACCCAGCCCGGCTATAGCACTAAACCTGTGATTGAAATTGATGGGAGTAATGCCGGTAGTGTGGAAGGTTTGTTCTTTGATTCCGGTAGTGATGGCAGCACAGTGAGGGCCTTGATTGTGAATCGCTTCCAGCTCAGTGGCATTGAACTGCGTGATTCATCAAATCATACCATTGTTGGCAGTTATATCGGCACTGACAGCAGCGGCCTGCTGGCACTTGGTAATGATGACCACGGTATTGAGATTGCTGATAACAGCGGTTCCAATACCATTGGCGGTACAGGTGAAACAGACGGTAATATTATTTCCGGTAATCAGGATAGCGGCATCCGTATTGACGGCACCGGCTTCAACCTGATTCAGGGGAATTTCATTGGCCTTGGCAGTGATGGTCAGACGGCGATGGGGAACGCCAACCACGGTTTATATATCCGTGCTTCCGGTAATCAGATTGGTGGTGTAGCGACAGCAGCACGCAATGTTATTGCTGATAGTGGCTATAACGGCATTCTGCTATTCAATGTGAGCGACAATGCCATTGAGGGTAATTATATTGGCACCAACAGCACTGGCAATCAAAAGCGCGGAAATCATAACTTTGGCATTAAACTCACAGGTGCCACAGAAAATGCACTGGGTGGCTCAGGTACCGGCGCAGGCAATCTGATTTCGGGCAATGACCTTGATGGCATTATGTTGGAGGGTTCTGATGATAATACCATCCACGGTAATATGATCGGTACTGATGCCAGCGGTAATGCCGGCCTGGGCAATGCCGGTACGGGTATTACGTTGCGCGATAGTGAAGCTAACCAGATTGGCGGCCTGGCGGTCGGTGTTGGCAATCTGATTTCTGCTAATGCCATGCAGGGAATCTGGCTACGTGACAGCACAACCGCCCTGAACCAGGTACAGGGTAATACCATTGGCACGAATGCTGCTCGTAATGCTGCTTTGGGCAATGGCTCGAACGGTATTGAGGTTCTCAGTGCGCAGGGCAATGAGATAGCAGAAAACACCATCGCCTATAACCAGGTCATGGGGGTAGCTGTGCGGGAAAATAGCGCGGTGAATAACAGTCTGCAGCGTAATAATATTTATGCCAATACCGGGTTGGGCATTGATCTGGCAATGAATGGTATTAGCCTGAATGATGCGGGAGATACTGACACCGGGCCGAATAATCTGCTGAACTTCCCGGTTCTGCAGCAGGTGATTATTAATGGCGGTAATGCCACTTTGCGTGGCTGCGCACCGGCAGGTTCTGTGATTGAGTTTTTTGAGGCGGATGTCAGTGCCGGTGGTGCCGCCAGTCCCGGAGCGAATCGTTTTGGTTTAGCGACGGATTATGGTGAAGGGCAGATTTATCTGGGCAGTCTGGTAGAAGGCAGTGTCGCGGATATTGATAGCGGCGGCTGTTCCGTACCCGGCAGTGATGGTAATAATCATACTGGCCTGCTGGCGTTCCAGTTCTCTGTTCCGGTACCTGCTGAGCTGGCGATCGGTGACACTCTGACGGCGACGTCAACACTGGCTACTGCCGGTACCTCGGAATTCTCGCCGGTGGTGAAAGCGATTGGCGGGCCACCTCCCATTGGTTCTGGAAGTTGCTCGGCAACCGGCGCTACGGATATATTGTTTATTGTTGATAATTCCGGTTCGATCACCACCAGTGAATATGATGATTTCCGTCAAACGGTGCAGCAGGTTGGTACGCAGTTATTAGCCGATAACCCGGCAAACCGTATTGCGATTGCTCACTTTGGCGGGCCAAGCGATACGTTGGTCAGCGGTGGACAGTATGTTTATCTGGAGCGGGATTTTTCCTCAACGGCAATGATTGCACCGGTACGTCAGTTTGCTAACGGTGGTGCTTATAACTCAGCCTGGAATGCTGATCACCTGGCCGGAGCCATTCAGCAAATGCGTTATGCTCTGGATGGGGATAGCAGCACTCAATCCAGTTATATTATCAGCCCGTTAAAAGAGACTTCGCGGAATCTGGCATCGCCTCTGCAAATTGTACTGATGACTGATGCGGATCGTTATTTTGACAGTACGCCGGATGACATTTCGATGCTGATTGATCCTGCCGGTTCAGGTGCTGAGCCGGATGATGGTTCAGATTTCACCGTTTACAATCAGCTGAAAGCTGAGGGCGTCACCTTTTCTGTCGTAAGTTTCAATCCGGCCGCTGAAGATATTTCAGCTTCTGCTGCTATCGCCTCGGTTGGCGGAACCTATATTGGTGCGATTGATAATAATCCTGCCGATCCGGAAGGCTCACAAGCCACCCCACGCCTCTATATTCCGGTAACTGAGGGTTTTGAGCTGACTGCCGAACAAATTGAGGAACTGGTTGAGGGTACAGCAGTGTGCAGCAGCGGTATTTCCGGCACTGTCTTTGAAGACCGTTATTATGGCGGCGGTAATGGCAGGCCCTTTGGCAGTGCCGGAACCGTCGGTTTACCGGGAGCATCTGTAGAAGTTTATGATGAAAACGGTGCCTATGTGGGGGCGGTTAGTACCGGAGTCGATGGTAGCTATAAACTGCCGAACCTACCGGATGCTGCTTATTACGTACGTGTAGTTAACAGCTCCGTGAGTTCCAGTCGCCCCGGTTCCAATGGTTCCGAAATGCCGGTAATGACTTATCGCAGCAATGGGACGATAAGTGTCAGTAGTGAAATTGGCGGCCGGAATCCGGCAGTTAGTGATGCACCGGCTAACGCCGGGACATCGGTATTGGATACTAATAGCTTTATCTTCAACGCCGGGCCATTGCTGGGGCAACAGGTACAGTCAATCCAGGCTATTACCCTGACGGGTTCCAGTGTAAAGAATGCTAACTTTGGCTTTAATTTCAATACTATCGTGAATACTAATGATGCCGGGCAGGGATCATTGCGTCAGTTTGTTCTCAATAGCAATGTGCTGAAAAGCAATAGTATTCAGCAAAATTTACCGGCGCCTGTTAACGGTGATTATCAAAGCGGCGACACTGTTTCCGTATTTATGATTCCGCTGACAGCATTGGTGGCGGGTGAGGCTGTTATTAACCTGACGACTGAACTGAATATTGAACAGTCCGATACCATTATTGATGGCCGTGTACAGGCAGCAAATATAGGTAATGGTTCGATTATTCTGCGGGGTGATGGCAGCGGGTTCGTTAATGGCATTTACTTTGGTGAAAATGCTGCTGATGCCGTACTGCGTGAGCTGGCGATTGAAAACTTTGGTGGCAGCGGGGTGATTATTCATGCTACCGGTCGTTCCGGGGGCGATGGCGTGAATATTGAACAGCTGCGTATCAGCAATAACGGTCAGTTCGGAGTCATGCTGGAAAATGGTGCTCAAAACAACCGTATTATTGCCAGTCAGATTAATGATAATCAGTGGGCAGGTATTGCTAATGACGGCGATCCCGACAATACCTTCAGTCAAAATAGCCTGAGCTTTAATGGTGGTTTGGGTATTGATCTTGGTCTGGATGGTGTGACAGCAAATAGTAATAGTGACGCCTGGCTCAATTACCCGGAAGTGGCGGCAGGTTCTACTGTCAGCAGTAACGGAAGCAGGGTGGTAGCCTATGACTTTGATATAGAGGTTCCCGCTAATGTACAGGGATACCGTATTGAGTTTTTCAGTAACACGGCTATTGACCCGTCCGGACATGGTGAAGGCGAAAGTTACCTCGGTTACGTCGATATCCAGTCTTCGGGCAACGGGTCGGAAAACTTCAAGGGAAGCATTAATGCTAATCAGGCCGTACCGGTTGATGCAAATATCGCTGTGACGCTGATTGAAAAGAAAGCGGCTGATGCTCTGGGAGCAACCTCAGAATTTTCAGCGATAAAGAACGGTAAGCTATCGGTTTGTACTGACTTGCTGGCCGATCCCGATGCGCCGCTGCCAACAATAACCGTAGATGAGAACTCCACTGAAGTCAGTTATCTGGAGGCTAAAGATGCGGATGGTAATCCTGTGACTTATGTTATTAGTGGGGGAGCGGATGCTGACCAGTTCATTATCAAGCCAAAACCACCGGGTGCTATATTTGATTGCCTGACCATTGAATTTGTCGGGGAAGATGGTTCAGTGATTGGCACACGAAATCTTGATGCCGTATCGTCCACCCGTGCTGCGCCACCTTATATTGCACCTCCGGCGTCAGCGCCCGGTTCAGGAAACTATGAGGCACCTAACGACAGTGACGGCGATAATAGTTATGACCTGTTGATTACCGCAACGGATGCTGACGGCAATCAGGTAACCAAGCCGGTGACGATTACTGTGCAGAATGTGAATGAAAAGCCACGTATCACCAATGGTGTTGCCGTTAGCTATCAGGAGCGGCAGGACGTGGTGGTTATTGATCTGGAAACCCATGACCCGGATACGGGTGATACTGAAGGCGAAGGCTTATTCTATCGTATCAGTGGTGGCGAGGATTCAACACACTTCCGGCTGGATCCCGTTACCGGTGAGTTACGCTTTAAAACGGCACCTGATTATGGCAGTCCGGCTGATCGCAACAGAGATAATCGCTATGAAGTAAGCGTCCGGGTTATGGATAGCAAGGGCTATTCTGACAGTAAAACTCTGATGATTACCGTGGAGGATGATCCGGATAGCAATGGGATCACTCTGCAGGCGCGGGCGTTTTTACAAGGCGCTTATGACCCAGGCAGCGGTCTGATGACGGATCATTTGCGTAGCATTGGCCTGTTGCCGGTTACTCAGCCTTACCAGCGTGAACCGTTCAATCACCAGGGTGATGAGCAGGTCAATATAGATCTGGCGTTGGTTGAAGGTAATAACGCCATTGTCGATTGGGTGCTGCTGGAGCTACGGGCGGCCAGTGATCCGCAACAAATCATTACACAGCGTGCTGTTACACTACAACGTGATGGTGATCTTGTTGATGCCGGAACAGGCAATGCAGACTTGTATTTCCCAACATTGGCTGGTGGCAGCTATTATCTGAGTTTACGGCATCGTAACCATCTTGGGGTGATGACTGCTTCAGCTATAAGTATTGCGGCTGGTGCTGATAATTTGGTTGATTTCAGTGACCCTGAATTGCTGATGCAGGGTGAATCCGCCCGTCTGCTGGTAGCAGCTAATGATGACAGTGCAGATATTGCTCTGCTCTGGAGTGGTGATATTACCCAGGATCATCGATTGATTCTAAGCGGAACCGGCAGTGATCTGAACCCCATTCTGAGCAAGGTGCTGACAGCTACTGAAAATATTGGTTTTAACAGCAGTTACCAACTCGCCGGTTACCACGATACAGATCTCAATCTGGATGGTGTGACGCTGTTTATGGGGCCGGGTAATGACGCGAATATCCTGCTGGGGAATATTCTGTTGCACCCTGCTAATGATGAGTTTGTCAGCAACTTTATTGCAGGTGGCAGTTTGAGTCAGTAATGTTTGAAAGCCGTTATGCCCTGTATTCTAACAGGGCGTAACGACGTACTGGCCACAACAAATGTGAGAACAAAATTGCCCCTTTGTTCTCTGCAGATACCTCGGCAAAAACTCCTTGTCAAAAGATATATTGATGGCTGAAAAATAATCATATATAATCTTTCCCGCTATTTTATCTAAAACTACATTACCTTGACTTCCTGTAAACTTCCGGGTTTATGTAGGAAAGCAACTTCTTCGGAATAAATTTTAATTTCCACTTGCCGTGATAATTTATCGGTGGAATATTGAGATTCAATATAACTAATTGATATGGATGCGCTGAATTATTTCCAACTTCGGTGTGCCCGTATGAAATCAACAAAACCTGATGAAAGTCAATATGACCAAACCCTGGATTGTCTCTATACTATTGTGTGTCGTTCTTTCAACTGTTATTGGAAGCCTGTGGCTGCATGAAATAAATGCTTATTCCAACTCCCCGCGACAAATAACCAATCAGAATGAAATTGATAGCTATATTGAGAAAAGCCAACAAGATCACAAAGATGAAGAAAAATATATTGTTCCTGTAGGCTTTTTTACGCAATCAATCAAATTTATTAACTCGAGTGATGTTAATCTTACCGGATACATCTGGCATAAATATCCACTGGATTTTCCGGACTCCCTTAAACAGGGTTTTATCTTCCCCGAAGGGGTAGAAACTACCAACGCGATTATTAAGGAAGCTTACACAGAGCAACATGATAACTATCTGTTGAAAGGCTGGTACTTTGAAGTAACGGTGCGCCAATCATTTGATTACAGAAAATTTCCGTTAGACCGGAAAACCGTTTGGTTGCGGCTCTGGTCTAAAGACTGGAGTCGTTCTATCCGTTTTGTTCCGGATCTGGAGTCCTATGCATCAGTCGATCAGGGAATTGCTTTCGGAATGGATCAGAATACTGTTATGGGTCAATGGAAAATATTTGAAACCTACTTCGACTATAATAATATTGAGTACGATACAAATTTTGGCTCTGATTATCAGCCTGGAACCAATAATCTGGAGCTGTATTATAATATAGTCGTTGGGCGGAAATTTGTTAACGCATTCGTTATTTATCTGGTTCCCTTGTTTATTATTCTTGCCATGTTGTTCTCTATTTTAATGATGATAACCAGGAGTGATAAACGCAAAGATATTTTTGGCTCATCAACCAGTGGAGCAATTGGATCAACCGTTGCTTTGTTCTTTGTTGTGACTCTTACGCATGCAAATATTCGCCAGCAATTTGCCGGTGCGGGACTAGTCTATATTGAATCATTCTATTTCATTGCTTATATCATGATTTTGCTGGTATCTTTGAATACGTATCATTTTACATCAACGAATAATGATTATCGCTTATATAAGAATGATAATTTGATTGCCAAACTGCTTTATTGGCCAGTGGTATTATTATTGATGTTGTTGACGACGCTGCACTACTTTCATTGAGCCTTGGCAAGCCGTACAAGATTAATAGAATCTCGCTTAGAATCAGGCTGGCTGTTTCAGCTACCCTTTTCCAGTTCCGCTTCTTCCAGGTCAGCGGTTAAATCGCGGGTAAACTCAGCTGTGAGGTAGTCCAGAGACACCGGGAGGCCAACTTCAAGTTTAGGCAGGTGTTGGATCGCAATACGAATATTTTTTGTTTGGCATGCCAGCAGGTGGCCACCGTATTGCCGGTTTTGTGACAGAAAATGCAGGTGGTAACCCGGCACTGTCAGTGCTTCCATAAAAGTGGGTGTCCAGTAGCCCGCCATAGAGCCTGACACATTGTGATGTTCATATTCCAGCTGCTCGCGTGCAACTTCCACCAGCGGATGATAATTTTCCTGACGTGGCACCGAACGTACTTTGATATAGTTAAAGTCCCCTTCGATGCGAATGGCATAAATCATATTGGGTGAAGGGAGCATGCGTTCCAGTAACTCAGTCAAGTCACTAAAACTCAACTCCTGTTCAATCATTTCCTCGCTATCCGGTGTAAAGAAGTTCACACAGGCATAAGGCGTCCGGGTATCTGAACTGACTTCATAGGCTTTACCATCCGCTTTCAGCTGGAAAACTTTACCATCCAGAGCCACCATTTCACCATCTAAGTGGTTAAAAGTGCCAAGGCCAAAATCACCGTGTTGCAGAACATCGTGAATAGTGGTGTTTTCCTGATAGATACCCTCAATCAGTGCATTGACCGGCGCACTTACATAAAGAGCCTGTTGTTCAGGCTTATCAGTAAATTCCTGACGCACCAGTTGTGCAACCAGATTTTCTATGGATTCGCCGGTGGCTTTTTGCCGCAGTGTGAGTAACTGCATGACATCTTGTGGCAGGTGCATATCAGGCCGCCGCAGAGTTGATCATTGCCTCAGCCTGCTGTTGGGTGTCGGTGACGGTCAGGATTTGCAGGAAACCACTAATTTCAAATACTTCACGGATATGCTCCTGCATACCACATAAAATCAGTGAGCCGCTTTCCGTTTTAACCCGCTTGGCCGCCATTAACAGCACACGTAAACCGGCACTGGAGATATAGGCCAGTTGACTGAAATTAACAACAACCCGGTGCTGACCACTGTCCAGTGTGTCGGTCAATTGCTGTGCCAGCGTTTCTGAGGTATTACTATCCAGCCGGCCTTCCAACAGGACTGCTGCACAATTATTACCTTCATTCACTGTAATATTCACTTTCTCTCCTTATGTTTTTTTCAATATCAGCTGGCTTTTTCTTTACTGTTGCCCGGGAGGCTGAACAGCTTCTGCTTATCCGGAAACCAGTGCCTGAATAAATAATCTTCATAGCTTAATGTGATTTCAGGCTGATGCAAGCCTTTCTCTATAGACATCGTTGCAAAGCTTTCACTGCTCTGATGATAATGGAATAATGTTGGCAACAGCGCAATAAGGAACGGGTATGGCACGCAGTCTATCAACTCAGCAAATTCAGGATTTTGCCAGCGATGGTGTTATTGTGGTGCGCGATGCAATTGATCAGCAATGGGTGAAGCGCCTGTTAGCTGTGGCGGATCAGCAATTGGTTAATCCCGGCGTTTGGGCAAACGATGGTAACCCACAGGCGGCACAGAACCGTAACTTTTCCGATCGTTATCTTTGGCAGCAAAATACAGAAATTAATGCTTTTATCCGGGAGTCTGGTTGTGCCGGGCTGGCTGCACAGGCGATGTCCAGCAAAAGTGCCAGATTCTATTTTGATCATCTGTTAGTAAAGCAACCCGGGACTCCGGTAGGTACGCCCTGGCATCAGGATGTTCCGTACTGGCCATTTCTGGGCAGGCAGATTTGTTCAGTTTGGGTGGCGTTGACGCCATGCGATGCCGCTACCAGCACACTGGAATTTGTCCGTGGCTCACATTTAGATGGCAAATATTACATGCCAAAAGCATTTAATGCACAGAATGATGACAATGCCAGCTGGATAGAGCAGGGTGCCGGTGATGAGGTGCCGGATATTAATGCTAATCGTGACCAGTTTGATATTGTCAGCTATGAAATGGCGGCAGGTGATGCGCTGATTTTCTCTGCCTGGGGTTTACACGGCTCATCCGGCAATGATTCTTCCACGCAACGCCGGGTCGCATTTTCCACCCGCTGGCTGGGTGATGATACTGTCTGGCACCCGCATGCCGGGGCTGATCCGACGGTTACCCAAAAGGATGTGGCGGTTGAGCCGGGTGAGCCGCCGCTGGATGACCGGGTGTTTCCTGAATTGTGGTCAGCGTCTTAAGATAAAACGCAATGATTCTTTACATTGCAGAAAAGCCCAGTCTTGGCCGTGCGTTAGCGGATGTTCTGCCAAGGCCACACAGCAGGGGTGATGGCTTTATCAGGCTGGGCAATGGTGATGTGGTGAGTTGGTGCATCGGCCATTTGCTGGAACAGGCCGAACCGGAAACTTATGACCCTGCTTTTAAAAAGTGGTCACGTGATCATCTGCCTATTGTGCCGGAACAATGGAAACTGGTTGTCAAAGCTAATACCCGTAAACAGTTCACTGTGCTGAAAAAACTGATTAAGGAAGCCGATGTACTGGTGAATGTCGGTGACCCTGATCGGGAAGGGCAGATTCTTATTGATGAAGTGATTAATCACTGCAAAGTTCCCAAAACCAAAGTGCAGGCGACGCAACGTTGTTTGATTAGTGACCTGAATCCGGAGGCCGTTAAAAAAGCGCTGAATAAATTACGCAGTAATAGCGAGTTTATACCATTGGCGACATCAGCCTTAGCCAGGGCGCGGGCCGATTGGCTTTATGGCATTAATATGACCCGTTTGTGCACGCTGAAAGGGCAACAGTCCGGTTATAGTGGAGTGCTGTCAATTGGGCGGGTGCAGACTCCGTTGCTGGGGCTGGTGGTGAAACGGGATCTGGAGATTGAGAATTTTGTTTCCAAACCGTTTTATGAAGTGTTTGCGGTTCTGCAGACCACTGCAGGAGAAAGCTATCGGGCTAAATGGAAGCCGAGTAAAGCCTGTGAAGATTATATGGATGATGAAGGGCGGGTGCTGTCTAAGCAATTGGCGGAGAATGTCGTTTCCCGGATCAAGAACCAGGATGGCACTATTCTCAAAGTTGAGCAGAAGAAAAAACAGCAGCCACCGCCATTACCCTATAATTTGTCAGCACTCCAGATTGATGCGGCACGGCGTTTTGGCCTGAATGCAAAACAGGTGCTGGATACCTGTCAGAATTTATATGAACGCCATAAATTAATTACCTATCCACGTTCAGACTGCCGTTATCTGCCGGAAGAACATTATGTCGAAGCCAATGCAGTAGTGACTGCTATTGCTAAGACCTGTGAAGCCTTACAGACGGCGGTATCCGATGCAGACACGACGATCAAAACCAAAGCGTGGAATGATAAAAAGGTGAGTGCGCACCATGCAATCATTCCGACACGCAAAGCTATGGAGGGCAATCGGTTATCTGCGACTGAAGCCAATATTTATGAGCTGGTTGCCCGGCAATACCTGGCACAGTTCTACCCGCCGTTTGAATACCTGGATAAGCAGATTGATACTGAAGTAGCGGGTGGTCTGTTTATTGCGCGACAGAAAGATATTCTGGCTCAGGGATGGAAAGTATTATTTCCGACAGCGAAATCTGCACAAACAAAAGCTGCAGCCAATAAGACCGAGGATAAAGCGGAGACCGATAATGAAGGTTTTGCACTCAACAAACTGCCGGATGTGAAAAAAGGTGATGGCGTTCACTGCACTGATGCTGAGTTGAAAGAAAAACAGACAACACCGCCCCGGCACTTTTCTGATGCTACTCTGCTTGGTGCAATGACCGGGATTGCACGCTTTGTCAGCGACCCGGCCATTAAAAAGGTACTGCGGGAAACGGATGGTCTGGGGACTGAAGCTACCCGTGCCGGAATTATCGAATTGCTGTTTAAGCGCGAGTTCCTGATGCGTAAAGGTAAAGAAATCCGGGCGACGGAAACCGGACGCCAGTTGATTACCAGTTTGCCGGATAATGTGGGGGCACCGGATATGACGGCACAATGGGAATCACAGTTGGAGGCAATCAGCCAGAAGTCGATGCGATACGGCGATTTCATGCAGCCAATGGTACAGGGCCTGCAGCAATTAATTACAGAAGTTGAGCAGGTGGATTTTCACGGTCTGCGTGGTATGGGCAAACCGCGAACGTTTAAAAAGAAGCGCAAACAGAGTAAGAAGAAGACGCCTAAAACATGATTATGGGAAGATTTATCTCATTTTTGCTTGAGATAATGTAAAAATCTGGTTTTTCCGCGATTATTGAGATAAATTCAGCGCATTATTTTCCCGGAACCTCAATATGGCGCAGGACAACTCAACTCAGTCAACAATGATGCGTGGTTTTCTGATTGCTCAGAAAGTTGTTGAAGCGGAGCGCCCGGTGTCCAGTGCTTATCTGGCGGAGATGCTCGACCTGCCAAAGGCTACGGTACACCGTATCTGTCAGCAACTGGAGAGCGATGGTATTTTGCAGCGGGAGCCGGATGGTAAACGCTTTCTGGGAGGACGCCGCTTACGCAAACTGGCGCTGGCAACCTTATCCAATACCACCTTATCCGCCGCCCGCCATGCTATTCTGCAAACCCTGTCTGAAACGGTTGGTGAAACCTGTAACCTGACCGCGCTGGATGGCGGCGAAATCATCTATCTGGATCGGGTCGAGAGTAACTGGCCATACCGGATTCATCTGCCGGTGGGGTCACGACTGCCTATCCATTGTACTGCCACAGGGAAACTGTTCCTCGCTTATATGAAACCGGCACAGCGTAATCGCCTGCTGAATGGTTTGCATTTAAAAGCCCACACGGCACAGACAATTACTGACGCAGATGCATTAGTGGCTGAACTGGAAAAAATCGTCAGTGATGGTTTTGGTCTGGATAATGGTGAATATATCGAGGGCATGGTGTCTATTTCTGCTCCGGTTATCGATCCAACCGGTCAGGTAAACCTGGCACTGGCAATTCATGCGCCTGCCACCCGAAAATCACTGACCGAATTGCGCCAGTATTTACCTGCGCTGCGTCATGCGGCGGGACGAGTTGCGGATTGTGAGTACGATCCTCATTACCCTTAAAAAAACTCCTCACACAAAGAAAAAAGCCCCGGTAACAAAAGTTAACCGGGGCTTTTTTCGGGATGGCTTTTAACACTATCCCAGCTGTTAGATCAGGCCAGTATTAGCCTTTACCGCGCCATGGGATTGTTTTGTTGATTACCCAACGCATCAATACATCAAATAACAGACCTAACAAGCCCATAATGATGATTGTCGTCCAGATGATTTCATAATCAGACTGTTTACGTGCGAC
>JBMZDK010000033.1:0-22407 GCA_049614265.1 Thiolinea sp.
ACCTGAATCCTGCCCGCATTGCCCGCACAGCCGAAACGCTCAAAGCGGTCAAGGCAGAGTTTCTGCATTTCATCAAGTGCGGGCTGCAGGAATTTGCGTGGGTCGAACTGTTGTTTGTTCTCCAGCGCCACCCCACGCATAGCCGCAGTCATTGCTAAGCGGCAGTCAGTGTCGATATTGACTTTGCGTACGCCGTATTGAATGCCACGCTGAATTTCTTCCACCGGTACACCAAAGGTTTGTGGCATCTCACCACCGTTGGCATTGAACATGTCCTGTAGTTCCTGTGGCACGCTGGAAGAGCCATGCATCACCAAATGCACGCCGGGTAAGCGTTCATGAATCGCCTGTACCACGTTCATCGCCAGGATGTCGCCATCCGGTTTGCGGCTGAATTTATACGCGCCGTGGGAGGTGCCCATGGCAATGGCCAGCGCATCGACCTGCGTTTTGGCGACGAAATCCATAGCCTGATCCGGATCGGTGAGCAGCTGATCCATTTGCAGTTTGCCTTCAAAGCCGTGACCATCTTCTTTTTCGCCTTCGCCGGTTTCCAGCGAGCCGAGACAACCCAGCTCACCTTCAACCGATACACCCACCCGGTGAGCCATATCGGTGACCCGGCGGGTAATGTCACAGTTGTATTCATAGCTGGCAGGGGTGGAGGCATCGGCTTCCAGTGAGCCGTCCATCATGACGGAAGTGAAACCATTCTGGATGGCGGAAAAACAGGTGGTTTCATCGTTGCCGTGATCCTGATGCAGGCATACCGGAATGTTCGGGTACATTTCCTCCGCTGCTTCGACGAGTTTGCGGATCATGATGTCCCCGGCGTAGCCTCGTGCACCACGGCTGGCCTGCAGGATGACGGGCGAGTCGCAGCTTTTGGCGGCCTCCATAATCGCAATGATCTGTTCCATATTATTGATATTGAAGGCCGGAACGGCGTATTCATACTCAGCGGCATGATCCAGTAACTGGCGTAACGTAATGCGTGCCATTGGTGTTCTCCATAAAATCTTTACTGTGAAAGTCCGCGTAGCGACTTTCATGCTTGCGGGGTGTAGTAGCTACATGGGAGTTACAACGTAAGTGGATTGGCGGAGCCTGGAAGGTCAGCTGTGGCAGGCTGTTCCGCTGAAAGTTGATTGATACATTGATCGTTGCGGTGATCACAGCAATAACTCCAACGCAGTTGCGACAATGTTTTCCGTCGTAATTCCAAAGTGCTGATACAGCTCTTCAGCCGGGGCCGAACTGCCAAACCCATGCATGCCGATAAACTGCCCACGCTCACCCAGCCAGCGTTCCCAGCCAAATTGGGCGGCGGCTTCAATACCGATACGCGGGGCATCACCCAGTACCTGTTGCTGGTAATCCGTAGCTTGCTGTTCGAATAGCTCCCAGCACGGCATGGATACCACGACTGCTTTAAAGCCTTTCTCATCGAGTAATTCGGCGGCTTCGACTGCCAGCGCTAATTCAGAGCCGGTGGCAAGCAGGGTAATATCACGCTGCCCTTGGTAGCCCTGTAAGATGTATGCGCCTTTGGCCAGTTGGTTCTCCGATTGGTGTTCAGTGCGCAGGGTAGGCATGCCTTGTCGCGACAGACACATAATAGAAGGTGAGTTGTTTTGGGCTATGGCACTTTGCCAGGCTTCAGCAACCTCCACGGCATCACCGGGTCGGTAAACCAGCAAATTCGGCATCGCACGCAGGGAAGCGAGGTGTTCAACCGGCTGGTGGGTCGGGCCATCTTCACCCAGGCCAATGGAGTCGTGGGTCATGACATGGATGACACGCTGACCCATGAGGGCACCTAGGCGAATGGCACCCCGGCTGTAATCGGCAAAAGCGAGGAAAGTTCCGCTAAAGGGGACAAAACCTTTATGCAGGGCAATACCATTCATTGCTGCGGCCATGCCGTGTTCGCGTACACCATAGTGAATGTAGTTACCGCCAAAGCTACCTGCCTGTATCGGGCGGTAGGTACTGGTTTTGGTGCCATTAGAACCACTGAGGTCGGCGGAACCACTAATCAACTCAGGGCTGGCCTTCATTAATACATCCAACACCTTCTGTGAGGACTGACGGGTGGCTAATTTAGGACGCTCATTACTGAAGCCGGACTTTAGCTGCTCAACCGCAGTGGCCAGTTGCTCCTCCGGCTTGCCGGTCAAAGAGTTTTCAAAGGCCTGTCGGGTTTCAGCATCACAAGCAGACAGACGATCCTGCCAGACAGTTCTGCCTGTTGAGCGTTCCGCTGCAGCTGCCCGCCAGTTCTGTAAGATGGTTTCCGGGACTTCAAATGCAGGATAAGACCAGTTCAGTGTCTCGCGGGCAGCCTGAATTTCAGCATCACCCAATGGTGCGCCATGGGTTGCCGATGTGCCCTGTTTGTTGGGCGCACCAAATCCTATGATAGTTTTACAGGCAATCAGGCTGGGTTTGTCTGATGCTTTAGCTGTTAACAATGCCGCCTCAATTGCAGGTGCATCGTGACCATCAACACTGATAACGCTCCAGCCGGAGGCTGCGAACCTTGCTAACTGACTGGTTGAGGTGGTTAGCTCGGTCGGGCCATCAATGGAAATACTGTTGTCATCCCACAGCACAATCAGTTTGGACAGCTGTAAGTGTCCGGCCAGATCTATGGCCTCATGGCTAATGCCTTCCATCAGGCAGCCATCGCCTGCAATAACGTAGGTGTAATGGTCGACCAGGTCATTGCCAAACCGGTGATTATGCATGCGTTCGGCTAAGGCCATACCAACAGCGGTGGCAATACCCTGACCCAGCGGGCCGGTGGTCATTTCAATTCCGCTGGCATGCCCATATTCCGGGTGTCCCGCTGTTTTGGCGCCAAACTGGCGGAAGTTTTTAATTTCATCCAGCGTCATATCCGGGTAGCCGGTCAGATACAACAGGCTGTATAACAGCATCGAGCCATGACCGGCAGAGAGGATAAAGCGGTCACGGTCTGGCCAGTCCGGATCATTCACATCGTAGTTCAGAAAACGACTGAACAGGACGGTGGCAACATCAGCCATTCCCATTGGCATGCCGGGGTGGCCGGAGTTAGCCTGCTGAATGGCATCCATCGATAAAAAACGGATGGCGTTTGCCATTTGATTGTGGGTGTCAGAATTACGGTTCATGGTGACTCCTGCATGATTCATGATTAAAGCGCCTTGTGCTTGCGTTCCATCAAACGCAGGATCATTGGAGTGAGAATGAGCTGCATTGCCAGCTCCATTTTGCCGCCGGGGATCACGATGGAATTTGCCCTTGACATAAAGCTGCCATCCATCATCGAAAGCAGGTAGGTAAAGTCGATTCCTCTGGGATTAGCAAAGCGGATAACCACCATGGACTCATCGGGTGTCGGTACCCAGCTGGCAATAGGAGGATTCGACGTATCCACTGTCGGTACACGCTGGAAATTGATGTCCGTTAGTGAGAACTGCGGGCAGATATATTCCAGGTAGTCCGGCATTCGCCGTAAGATAGTCTCGGTGATTTGTTTAAGGCTGTAACCGCGTGATGCGCTGTCACGATGGATTTTCTGGATCCATTCCAGATTCATTACCGGCACTACACCAATTTTCAGATCAGCATGTTGAGCGACATCAACCTCGCTGGTTTGCACTGCGCCATGCAAGCCTTCATAAAGCAACAGGTCGGAATCTGCACCTAAATTAAACCAGTCGGTGAATTCACCGGAAGGGGTATGATGTAATTCTGCTTCTTCATCATTATGAATATAATAACGTGATTTTGTCTGGCCTTTTTCAGAGTATGATTTAAATGTGGTTTCCAGTTCTTTAAATAAATTGGCTTCCTCTCCAAAATGGCTGAAATGATTATTTCCCGATTCTGCGGCTTGTGTCATTGCCTGTTTCATTTCATCACGGGTATAACGATGAAAAGCATCACCTTCAATAATGGCAGCGTTAATTTTTTCACGCCTGAAAATATGTTTGAAAGTTTGTTTTACCGTCGTTGTTCCCGCACCGGAAGAACCGGTAACCGAAATAATAGGGTGTTTTTGTGACATCAGAAATTTCCTCTACCCGAACTAAAAATCCCTCTTGAACCAAATAGCGGCGCCTTTCCCTGACGGTAACGGCCTCCTTCTTCAAAGTTCTGGTAGCGTTTTACCTGATCAACATTGGCTGCTGACCCCATAATGAGTGGGGTGCGCTGGTGTAAATATTCCGGTTGGATATCCAGGATTCGGTTCGTACCATCAATCGCAGCACCACCGGCCTGTTCCATCAGAAATGCCATCGTATTGGCTTCATAAACCAGGCGTAACCGACCCATTTCGTAGCCCTTCCGGCTGTCACCGGGGTAGAGAAATACGCCGCCTCTGGCAAAAATCCGGTGAGCCTCAGCAACCAGTGAAGCCACCCAACGCATATTGAATTTTTGTTTGTGATCGGCATAACCGGTAATGCAATCATCAACATAATTTTGAATAGCGTCATGCCAGAAATCATGGTTTGAGGCGTTAACAGCGTATTCTCTGGCCTCCATTGGAATTTGCACGTTCTCATGTGCGAGTAAATATTGATTGGTACGGCGGTCAAGAATGAAAATCTGTGTACCTGCTCCAACAGTGAGAGCCAGCGCAGTTTGAGTGCCATAAATCACATAACCCGCTGCGAGTTGTGCGTTGCCTTTCTGCAGGGCTACATCATCAGTTTTGCTACACGTGTTTTGTGGTTGCGGATAGAGAGAGAAAATGGTGCCGGTGGGGGCGTTAGTTTCGATGTTTGAGGAGCCATCTAACGGATCCATGACCACGATAAGACCGTTGGGGTTATCAAGGTGAATGACCTCTGCTGATTCCTCTGAGCCAACTGCAGTAACCGGTGCGCGATGACAAGCTTCTAACAGCAGTTCATGTGCCTGTAAATCGAGCAGTCTTTGCTCGTCACCATCTTCATTGGTGGTGCCGATTGTGTCTGCCAGTGCGCCGGATAAACTGCCTAAACTTGCTAACTCAGCGATTGTTACCGAACTTTCGATCAGTGAATTGACAGTGATTTCCACCATTTGCCGATATTCATTATTACCTGCCCATTGACGCAGGTACTGATCTAAAGTGGTTGTCTGCTTCATTCGCTGTTCTCTAACGTAAAACGGAATATGCAGAAATGCTAATATTAGAGTTGGTTTATGTAAAACGTATTTTTATTAATTGAAATTAAGTAAAACTTATTTTCAGATAAAAGCTGAAAAAAATGATATGTTTTTGGTGTGTGAGATTATTATATGTCATATGGCTGGTTTGCCATTGTTGTTTTATGTGATTATCCATCATTATCTCTAAAGGTTATTGCTGTAGCTATTCAGGGGTATTTTTTAATTTAAAATAAATGTATAAGTTAAAAATGCAATCAAACTTGTGTAGCAGCGGTTTTCAGTAATTGCCTCTCGGTTACTGAATAAAAGCCGCTTTAAAAATGAAAGCGCTCTATAACTTCTCTCCGGAAGTAGAGCGCTTTTATTCCATATCCCATTGGGGGAGTATATCCTGTTGTGCAAACTCGTATAATTTTCCCGGAATCTTTTTCACTGGAGTTGTATACATCATGAGCTATGAAGTAGATGGCAAAATTCTGGCGGCGACTGACGATGGTTATCTGGAAAATACCGAAGACTGGAGCGAAGCCGTTTGTACCGAGATTGCTAAAGCTGAAGGTATTGAGCTGACTGAAAAGCACTGGGATGTGATTAATTATTTGCGTGATGAGTACTTCAACAACCACGGCAATCAGCCTATGGAACGGGCAATCACTAAAGCGATGGCAGCAAAGTGGGATGAGAAGATTAAGAGTAAGGATTTATACGAGCTGTTTCCCCGTGCGCCGAGTAAGCAGGGCCTGAAAGTGGCGGGTTTGCCTGCGACTAACCGGAAGGGCGGTTATTAATAGCTATCTTCTGACGCTCAATTAAAAACTGCGCAAATGTTTGTCTGGTTGATGCACCTGTTTCACTCTTCCACACTGCCATTGTTGGTACTGTAGCTTTAATTCCCCGGATTGGGCGTGCGACCAATCCTTTGCGTAGATTTTCTTTAACGCAAACCGGTTGAATAGTAATACCCATTTCGCAGGCAACCAGGCCAAAAATACCCTCCACATTGAATGCTGTCTGCACGATATCTGGCTTGAAACCTGCCGCACGACACAGGCGAAAAAGATGATCATGATAATGCTCCCAGCCTGTCGGAGTGCCCAGAATAAATGATTCGCCCGTTAGTTCTTTGAGTTGTACGGATTCCCTCTGAGTCAGCGGGTGATTGTCGTAGACTACGACGACGTATGAGTCCCGCTGGATAACGACGCTTTGGTAGTCTGGGCTTTCAAATGGCCCGGTAATAAACCCGACATCCAGCTTTCCCTGTTCCAGCTGATCCAGTTGTGTACCGGTAAAACCATGTACCGGCTCAATGGAAATATCCGGGTATTGTTTCCTGAAGTCACGGAGAATCGCAGGCATCAGGCCGCTAATGGCAAAATCGGTATAACCGATAATTAAGTGGCCTGCTTCGCCCGCACTGGCTTTACGGGTTTGGATCACCATTCCTTCCATGGTATCAATCAGCTGCTGGCAACCTGTGAGAAAGACTTTACCGGCTTTTGTCAGGCTGACTTTGCGATTATTACGTTCCAGCAGCTGAACCCCAAGCCGGGTTTCAAGGTGTTTAATGGAGCGGCTTAATGCGGGTTGGGCGATATTCAGCTGTTTGGCTGCACGGCCATAATGCAGCTCTTCAGCCACTGCTTTGAAGTAACGAATGTGTCGAATACCAAATAGCATAGTAACCTCATGAAAAATAGTGCCCTAAGCGTAGAAGCTGATGTTTTCTGTGATAACAAAAAGGTATTAATGGCTGCGAAATTGACATTATACTTTGATCACTGTTTCCTTCAATATGGGTAAGCCCGCATAGACAGCGTTATGTCATGCAAACCTATTGGAGGAAATATAATGAAATCATTGCAAAAGATTGCTCTTACATCCGCCTTGTTCGGCGCGATGACTGTATCCGCAACGACTGTACTGGCCGCAGATGTCACGATGAATCTGGGGTTTGGTGCGCCTGAAGAGTCCCTGTATGGGCGTTTTGGTAAAATCTTTGAAGCCAAGGCTGAGGAGTACACCGGTGGCTCAGTCGATGTAAAACTGCGTTGTTGTAACCAGATTTCCAGCGAAGATGAAGGCTTTAAGGCGATGCAGCTCGGCACTGTCGATGGCTTTTTTATCACCGCAAATAATGTATCGCCACACTGGCCGCTGATGGATGTTACGGTGCTGCCGTATATTTTCCAGAATGATAAGCACCTGGAAAAAGTAGTGGATGGTGAAGTTGGCGACTTTATGAAGAAAAAGCTGCAGGAGGATACCAGTGTACACCTGCTGAGTTTTGGCCCGGCTTTGTACCGTGATTTTTATAATTCCAAACGTGCCATCAATACGATGGCTGATATGGAAGGCTTGAAAGTCCGTACACCAAAGAATGAAGTGATGCTGGCTACGTTCACCGCGTTTGGTGCGAATCCGGTGCCGCTGGCATGGTCGGAAACACCCACTGCGCTGCAGACCGGTACGGTTGATGGTGGTGATAATGGTACATCCTTTATCAAGGACATGAAATTCTACGAATTTGAACCACATCTGGTCATTCTTGAGCACTTTGTGGCGATGGCTCCGTTGTTTGCTTCCGATCATTTTATGAAGCGCCTGAGCGATGAACAGCGTGAACAAATCCAGAAAGCAGCGGCTGACGCCGGTGTCGAAATGCGTAAACAGGTACTGAATGAGACGGAAGAAGTCAGAGAGTGGCTGGTTAAAGAAGGCAAGATGAAAATGACCCGCCCGGACAAGGCAGATTTCATCAAAGCTGCCAAAGGTGTGCAGGATGAGTTTGCTGAGAAACGTGGCGAAGCTTTTGTTGAACTGGTAAAGAAAATCCAGGCAGCCGCCGAGTAACTTCTGGTTACAGATACAAACAGTATAAACGCACGATTCCCCTCCCTTCTTTGTAAGGGAGGAGAGCCAACAGCAAGGTAAATAACAGGCTGGCTTGGTTCTCCTCACTGTACAGCTGCCGGGGGTAGGGGATCTTTACTGTGATAATGCATTTGGGAGAAAAATTATCACGGTGATACAAACAGGAGGAGAAATGAAAGCACTGAAGTGGCTGGAGCGTCATTTTGAAGAGCTGATCTGTTGCACTTGTCTGGTGATTATTGCGGTGAGTGTTTTCTCACAAGTGGTGGCGCGCTATGTATTTGAAGTCGCTTTGCACTGGACAGAAGAAGTGGCTGCAATGAGTATGGTGTGGGCAGTGTATATGGGTGCTTCACTCTGCATACGCGAACGCTTTCACATCCGTATTCTGGTGGCGGTGTCTGCGTTGCCGATGAAGCTGGGGCGGTTTGTTATTTTTATCGCTGATGGTTTCTGGGCGTTTTTCTGTTTGTTTATGGTGTGGGTCAGCTGGGATTATCTGGCGGTGGCCTGGAAATTCCCTTCAATCAGCCCCAGCCTTGGCATTAATCAGTTTTACCCACAGTCTATTTTGATCATTGGTTACGGACTGATGCTGATTCGCCTGTTTCAAACCTACCTGCAATGGCATCGTGACGGTAGTGAAGGCTTGCCGGGTATGTTGGCGGAAGAGGGTGACTTACCTATTGAAGTGACACAGAACCGGGAGGCACAGTCATGAGCTCCCTGATGATTCTGGCTGTTGTGTTTGTTGTGCTGACACTGATTGGCACACCACTATTTGTTTCGGTAGGTCTGACGACAGCGTTAGCGCTGTTTTTGATTGATATCCCCTATACCTTACTGGCACAAACCGGTTATACCAGCCTGACTCCCTTTCCTTTGCTGACTATTCCGTTATTTGTGTTAGCGGGGCGGTTAATGGAAGTCGGGGGGATGGCTAACCGCATGATTGCCATTGCGACTAATCTGGTTGGTGCCTATCGTGGCTCAATGGGGTTGGTGACCGTATTTGCCTGCATGTTGTTTGCCGCCTTATCCGGCTCCGGGCCGGCAACAACCGCTGCTATTGGTTCGGTCACCGTGCCGGCAATGAAGCGTGAAGGTTATGATGTACCGTTTGCCGCTGCCATTACTGCCAGTGCCGGTGCGCTGGGCAGTCTGATTCCACCTTCCAATCTGCTGATTATCTATGGTTTAGTATCAGAGACATCGATTCCGCGTTTGTTCCTCGCCGGATTGATTCCCGGTGTTTTGGTTACTTTGTTGCTGATGATAACCACTTATATTATTGCCCGTCGGCGCGGGTATGGTGGTGACGGTGAGCCATTTAGCTGGGGGCCATTTCTGAAAGCTGCCTGGGATGGAAAATGGTCGATTGGTGCACCTGTACTGATTCTGGGTGGCATCTACGGTGGTGCATTTACTCCGACTGAAGCAGCTGGTGTTGCGGTATTTTATTCCCTGTTTGTGGGTTTGTTTATTTACCGTGAACTGACGCTGGAAAAGATTATTGAAGCGCTGCGCTTTACGGCTTTATTAACCGGTATTCTGATTTTGTTAACTCCAACGCTGGCGTTTGGGCAGCTTACCGCCTTTTATGATGTGCCTGCTGCTGTTCAGGAAGGTATTACCTCACTGACGCAGAACCCGATTCTGGTGCTACTGCTGATTGGTATTTTCTATATTTTTATTGGCACTTTTATGGAGTCACTGGCACAGATTGTGCTGTTTACAGCGGTGTTCCTGCCACTGGTTACTTCGCTGGGTATTGACCCGGTGATGTTTGGCATCTTCACCGTTATTACCTGTGAGATTGGTTTTCTGACTCCGCCGCTGGGAGCAAATCTAACCGTTGCGGCGCGGATTTCAGGAATTTCAATAGAACGGATTTCGGTGGCCGTGCTGCCGTTCATTCTGGCGTACATCATTGGCATGGTAATTTTGATTCTGCTTCCTGAATTGACGCTGTTTTTACCTGACTGGGCTTATGGGCCAAGTAAGTAAACCGCATGAAAAGAGCTGCCTCCGGACATGGAGTCTTTTAGTTTTCAATAGGTGGTTCTGTCCTGATAGCCAGGATAAATGGAATGAGTGGCAGGTAGCGACTGCGATTAGGAGACTGTGATGTTTGATACGATTCTGAAGGGTGGTACGGTTTACGATGGTACGGGTGTTGCCGGTGTGGTGCAGGATATTGCTATTAAAGATGGTTTGATCAGCTCTATCGGTGATATCCCGCAGGACGACAATGCTGATGTGATTGATGTCAGTGGTTTGGTGGTTGCACCGGGTTTTGTCGATATGCACACTCATTCCGACTTTACCCTGATTGCGGATGGGCGCGCGCAAAGCCAGGTTCATCAGGGGGTCACCACAGAAGTCATCGGTCAGTGTGGAGTGAGTTGTGCTCCGGTGTGTTCACATCACAGCATCCCTGCGGTATCACCATGGTATACCGATAAAGCTGAACATCCGCACTGGCATGGGTTTGGTGAATACCTTGATGCGCTTTCTGCCAGTGAGCCGGGTGTTAATGTCATGGCCTTTGTGGGGCACGGTACCATTCATCGCGCAGTGCTTGGCGATGAATTACGGGCGGGTGAGCCGGACGAAGTGGCACAGATGGCACGGCTGGTGGAACAGTGCATGGATGAAGGTGCCGGTGGATTTTCCTCCGGGCTGGAGTATTTTCCCGGTATCCTGGCTGCCCCTGAACATCTGGTGCCAATGTGTGAGGTGGCGGCTAAACATAACCGGCTGTATGCGACTCATGTACGTAATCGTGATACTCACTATGACCTGGGTTTTGCCGAAGCGATTGCGACAGCGAGGCAAGCAGGTGCCAGACTGCAAATCAGCCATATCCAGCCCAAGTTCGGCGCGCCGGATTATGCCATGGAGCATACGCTGGAAATGATTGAGATCGCCCGGCGCCATGATGTCGATATTGCGTTTGATATTATTCCACATGACTGGAATCACACGATTATGGCGGCAATTCTACCGAAATGGGCACAGGCAGGCGGGCCGGAAGATGTGATGCAGCGCCTTGCAGATCCTGAGGCCCGTGAAAGGATAAAAGCCAACCCGCAGCCAATGTGGCTGATTATTAAAGCCCAACGCTGGCATGACGTTGTCTTGCTCAATGCAACAGAAAACCAGGATATTGTCGGCATGGATTTTGCCGAGATCGGGCGTATGCGTGGCGTTGATCCGTATGATGCGGTACTCGATATTCTGCTGGAGGAAGGCGAGAATATGATGAGTTGCATCTGGTCATCGCGCTCGTTCCGTGATGAAGATCTGGATTTGTGTTTACAGCAGCCTGAGTGTGCCGTGATTTCGGATACGGTCGCCACGGCGAACGAAGGCATTTTGAAGGATCATATTGGATCTCTGTCCGGTTATGGCTGGGCGGCCCGTTTTCTGCAGTATTATGTGCGTGATCGTGGTGTGCTGGGTTTGGCTGAGGGTTTAGCAAAAATTACCTCTATACCGGCACAACGTCTGGGATTGAAAAAACGCGGCACGCTGAAACCGGGCTATCATGCGGATATTTGCGTATTTGATCAGGCAAATATTGCGAGCAATGCGACAGCACAACATCCACGGCGTTATGCTTCAGGCATTGCCCATGTATTGGTGAACGGCTGTCTGGCGATGCGGGATGGTCAGCGGATGGCGGTGAATAGTGGAGAGGTTTTGCGGAGTTTTTAGGCCCGTCTATTTCAGGTAGTTTATTTTATGCGCGGTGTGCCGTTGGAGCGTTGATTGATGGAACTCATTGTTTATTACCCTCTGCTCAAAGTGCTGCATGTAGCTTTCATCGGCATTAGCGGAGGATTATTTTTCCTGAGAGGCCTGTCCATATTATTGGAAGCCGACTGGCCATACCGGCCTGCGGTGAAATACAGCAGCTATGCTGTGGATACTGTGCTGTTGATTTCCGGTATTAGTTTGTTTTTACTGTTACCCGCCACCGTTTTTGCAAATGGCTGGCTTAACATCAAACTGGGTATGGTAGTGGTTTATATCCTGTTGGGTGTTTTCGCTTTCAGAAGTGTCCGTTTAGGAAAAACAGTACAGGGTGGTTTATTTTACCTGTTGGCATTACTGGTTTTCTTCGGGATAGTTGTGACAGCTTTACAGCATCAGCCCGTGTGGATGCTGTCATAATGGTTTGCCGAACCTGAAGGGCTTTAAACTTTCAACCCTGGCTAACTTTATCTTTTAATGCCCTGAATCCCTGTAAATACGGTAGCCGGGTTTGGCAGGCAGTTACCTGATCTGCATCCAGTTCCGCCATAATCAGGCATTCGCCAGCTCCGGCACGTGCTGCATCCTGCCCGTTTGGAGCCACAATGCAGCTCTCTCCCAGATAAGAAACCGGGCCTTCAGTTCCGGCATGGTTGGCATATAACAACCATACGCCGTTCTCAAATGCCCGTGTTGGTATTACCTTATGTGCCACTACCGGCCAGCTATCCACCAGAGCGGTCGGTACGATGACTACCTGTGCTCCGGCTTCAGCCATAGCCCGTACTGCTTCCGGGTATTCCGCATCATAGCAAACCAGTATTGCGCAACGTAAACCGTTTAGTTCAAACAATGTTGGCAATGCACCGGCTTTAAAGTAACCGGCTTCAAAACCGGGAGGTAAAATTAATTTGCGGTGGTTAGCCAGCAATTTACCCTCTGCGCTTATACAGGCGGCAGAATTATAGAGCATCTCTCCATCGCGTTCAGGGTAGCCATAGACAATTGCCGTTCTGTATTGTTGCGCCAGCTGGCTGATTTGCTGTGCGAACTCTCCGTCCATGGTTTCCGCCAGCTGCGGCAGTGTATCACCCACAGCATAGCCCGACATAAACAGCTCCGGACACACCAGCAGGTCGAGAGCCTGCTGTAAATTTTTTTGCGCAAGTATGGCCGCCAGTTTTTCCAGACGTTGCGGGGGTGTTAAGCCACCGCTGACACATTGGAAGATCCCCGCTCTTATTGCATTCATCCGGATTTGCTCCGCCTGTTATCCTGCTACCAGGATTTTACGGGCATAGTTAGTCAGGTAGTCTGCCCCGGTCTCTGTGACGACAATCGAGTCACCAATACGTCCGCCCAGTTCACCATCAACAGAGATCCCGCCGTCTACGGCAAAGGTCATGCCGGGCTGTAAAATAGTCTTATCACCATCTTTCAGTTCCGGTGATTCCAGATAAGACATACCAATCGAACGTCCTGTGCGGTAGCCGGTTTCATAACCACGCTCACGATAAATTTCATTGGCTGCTTCAGCCACCGATTCGGCAGTCACGCCGGGGCGAATTGCTGCAATGGCTGCCTGTTGGGCATCAATAGCAGCCTGCTGAACCATGGCCGCCTCATCGCTGACTTCCTTAACAAAAAACATGCGGTCGAAACCAAGCTTATATTGCTTAAACTGCGCCATATTGCAAAAGCAGAAGTACACCGGATCACCGACATCCAGTGCTTTTACACTGGCCCGGCGATGTACCATCGAGGTATCGCGCCCGGATTGCATAATCTGCAGATTGTGGATCATGGGTGAAATAAATGCTTCCCAACCCTTATCGGTGAGAAACCCCGCTGCTTTACGCGTTCCGGCATTAATTACTGCCAGCGCTGCTTCATATTCTGGTGCACCTGCCGATAATGCGCCTTCTGCTGCGCCCATCATTGCTCCGGCAATCTCACCGGCCTGTTTCATTACCACAATTTCTTCCGGTGATTTGATCATGCGCATGGCGCCGAGTACAGGCGCGGCATTTTGTAAAGCGACTCCCGGCAGCTGGTCATCGAACCAGTTTCGCACCAGCGCAGGCATCACATCACGTTCAACCGCCAGATTCCCTTTCACCGTGCCATTATCCACGCCAAGCGCCCGGGCCAGGACATTTTCCCAGCGATTTGATCCTGAGTCTTCCCAGGTCATTACATTTTCCACCCAGGTCATTGCAGCCACCATTTCGCTTTCCATCAGTGGTGTCACCACAATGGGGGCTTCATCCGGGCGTACAACTAAAAAAGTAGGGCGGCCAAACTCCACAGACAGGTATCCCCAGAAGCCCGCAAGATAAGCAATCGAGCTTTCATCAGTCAGCACAGCAATGTCGATATTGGCTTCTTTTAAAGCCTGCTGGAATAGGGTTGTACGCTCGCGGGCCTGCTCTAGCATGGTGGTCTCCTCCTCAGTAGACGCTGGAAAATGTGGTTACTTAACACTTTGTATTACAGTCGGATATTGGCAGATAAGCGGTGATATTTACAAGCGGATTATTACTGGGTTTTGGTCTTTTACAGGCTGAGTCGGAGTAGGGCCTATGGGCTGAGTGATTGGAGGTAGGGAAAAATTCAATCTAATTGTTATTGAGAATCACTTGCAACAATAAATGATAATGATTATCATGCTCTGAAGTTAAAGCGAATCATTCTCATTGCCATTTGGATGGATCCGGGTATGATTTGTCAGGTAGCATGAAAAGCGTTTCAGTTGCATGGCCCACGATGCTAATGGGCAATGCATAGCGGCTTCTGATAGCTTTTCCATGCGTTTAAATCGGGTATTTTTTATTTAGTGAGTTGTCAGTTCCATGTTTAAAAAAATTATTGCCACAACCCTTTGTCTGTCCTTCGCGTTACCCATAACGGCCTTCGCAGAAGAAGTGAATATTTATTCGGCCCGTAAGGAAAAGCTGATCAAGCCTTTGTTAGATCAGTTTAGTGAAGCAACCGGGATTAAGGTGAATTTGGTTACCGGTAAAGCTGATGCTTTGCTGAAGAAGCTGGAGTTGGAAGGGGATAATACGCCAGCTGATGTATTGATTACTGTTGATGCCGGGCGTTTATACCGGGCACAGCAGGCGGGTGTATTACAGCCGGTTGAGTCCACCGTATTAACGGAAAGTATCCCGGAAAATCTGCGTGATCCGGAGAATCACTGGTTTGGTATGACTTATCGCTCACGCCCGATTTTTTATGTAAAAGGCAAAGTTAAAGCGGAAGAGTTATCAACTTATGAAGCACTGACAGATGAGAAATGGCAGCGTCGCATCTGTATCCGCTCATCAAACAATATTTACAATCAATCCCTGGTTGCATCCATGTTGGCAACGCAGGGTGCTGAAAAAACCCAGGCTTGGGTGAATGACTTTGTGAAAAATTTTGCCCGCCCACCTAAAGGGGGCGACCGTGATCAGTTAAAAGCTGCAGCTGCTGGGCAGTGTGATATTGCAATTGCAAACAGCTATTATTACGCGGCTATGTTAAGCGGGAAAGATGAGGAGCAAAAAGCAGTTGCGGAAAAAATGGCTATCTTCTGGCCTAATCAGGGCGAAAATGACCGGGGGGCGCATATTAATATTAGTGGTGCTGCGGTAACAAAAGCGGCAAAGAACAAAGCCAATGCGATTAAACTGCTGGAATTTATGACGCAGGATGAAGCTCAAACCTGGTATTCCGATGTAAATGGTGAATATCCGGTAAAATCCGGTATTGCTGCCAGCAAATTATTGCAGAGCTGGGGAGAATTTAAAGCAGATGCGCTTAACTTATCCGAATTGGGCAGTCATAATGCGGAGGCCTTGAAAATGATGGATAAAGCAGGTTGGAAATAGCGCGAGATAACCTTCCGCAACAACCGGTTGCTATGCAACAAACTGAACAGCAGCACCGACAGTTCAAACGGAAGCAATACCTTTTCAGAGCCATGCTAATCAGCATGGCTTTGCTCGTTGCGCTGCCGGTATTAGCAGTGTTTGCCTTTGTGTTTATTCCGGCGCCTGAAGTCTGGCAGCATTTGGTGGACACCGTGCTGTCCGATTATTTGAGTAATTCATTCTGGCTCATGCTGGGTGTTGGTTTTGGTGTCGTGTTACTGGGGGTGCCGGTAGCATGGCTGAATAGCATGTGCCGTTTCCCCGGGCAGCGGCTGTTCGAATGGGCACTTCTGTTGCCCCTGGCAATGCCAGCTTACATTATTGCTTATACCTATACCGGCATGCTGGATTTTGCCGGGCCGGTACAGACCTTTATTCGTGATATCACCGGTCTTGGCTATGGTGAATACTATTTTCCGGAAGTCCGTTCACTGCCCGGCGCAATTATAATGTTGTCTCTGGTGTTGTATCCCTATGTTTATTTACTGGCACGGGCAGCCTTTATCGAGCAGTCTGTCTGTGTGCTCGAAGTTAGCCGGACATTGGGCTCAAGCTCCTGGCATAGCTTTTTTCATCTTGCATTACCGCTGGCGCGTCCGGCGATTATTACCGGTTTATCATTAGCACTCATGGAGACACTGGCAGACTTCGGTACGGTGCAATACTTTGGTGTGTCAACATTTACCACCGGTATTTTCCGCACCTGGTTTGGGTTGGGAGATAGCCCGGCTGCTGCGCAGCTGTCAGCGATGCTGATGAGTTTTGTCTTTGTCTTGATTATGCTGGAACGTTGGTCACGTCATAAAGCCCGTTATCACCATACCTCCAATAAGTATTCTGCTTTACCCAAACAACGTTTAACCGGGAAGTGGGCTGTGTTGGCGATATTCGTCTGTAGCTTACCCATCGTGCTCGGGTTTCTTATCCCGGTGCTGCAGCTATTGCATTGGGCGGTGACGATAGGGGAGCAGACGTTTGACAAAGATTTTATACGTCTGATTGGCCACAGTTTGTTGCTTGCAAGCCTGGCTGCTGTCTTTGCGTTATTTCTGGCCCTGTTGCTGGGTTATGGTAAACGTATCGATCCGCACCCGGTTGTTAAATTATCGGCGAGAGTTTCAGCCATGGGGTATGCGATTCCGGGCACAGTCATTGCAATTGGTGTACTGATTCCGTTTACCTGGCTGGACACACAGATTAACGACTTCAGTAAAGCCCTGTTTGGCAGTAGCCCGGGGTTATTATTCAGTGGCACCCTGTTCACACTGCTATTTGCCTATAATGTGCGTTTCCTGGCGGTTTCATTGCAAACAGTTGAGTCTGGTCTGGGGAAAATCAAACCCACGATTGATAATGCGGGGCGTTCACTCGGGCTGCGACCTTTTGGTGTATTGCGTAAACTGCATTTGCCGATGATGAAGGGGACATTGTTGACAGCAATGTTACTGGTTTTTGTCGATGTCTTAAAAGAGTTGCCTGCTACCCTGATTTTACGGCCTTTTAATTTTAATACACTGGCGGTGAGAGCTTATGAAATGGCAGCGGATGAACGTCTGCCGGATGCCGGGTTGCCCTCGCTTATGATTGTGCTGGCGGGTATTATTCCGGTCATTCTGTTATCACGTTCTATTGGCAAATCACGCGCAGGAGCAGGCAGTGACTGAGCTACAACTTTGCGATGTCAGCGTTACTTTCGGTGAAACTGAGGCAGCAAAAAATATTACGCTACTGGTGGAACACGGTCAGCTTGCCTGTTTGCTTGGCCCCAGCGGCTGTGGCAAAACCACCTTGCTACGTGCAATCGCCGGATTTGAAGAGTTGTCTTCCGGCACTATCCGGCTTGGAGCAGAGACAATCAGTGCTACCCGTTTTAATGTGCCACCGGAAAAGCGTAATGTTGGCATGGTGTTCCAGGATTTTGCCCTTTTTCCGCATCTGGATATTGCCAGCAACATTGCTTTTGGTATCCGTAAGCAATCGGCTAAAGTCCGGCGGAATCGTGTTAGCGAGTTGCTGGAGCTGGTTAATTTGCCGGGTTATGAAAAGCGTTATCCGCACGAACTGTCAGGTGGGCAACAGCAGCGTATTGCACTCGCACGAGCACTGGCTCCAAAACCGGGCTTATTGTTACTGGATGAACCGTTTGCCAGTCAGGATATGGCGTTGCGTGAGATGCTGGCGCGTGAAGTCAGGCAGATTCTGCAGCAGGAGAAGGTGACTGCTATGCTGGTGACGCATGATCAGCATGAAGCGTTTGCTATGGCAGATGTGATTGGAGTCATGGAGCAGGGGCAAATCCGGCAGTGGGATACTGCCTACAAGCTTTATCACCAGCCAGTGAATCAGTTTGTTGCTGACTTTATTGGTGAAGGCAGCATTCTGGCCGGTGAGGTGATTGATCGTCAAACGGTGAGTACCGCTTTGGGTAAAGCCAGTGGTCGTGTGCCGCCAACCTGTGTGCCGGGTAGCCCGGTTTCGGTATTGATCCGGCCGGATGATGTGATTATCGTGCCTGAGGAAGCGGAGCAGGAGGTTACACCTGCGACCATCGTTACCCGGGTTTTCCGGGGCGCGCATTTTCTGTATGGGCTGACTTTAGCAGACGGCACACGGATTTCAGCGCTGGCCCCGAGTCACCAGAATTATGCGTTGGAAGAACGGGTTTTCTTTCGGTTAGATATGCGACACCTGGTTATTTTACAACGAGCTGCATAATAATTTTTCTGGGGTATTTATTATTTATCCTGACCGGTGAATTCACCGTATAGAATTAGTGAGTGATCAGTAATGGTAAAACCGTGCTCCCGTGCAATATCTTTTTGGCGCTGTTCAATAATCTCGTCGTAAAACTCCACGACTTTACCGGTTTTCACGCAGACCATGTGGTCGTGATGATCATCTGAAGCCAGCTCGTAAACAGCCTGCCCGCCTTCAAAGTGATGGCGGTGTACCAGACCAGCTGCTTCAAATTGCGTAAGTACCCGGTAAACGGTAGCGAGACCGATCTCGTCACCGTTATCCAATAGCATGCGGTAAATTTCCTCAGCGCCAAGGTGCTTATCACTGGCGTCAGTGAGCAACTCAAGAATCTTCAGGCGGGGCTGTGTTATTTTTAAGCCCGCTTGTTTAATGTCCTGACTTTGCAAGCTACCATCCTCCAAATCCGTTATTCCGGTCTATTATGCCATACCTGACTCAGTGCTATGGGATAATAGTGGCTTCCTGAGGGAGATTAAACTCTCAACGCCGTTAGCTACTGCTGTCTTCAGGTTCTGTTGTGTTTGCATAGCCAAAAACCACTTCAGTTAGCCCGGCAAACACAATCGCCGCTGCGCCGACCCATTGAATTAGCAGCATATTTTCATCTGGCAGCAGGATGCTGGCGCTAATCACGGCCACCACGACTTCTGACATGGCGAGGATGCCGACCCGGCCGGGAAATAATACCTGCGATATTCTGAAAATAATGCAGAAACAGGGCAGCAGAATAAAGATCGACCAGAATGCTGCAGTTGGAAAAGCGGTTTTCATCATCGCGAAATCCGGCAGAGGGGCTGTGTAAAATACCTCAGCAAAGAAAGCGGAAAAGGCGGTGGTTGCTAAGAAAATAAAGGTGGCAAGCGGCAGGATGGGAATGTTTGCCCAGCGATTGAGTGCAGCAACACCAACTGCCCAAAACACACCGGATAACAAGCTATATAAATCACCGATATTCAGTGGGTAATCCGATGATACGCCACCGCCGGATAACATCAGAAACAACCCGGCAAAGGCAACCACAATCGCAATGATTCTGGCTCTGGTTAGTGGTTCAGCCAGCCAGATCACCCCAATCATTGTTGACCATACGGGGGTCAGATAATACAGCATAGTTGCTCTGATGACGGTGGTTTCAATGAGGCCATTGGCATAGCAGGTAAATGCGAGGCCAATCATGACGGCAGCAAATACTGTTGGCCACAAAATCCCCTTGAGCTTGTGGTAGTTAAGTAGCAACAACGGTATTAGTACAATCAATGGGCAGGCGTTAAAAAACACCACACCCCATGAACCGGAAAAACCGATATCTTCAATCGTTCTTAACGGAAACCAATATAAGCCCCAGGCAGCAGCGCTGAGGGCCAGCATGAAACTCAGGGATTTATCAGACCAGGTTTTAGAAAGCATAAGGCACCAAATTGTGTTTATACAGCAGCTATTTACCGTCCAGTTTAATGCCTTTTGCCATCATCGCTTCCCGCGCCACGGCCAGTGAGCCATCCATATCAATCGCACGACAGGCTTCTTCAATGACGACAGTCTCAAACCCTTGTTTTACCGCATCCTCAGCCGAAAACCGCACGCAGAAATCCGTCGCCAGTCCACAGCAAAACACACGTTTGATTCCCCGTTCTTTCAGGTAGCCGGTTAATCCGGTCGGCGTGCTTTGGTCATTCTCAAAAAATGCCGAGTAGGAATCAATCGCAGGCCGGAAGCCTTTGCGAATAATTAATTCTGCCCGGTTAACCCTGAGATGCGGATGAAACTCAGCGCCAGGCGAACCCTGTACACAATGATCAGGCCAAAGGGTTTGTGAACCATAGGACATATCGGTCATCGAAAAGGGTTCTGCCCCGGCATGGCCGGAGGCAAAACTGCTATGCCCGCCGGGATGCCAGTCCTGGGTTAGCACCACATGCTGAAAATCATCCATCAATGTATTAATAACCGGTACCACTGCATCTCCGTCAGGTACTGCCAGTGCACCACCCGGGCAAAAATCGTTTTGGACATCAATAACAAGCAGCAGGTCGTTTTCTGTGATCATTTTATTCCCAATTCATCGGATTGCTCAGGTCTAAGAGTATATTGAATAAATAAAACAAATTGTGAGGTTTTCCATGACCTGACAGGGTGTGGGGAGATGGTCGTCAGGCCTTGCTGTAAACGTTCTGCCATAAAATCAGGTGCTCAAACAGAGGCTTGCCAACACTGAAAGGATTGGTGATGATGGTGAAATGAAAAGAGTCACGCTTGATGCTGCTGATATTCGCATTCTGGCAGCGGTACAACAACACGGCAAACTGAGTAAAGCTTCGCTGGCGGAGATCGTGAATCTATCGCCAACGCCTTGCTGGACGCGACTTGATAAGCTGAAAAAAGCCGGGCTGATTCGGGGTTATCACGCGGATATTGCATTGGATAAAGTTGCTGATCTTACAAAAACTATTGTTACTATCTCGCTGAAAAAACACCACAAATCTGACTTTGAGCGCTTTGAAAGCCATATTCAGGAAATTGATGAAGTGATTAGCTGCGTAGCCACAGGTGGTGGTTTTGACTATGTGTTAACTATCGTTTCACGCAATCTCAACACCTTTCAGGCATTGATGGAGAGCTTGTTGATGGCAGAAATTGGTATTGACCGTTATTTCACTTATTTTGTCACCCGCGAAATTAAATCCACTCGCCCCAATCTCTTCGCAGCACTGAAAGACTGAATGGTCTGTTGGAGCCATCTAAACAGGCTGTATGGACTGGTTTTACTATTGACTTCAGACTGGGTGGAACACTGTTTCTGATTAAACTGTTTGCAATTTCAGATGTTTATTAGTTCAGATTAACTCATGGAAGTAAGCAGTATGACCACATCACCCGCCAGCACTTTCGGTTTCGGCACCCAAATCCGCAAATCTCCCTACTTCGATGCCACAGTGCGTTGGGGTGCAAAAGATTTTTCCGTTTACAATCACATGTATATCCCGCGTGACTTTGGTGACCCGGTGCAGAATTTCTGGAATCTCACCAGCAAGGCGATTCTGTGCGATGTGGCAGTAGAGCGGCAGGTCGAAATTACCGGCCCGGATGCCGCACAATTCACACAGCTATTAACACCGCGTAATCTGAGTCAATGTGCGGTAGGGCAGTGTAAATATGTACTCATTACCAATGCAGAGGGCGGCATTCTAAATGACCCGGTACTGCTGCGCTTAGGCGAGAATCATTTCTGGCTGTCGCTGGCGGATAATGATGTACTGCTGTGGGCACAGGGTGTGGCGGTAAATTCCGGGCTGGACGTCACTATTACTGAGCCGGATGTATCACCACTACAGCTGCAAGGCCCGAATTCCGGCAAGGTTATGCAGGCCCTGTTTGGTGAGAGCATTGCTGATTTGCGTTATTACTGGCTGGAAGAGAAAGAGTTAAATGGTATTCCGTTGATTGTATCACGCACCGGCTGGTCGAGTGAGTTGGGCTACGAGCTGTATTTACGCGATGGTTCACGTGGCGATGAGTTGTGGGAAGCGATTATGATGGCGGGTAAGCCTTATAATCTGGAACCCGGGCACACTTCCTCCATCAGGCGTATCGAAGGTGGCATGCTGTCCTATCATGCCGACATGGACATGCATACCAATCCGTATGAATTGGGGCTGGATCGGCTGGTCGATGTGGATATGGACGCCGAGTTTATTGGTAAAGCAGCACTGCGTAAGATTCGTGATGTCGGAGTGAGCCGCAGGCAGGTTGGGCTGGAAATTGCCGGTGTTCCTCTGAGCGGGCCGAATACCACGTTTTGGCCGGTATTGAATGCGGCTGAACCGGTGGGTAAGGTGACTTCCGCGATTTATTCGCCACGTTTAGAAAAGAATATTGCGCTGGCGATGGTGGGAACAGAATTCGCTGATGTTGGTACAGAGTTAACCGTGCAGTCGCCGGACGGCAC
>JBMZDK010000034.1:0-22403 GCA_049614265.1 Thiolinea sp.
CTACGGCAAAAGCACTTAATTCAACTCATCCAATAAGTAAAATTGTAGTTGGTGATAAATACGCTTATGTTTTGCAATTTATTGGGCGTCAGGAAGCGGTTCAGCAATCTTTTGCTGAAGTAAAAAATAAAATAATACAAGAGCTTGAAGAAGAATATCGTACTGAGCAAAGAAAATTTCTGCTTAGTGATTTACGTAAACACTTTCAGGATAATGTTGAAATTCACCCGGATTTTCAATAGAAGTTAGTCAAAATATTCAACGGTGGCTGCATGAATAAAAACAAAATAAACAGCACCCTGACACTGGGCTTCCAGCTGTTGCGCCGTGATATTGAAGAGCGCTACGCCGGGACGCTGTTTGGTTGGTTATGGTTGCTTATCCATCCCTTATTCATGTTGGCAATTTATACCCTGATTTTTGGTGAAGTATTACAGCTCCGGTTTGGTGAAGCAGCTTCAACCAGCCATTTTGCATTCTATTTATTTGCTGGTTTAATCGTCTTTAATGCGCTGAGTGAAGTGATGACCCGGGCTACGCTGATTCTGCAGGAAAAGCGCGATATGTTGCTCAATACTTCTCTGTCTCCCTGGTTGTTACCTATTTTGCCGGTTCTGGCTTCAGTTTTGCTGGAATGGTTGGCTTTGTTGATTTTGTTGTTTGGTATGGGCTTGCGCGGTGAGGTGGTTTTTGCCGGTATTTTGTTTTACCTGCCTTATTTTTGCATTCGGGTTATTTTATCACTGGCGGTTTCATATCTGATTGCTCCGTTGGCGGTCTTCCTGCGGGATCTGCGTCAGTTGATGCCCGCACTATTAACTGTGCTGCTATTTGTGTCTCCCATTCTCTATCCACTGGAAGTGATTCCGGAGCGTTTCCTGCCCTGGTATGACTGGAATTTTCTGGGGCATCTGGTGCAAGGCTATCGGGCCGCACTGATGGAGGGCGTGTTTGATGTTGCACATATGCTGACTATGCTGCTGATATCATTGCTTTTCTTGGTGTTGTCTGTGGTTTTTTTCCGTAATCTTATGCCACGAGCCAGGTATGTGTTGTGAATGCGATTACTGTTGACAGAGCCAGTCTTGTATACCGGCGTTATCAGCATCCGCGTGATGCATTGCTGGAGTGGCTGTTACGCTCAGAGCGGCATGAGAAATTCTACGCATTAAACAATGTGAGCTTCCAGCTGCAACAGGGTGAGTCACTGGGTATTGTTGGTGATAACGGAGCAGGGAAAAGCACGCTACTTCGCTTGTTGGCTGGTAATCTGCAGCCGGTTTCCGGAACTTGTCTGGTAAAGGGCAATCGTTCAGCATTACTGGAACTGGGCAGTGGTTTAAACCCTGAGTTCAATGGCGTTGAGAATGCTAGAGTGGGGCTGGCATTACGTGGACTGGATAATGCTGCGATTGCCAGAAGTTTACCGGAAGTCCTCGAATTTGCTGAGCTAGGGGAGTTTGCCCAACAACCAGTGAAAAATTACTCAAGCGGCATGGTGGTGCGATTGGTATTTGCTATTGCTGCTGTCATTAAGCCGGATGTTTTAATTGTTGATGAAGCGCTCTCTGTCGGTGATCAGTATTTCCAGAAAAAGTCGCTGGATCGTATGCAGGAGATCTTGCATGGTGGAGCGACACTGGTTTTTTGTTCCCATAACCTTTATCAGCTGCGTGAGATTTGCCAGCAGGCCATTTGGTTAGAGCAGGGTAAAGTTCGTATGGCCGGTGATGCTCAGGAAGTCGTCGATGCTTACCAGGATGCTGTGCGTTCGCGATTTTCGCGGGAAAAAACCTCCTGCCCCATTGAGGTAAAACAAGACAAAACTGAGATTACAACAGCTTCGCCGGTGTTGTGCGAAGTCACTTTACAGGGTGCAACAGGTTCGCTGGATGACTTGCCGCGTTTTATGACTTATCAGCGTTTTGTGGTTGCGGTGAGTTTGGATGTCGCGGGTTTTGCATTGGATGATGTGCACGTTGGCATCGTGATTCGGCGTAATGATGATGTTCAGTGTTATGGCATTAGTACGCTACATGACGGCGTAACTCTTGAAACCGGTGAAGCTGATAGCGTTGGTGTGCGCTTTGTGATTGAGAGTCTGCCACTGTTGTCCGGGACATATTGCCTGGAAGTTTGGTTAATCGATGGCAGTGGGCTACATGTCTATGATGCACGTGAACGGTGCTGCTATTTTCAGGTTCAGCAGGAGTCGCAGGCTCAGGGTGTCGGGATGAATTGGATTCCTCATCGTTGGGAAGTCGGGCGGGAGGTTAGTCATGCAGTTGCTCCGACCTGATCACTTTTCTGTGCGTTATGACCTGACATTCCCGGTGTTGAGTCACTTGCCAACATCCCTTGCTTATAAGGGGGCGGAGTGGCAATCGCGATATTTCTACCATAAACGGGGACAACAGCGTGAAATAATCCGGAGCCATATGCAACGGGTATTTCCTGATGCTGATTCATGCGTTGTGGAAGGCTGGCTGCATGACTATTTCCGAATGGTTGAGCAGGAGGCTCTCGATACCTGGTTTCTGAATAGTACAGCGATCCCTGATCTGGTAAAGATGCAGGGTTTTGAAGCCATACAGGAATTACGTGAATCAGGGCGTAGAGTGTTGCTCACCGGAGGGCATTTTGGGCGTTTCTGGATGGCCGGGCCAGCGATGCGCAAAGCGGGATTTCGGGTTGGCACTATTACCCGTGATGGTGGGGAAGAAAATGAACATCATTTACACCCTGCTGAATATAAGTACCGACTTTTTAAACTAAAAAAACTGGAAAAAGTTTTAGGCGGCCCATTTCTGGTAGAGGGGAGTGATTTACGCCCTTTATACCGGGAACTTGACCGCAGCTTAATTACATTAATTTTTGATGTGCCTTATGCTGAAAGTCAGGCCGGAAGCGTGACAGTGCCGTTTTTTAACGGTAGTATTAAAGTACCCGCCGGAATATTTAAAATTGCAAAAAAGACGAAGGCGGTGGTCGTGCCTTTCTATATTCGCGACCTAAAGGGCGGCAAGGTTGTAGCGGAATTTTCTAAACCGCTGGAACCCAATAATTATAATGACGAGGAATTTATGAGCTTACTGGCCAGGGAATTAGAAATGCGTATTTCTGCGCATCCGGGCTATTGGTGGCTATGGGAAGCTCTTCCTCTTTTGTGGAGCAGTAATAATCATGAGTCACTCAGCGGTTGATCTTTCCGAAACGATCGAAGACCAGAATCATTCGCATAATCAAATTGTACGCCGGATTCCAAAGTACGCTCAGGTACTGGAATTAGGTTGTGCTTCCGGCGAGATGTCGGAAATGATGAAGCGCTATTGTCAGGCAAGGGTTTTTGGGGTGGAAAAAGAACCACAGGCTGCCTGGCAGGCTCGTCGGCATTGTGACTATGTCTTTACTGAAGATCTGGATGATCCACATAGTTTGGATGCGTTGCAATTTGAAAAGTTTGATGTCATTACATTGGTTGATGTACTGGAACACCTGCAGCACCCGGAAGCCTTGTTGGAGCGTTTACGCCCGTTAATGATGGAGGAGAGCACGATATTGCTGTCAGTGCCCAACGTTGCTCATGCTTCTGTCCGGCTGGAGCTGTTGACCGGTGATTTTCGTTATGAAAATGCTGGCATTCTTGACAGTACCCATCTCAAGTTCTTTACGCTGAATAGCCTGAAAACGCTGATTCATAACTGCGGTTTCGTGATCAATGAAATTGACTATACCTGGCATGATATTCCGGATTCAGTGATTGCACGTTATTTGCGTCAGGTTGGTGTAGAGGCAACCCCAAGAGTGCTGGATTACTTTCATCAGCCGGAGGCTGTGGCTTACCAGTTTATTATTTCAATTAGCTTGCCAAATAAAGAGAAGACAAAACCCAATCCGGAGCAGACAAATAACAGCAGTGATGATGGCCTGAAAGTGTTGCCGGAAGCAGCATACGCACTAAAGCCAATGGCTGCTTCCTGGCAGACATGGGGGCATGTATTCAGTAATCTGCAGCAGAAGGAGCAGATTATTCATGGCCTTGAAGTCAATATGCAGGGCTGTCAGGATGAACTGAACCGGGTATCCGGCGAGTTAAGTCTCAAAAAGGCTGAGCTGGATCGGGTCTATGCAACCCGGAGCTGGCGCATGCTACGCAAAATGGCGCAGATTTGGCGCGGTATCTGGCGCAATAATGAAGTTCAGGGCGGATTAACTCATGGCTGATAGACTGGATCCAAACATTGGTTAAATAATTCAGTTTATTAGCTAAAAAAACATAATAACTATAATAAAGAGGTAACATTACCATGGATGACCCGGTGCCTAAGGTCAGTATCATTATCCCGGCGTATAACCACGCGCCCTGGATAACACAGGCGCTCGAGTCCGTGGCTAACCAGACTTTTCAAGACTGGGAGCTGATCATTATTGATGATGCTTCCACTGACCAAACCTGGGAAGTTGTTCAACAGTATCTCAATGCGGATGGCGGGCTTGCTTCAAGTCGGTGTACTACCCTACAGCATAGTCAGAATCAGGGGGCGCCGGCAACGCTGAATGAAGGGTTGTCAATGGCTCAGGGCGAGTATATTGCCGTTTTGAATTCTGATGATGTCTGGTCTGAAAATCGCTTATCTATTCTATATAACCACACCCAGCAAACCGGTTGTGACTTTGTTGCCACTGCTGTCAGGTTATGGGACAAAGATTCCCGGCTGAAAAATGCCTCAGAGCCTCACTGGCTGGAGTGGTATAGCAAACTGAAAAGGGATTGGGACAAAAACAGTGATTTTCTGCATACGCTGTTATTGGGTAACTTTCTGATTACCACATCAAATTTCTTCTTTCGGCGTACTTTTTATGAGCGTTTGGGCGGTTTTGCTGAACTGCGCTATGTGCATGATTACGAATATGCGCTACGGCTTTGGCAGGGTGGCGCACGAATGGCCTGTTTGTGGGATGAGAGTTTACTGAACTACCGCTTGCATGGTGATAACACGATCAGAGAGCAACCTCTGGCAGCGATTCAGGAAAATATGACTATGTTGCTGAATCAGCTTCCTGCGTTGTGTCGCCATTTTAATGCTTCACGTTTGCATGCGCTTCGGTGGCAACTGGGAGAGATTTTCCGTTACCACGGTGAGGAGTGGCAAACCGAAGTGCACCTGAGTCTGGTTGCAAAGGAAAAAGAATTCTTCGGCCTGATTGAAGATCGTGACCAGTGGGTGGCAGAAAGGGATAAAGTCATTGCTGAACAGAGTCAGGATATTCGGGATCGTGATCAGTGGGTGGCAGAGCGTGATGATTGGATTGTTGAGCGTGATGGGCTGATTCAGCATTTGCAGCAGGATATTGGCCAGCAGCAATGTTGGATTCAGGAGCGCGAGAGCTGGTTGTCTGATCGTGATGAAATGATCAGTAAGCGTGATCAGTGGGTAGCAGAACGTGATGGCTGGATTGCGGAGCGTGATGAGCTTATTTCGCAGTTACAGCAGGATCAGGATAGGCTGCTGAATAGCCGGGCTTTTCGACTGGGAGAATTAATCCTGAATCCGCTGCGTGCATTCAGGGGCTGGTTGCGGGTGCGTGGTTGGAGCCATGGTCATGCCTGAGAAACTTATTGTTCGCAACTGGGAGCAGTTCAGGCGCTATCTGGAAGATACTGGTGATCAGTTTACCGTAGTTTCATTCGATATTTTTGATACCTTGCTGGCGCGTATTGAAACGCCGGAACAGGTACAGCGTGCGGTCTGTCGTTTACTGGCAAAAGAACTGGACGGTGAATATACGCTGGAACAGATTTGGCAGTCCAGACAACAGGCGGAAACAACACTGCGCGAACAGGCTCAGATTGAGGGTCTGGATTATGAATGTCGGTTTAGTGAACTGGTGCCATGCTGGCTGAAACTGTTAACCGGTGAATCAGATACTGGTCTGCTTGATTTTATTTTGCAGACTGAGCTGGAACTGGAGAAGCAGGCACTATATGTCAAAGCTGGTGCCAAAGATTTGCTGCAGTGGCTCAGTGGGCGATCCTGTAAAATGTATGCTGTATCGGATATGTATCTGGATGGGCAATACATTAAAGAATTGCTGGCAGATAAGAAACTGCTGGCTTATTTTGATCAGGTCTATGTCTCGGCAGATACCGCGTTATGCAAATACTCCGGTCGATTATTCCAACATATCCGGGATGTTCAGGGAATTAGTTTCCAGCAGTGGCTGCATATTGGCGATAATCCGGTATCAGACCGGCGTGCGGCTTGCCAGTTGGGTATTCAGGGTATCTGGCTGTATGAAAAACAGGAACTAAAGCGGCGGGAACAACAGCAGCTTAGTGTGGCAATGGCTGCGCGTGGGGGCTTGTGGAAGGGCCAGCACTTTTTTTCCGTATTACAGCAACAGCTTAATGTTAGTACTCCCGGTCAGGAATCAGAGGCAGGTTTTTATTTCCGTTATGGAAGGGATGTTCTGGGTGGCGCATTCAGTACGTTTACGCTGGGTTTACATGAGCGATTACAACGTAAACCAGTAAGTAAGGTGTTGTTTGTGGCGCGGGATGGTTTCCTGTTTCGCGAGATGTATCATCATTTTGCAGAGCGTCTGGATGACGAATATGTTTATTTGTCCCGCAAGGTGATCACTGCAGCATCTACAGCTGATGGTCTTAACCTCGAACAGGCTCAGGTCGCTTTTTATAATCCCAAACAACAGGGATTGAAGTCAGTCTGCAGAGTGTATGGCTTGCCGGAGACTGAGCTGGCTGAACTGGCTGTTCGACATGGTTTTGATGATTTCAGTGCGCCGATAACAGATTGGCAGGATAAACGCCTGCAGAGTTTTCTTGCTGATGAGCGGGTGCAGAATTGCATTCGTCCGGTAGGGGAGCAGCACCGGCAATTTCTGGAAGGCTATTTACAGCAAGTGGGCTTTTTCGGGGCAGAATCCATTGCCTTAGTTGATATCGGGTGGAACGGTACTGTACAAAAATTTCTTAAGCAGGCTTTCGGTGAGCGGGTGGACTTCCCGCGGGTGCATGGTTACTACTTTGCCTTTGTGCCCAAAATGTATAACGACTTTGGCAGGAATAATTTCTGTGAAGGTATTATTCATGACTCGCGGCGTGACAATGCTTGTGAGCGGATTCCGGCTGAGTTTGAAGAGATTTTTGAGCAGGGAGCCAGAGCACAGGGGGCAACAACGATTGCCTATCAACAGGCTGGCAATCTAATTGAACCTGTGTTTAAGCCGGATAGTGCGCCTGACCGTAAGGCAGAGTTGGCCTGTAATCCGATAGTGGCGGAAATACAGCGTGGTGTACTACAGCACTGGCAACATTTTTTGTTGGTTCAGCGGTTAACCGGGTATTCCAGTATCGACCTGTTGCCTTATGTGTATGGGCAACTGGAACGGGCTATTGTTTACCCCAGTCGTGAAGAATCACAGATGCTGACTCGTCTGGTGCATACCGAGGATTTTGGTGATGATCATGTGCTGGACCTGGGTAAAGAGGCTTTAGGCTGGCGGGATTTGTTACACCCCGGGCAATTATGGCAGCGATTACGGGATGCTGCCTGGCGTTACGCGCTGTTTGCCGGTATTCCAACCGGTATAGCAAATTTTGCGTTTCGTATGGTCTATTTGCATGCGGTGAAAAAATAAAATGAAGAAACATACCTCGTCAAAGTTATTGGTCAGTCCGGCGAAGTTATTTGTTTTTGCTCAGGCATTCCGATTTTCATCCGGGCGGGGGCAGTGTTTTAGCCCGGGAATACGGTCTTTGTCTGTCTGGCATGCCAGTCGGTTACAGCATGCAATTGTGGATCGCTCTGCCATGAAATGGTGGCGGGTCTGGCTGGAGAAAATATAGCGATGGCCGCTCAGGTACAGATCCTGCTATCTACCTGGAATGGTGAAAACTGGTTACAGGAATTGCTGGATTCATTATTACAGCAAACAACGGATGAATGGGAACTGTTGATCAGAGATGACGGTTCTCAGGATCAAACCTGTAAGTTATTGCTGGAGTGGCAACAGCAATATCCGGATAAAGTGGCCCGGTTGGAAATAGATGGGCAGCATATGGGGTTTGCCCGTAGTTTCAGTCGTTTGGTTGAGGTCAGCGATGCACCTTACCTGATGTTTTGTGATCAGGATGACGTCTGGTTTCCGGACAAGGTAGCAACCGAACTCCGGTGTATTCAGCAATTATCGACACAACATGATGTGGATTGTCCGCTATTGGTTCACAGTGACCTGGCGCTGGTGAACTCGAATAAAACGCTGATGGCAGCTTCATTCTGGCAGTTGCGCGGTTTTGATGTTCATCAGCAGAAGCAGGAATATCTGCTGACCAATACAGTCACGGGGTGCGCGGTGTTATTTAACCGGGCAGCGGCTGAAAAAGCCTTTCCGATGCCTGCGGGGGTTAAATATCATGATCGTTGGCTGGCGCTGGTATGTGCCTGGTTTGGTCAGGTTCACCCGGTAGACAAACCCCTGCTGTTTTATCGTCAGCATGCCAATAACCATACGGGGGCCGGATTGGGGAATTACGGGCATGTTAGCGGAGATTCAATTCCGCAACGCGTGGAAACCTGGAGCCGACAGGCAGGGATATTTTTACAACGCTTTGGGGCTGAATTAAGTACACCGGATTATTGCCTGATTGAAGCGTTGGCAGAACTGAGGCATTTAAGGGGCTGGGAACGACGAAAGCACATTGTGCAACATCGATTGTTCAAACAAGGGGTATTGGCAAATCTGGCGTTACTTTGGTTTGCCTGAATGGGACAGAATTATGATAACAACAATAAATCGCCCGGATGTGGCCGTAGTGGTACTGACCAGAAATGCAGGGGAACTGTGGCCTGCCTGGCTTGCCGGGATAAAGCAACAAACCGTTAAGGCCGGGCGTTATCTGGTCATAGACTCTGCGTCAACTGATGGTACCGCAGAACAGGCTAAAGCGGCTGGTATGGATGTGTATGTCATTGATGCCAGAGATTTTAATCATGGTGGTACACGTCAGCTGGCGGTAGAGCTATGTCCTGATGCTGAGTTTATCGTTTATCTGACACAGGATGCGATTCTGGAGCAGACTGATTCGCTTGAGCAGTTGTTACGTGAATTTGCCGACGATAGCGTTGCAATGGCGTATGGTCGGCATATTGCGCACAAACATGCTGGTTTGATTGAACAGCATGCCAGGTCATTCACTTACCCTGAGCAATCTGCAAGACGTACCCGACAGGATTTTAGCCGCTTAGGGTTTCGTGCGGCATTCTCGTCTGATGTTTATGCCTGTTATCGGGTGTCAGCATTACGCAGTGTTGGTGGTTTTCCGCAGGATGTGATTGTCAGCGAAGACAGTTATGTTACGGCTTGTTTGCTCATGGCGGGCTGGAAAACAGTGTATTCTGCTGAAAGCCGTGTACGTCATTCGCATCAGTATTCTCTGCGCCAGGTCTTTCAGCGCTACTTCGATGTGGGTGTTTTTCATGCCAGAGAAGCAGCTTTATTAAATGGTATTGGTAAACCGGATAAAGAAGCCGGAGCATATGTGCGCTCATTGATTGCGTTCCTAAGCGAGCGCCAAAAGTTGCTGCTGCCTTATGCTGCAGTTTTAACGCTGGTGAAGCTTCTGGGTTTTCGTCTGGGCAAAAAATACATGAGTTTGCCGGAGTTTTTGTGCCGTTTTATCAGCGTGCAAAAAGCCTATTGGCAAGCGGATTCACGACCAAGGCGGGCTGGGTGGCTTACTTCTCCCGAATTGAACGTCACCCGGGCTTATAACCAGAGTTTGAATGGTGCTCTGGCGTATAAAGGTGTTGTGCCCCGAAAGTCTGTGGCAGATGCGGTTAGTACGGGTTAAATGAATCCGGGCAGGGTGAGATAGCAGACTCCAAACCTGCCCGGTAGTTAAATGGCCTCAAACTGCTTAAAGCTTTATCACTGCCATTTTGTCCTGTGTCATATCATGCATGGTGTATCCGATGCCGCCTGTGTTATAGCCGGATTGTCTGCGCCCGGCAAATGGCATCCAGTCAACCCGGAAGGCGGTATGGTCATTCACCATAACTGCTGTTGCATCAAGATGTTGTACGGCCTGCATTGCGGTATTCAGGTTTTGCGTGAACACAGCAGCCTGGAAAGCGAAGGGCAGGGCATTGGAGCGTGCAATAGCTTCAGTTATATCTTCATAGGCATACACGCAAACGGCGGGGCCGAAGATTTCCTGTGTGGACACTTTTGCGTCCGCTGGTGGTTCAAGTAATACAGTGGGGGCGTAGGTTGTTTCAGTGAGACGTTTGCCACCGGTTAACACTTTCGCTCCGGCATTTTTGGCCTCATCAATCCAGTCTGCAACACGATTGACTTCCTGTGGTCTGATTAACGGCCCGCACTCAACCTGTTCGTCAACAGCATTTCCCACTACCAGTTTTTCTGCGCCTTCTGCTAACATTTCTGCAATTATCTTTGCCTGGGCACGTGGCGCAAAGATCCGTTGCACAGACACGCATACCTGGCCGGAATGGTAAAATCCTCCTTTGAGCAGGCTGGGAATCATTGTATCCAGGTCGGCATTATCATCGACAATGACCGGGGCAACACCGCCGTGTTCCAGCGCGCAGCGTGTGCCAGGCGCTAGTTTTGAGCGTAGCATCCAGCCAACACCAGCTGAGCCAATGAAGGAGAAGAATGCCACTCGCGGGTCTGTCACCATTTTTTCTGAGGCCTCACGATCAGACATCACAAAACGGCACCATTCTTCCGGTAAGCCCGCTTCGTAAAGCATGTCAACGAAAGCCTGGCAGGATAATGGCGTGTCTCCTGCTGGTTTTACCAGCACCGGGCAGCCTACTGCTACGGCGGGTGCTACCTGGTGAACGATGAGGTTGAGCGGATGATTGAAGGCTGAAACAGCAACCACCGGGCCTATAGGTTCTCTGGTCGTAAACGCGATGCGTCCACTACCGGCTGCCGTTAAATCCATTGGGATTTCGCTGCCTGATAAATGCCCTAGTTCTTTGATGCATAGGTTAATGCCATCAATTGCCCGCGTTACTTCGACTCTCGCATCAATCAATGGCTTGCCGCCTTCATTGGCTATCTGGAACGCCAGCACCTCAAAACGTGCTTCCATTAATTGGGCCGTTTTTTTCAAAATATTAATGCGTTGATGAGTTGGTAACCAATTCTTACGCTGTCGGAATAATTGCTGCGCAGTATCCAGGTAGCCATCAATTGTTTCCCAGCTGCATTGCGGTACAGCACCAATTGGTTTTAAATCATAGGGATTAACAACTTCTAACATGTTTATCGCCTCCTAAATCAGACAGGTTTTAGCCGCCAGTTCATCAATCAGAACCTTCTGGTTTTCTGAATAATCCACTGGCACATCAATCAGGTGCACACCGCCAGCCTGGAAGGCCTGCTCGAAAGTAGAGATTAAATCTTCTGTAGCTGTTACCCGGTGCCCGGTGGCTCCATAACTTTCGGCATACTGGACAAAGTCAGGATTGCCGAATTCCAGTCCCCAGTCAGCAAATCCGGCGCCCGCCTGCTTCCAGCGAATCATGCCGTAGGAGCTGTCATTGAGTATGGTTACTACGAGGTTTAGCCCAAGGCGTACCGCAGTCTCCAGTTCCTGGCTATTCATCATGAAGCCACCATCACCACAAATCGCCATGACACGTCGTTCCGGGTAAAGCATTGCTGCCATCATGGCAGACGGCAGGCCAGCTCCCATGGTTGCCAGCGCGTTATCCAGCAGAACGGTATTAGAATGGTAGGCTTTATAGTTTCGGGCATACCACAGCTTATAAATCCCGTTATCCAGAGCGATAATGTCTTTACGCTGCATAACTTTGCGTGTATCGGCAACCAGGCGTTGTGGAATAATCGGAAAACGCGGGTCATCAGCGCCTTCCTGCATATGTTTTTCCACTTCATTGCGCACGCGTTCAAAATAGTCGCCATTGAAGTCCAGTGAGTGGCCAACGGCGTTTTTCAAACGGGTCATTGAGGCGGCAACATCCCCGATGACTTCTAGCTGCGGGAAATAAACCTGATCAACCTGGGCAGACTTGTAGTTGACGTGGATAACTTGTTTGCCGCCTTCTTCCATAAAGAAGGGTGGTTTCTCGACGACATCGTGGCCAATATTTATGATTAAATCCGCGCGGTTGATAGCGCAGTGAAGATAATCATTGTCTGATAGTGCTGCGGTGCCCATATAAAGTGGCGCCCGTTCATCCAGCACACCTTTACCCATCTGCGTGACAAAAAACGGAATGCCGGTGGTACGGACAAAGTCACGTAGCGAACTACGAACTTCTTTTCGATTAGCACCGGCACCAATTAATACCAGCGGCATCTTTGCTGACTGTATCAGACTGGCAGCTTTATTAATGACTTCGTCACCCGCTACTGCATAATATCGCGGGTGGGGCTGAAGCACTGGTGCTGTAGTTTCTTCTGCGGCGATATCTTCCGGTAATTCCAGTAACACAGCGCCGGGTCGTTCTTCCTGTGCGGTGCGGAATGCTTCGCGTACCAGTGCAGGGATGGTGTTGCCATGGACAATTTGCCGGGACATTTTGCAAATTGGCTCAAACAGCCCGACAACATCAACGATCTGGAACTGCCCCTGTTTGGAAGTTTTAATGGGTTTTTGCCCGGTTAACATGACTAATGGCATGCCGCCCAGCTGAGCATATGCAGCGGGTGTCGCAAAGTTTGTAGCTCCCGGGCCAAGCGTTGCCATGCATACACCAGCCTTGCCGGTTAAGCGCCCGTAGGTAGCAGCCATAAATGCAGCGCCCTGCTCATGACGGGTGAGAATCAGCTTGATGTTTGAGGTGCGTAGTGACTCCACCATATCCAGGTTTTCTTCACCGGGCACTGCGAATATGTATTCAACGCCCTCTGCCTCCAGTGCCTGTACAAATAAATCGGAAGCCTTGGTTACTGCTGTACTCATAATAATGTCCTTGATTCTGCTGCAAATAGGGTGTTATTGGCTGAATATACGCCAGAGCAGGCAACACAGATGCTAACGCGGCAATTAAAACTGGTGGTATTGAGGTGGGTTTTTACCGTGGAAACTAATCTTGACATATCTATATTAGATTATTATTATATAGCGATGTTGTTTGGAAACAAACGAATACTCCTCCATCCTCCTTTGGTGGTAATTGCGCGACTCATTTTTGAGTCGCGTTTTTTTGTCTGTTAGTTTGAAACTGGCCTTGTGTCCGGTTTCCGATTCCCATACAATGCGCGGTCTGAATTTTCCGATAGTACGCATGTGAACGTTACCAAAAGTTCTGCAGCCTAAATTTTTAGCGATGGATAATGATTGCTATATGGCTGAAAACATTCACCATGCTGCTTAACAACTGAATTTTTTTGGAGACTTGAATGAAAACATTCAGTGCAAAGCCGGCTGAAGTAAAACGTGACTGGTATGTCATTGATGCTGAAGGTAAGGCGTTAGGCCGTTTGGCCACAGAAGTTGCCCGGCGTTTGCGTGGAAAACACAAGCCGGAATATACCCCACACGTTGATACCGGGGATTACATTATTGTTGTTAATGCTGACAAAGTTGCTGTTAGTGGCAACAAAGCTAAAGACAAAATGTACTATAAGCATACCGGCTACATCGGCAATATGAAGTCATTTTCTTTTGAGAAGATGCAGGAGCGTGCTCCCGGCCGTGTTGTCGAAATGGCAGTTAAAGGTATGTTGCCTAAAGGCCCGCTGGGTCGTGCTATGTACCGCAAGTTAAAAGTATATGCAGGCGCGGAGCATAATCATCATGCCCAACAGCCTCAGGTTCTGGAAATCCAGGGAAAAAAGGGTTGATAAAAGATTATGGCTGAATCTCAATATTATGGTACAGGTCGCCGCAAATCATCTTCTGCTCGCGTTTTTATGCGTGCCGGTAGTGGCAACATCACGGTAAACAAACTTCCTATCGAGCAATTTTTCGGTCGCGAAACAGCACGTATGATCGTACGTCAGCCTCTGGAAACCGTTGATATGGTCGAAAAGTTTGATTTCGATGTTACTGTCACTGGTGGTGGTATGAGCGGGCAGGCAGGTGCTATTCGTCTGGGCATCTCACGCGCTCTGTTGCAGTATGACGAAGGTATGCGTGGTTCACTGAAGCAAGAAGGCTTTCTGACACGTGATGCGCGTAAGGTAGAACGTAAGAAAGTTGGTCTGCACAAAGCACGTCGTGCTACTCAGTTCTCCAAGCGTTAAATTTGTAACAAATTTCTGTTTCGAAAAAAGCCACGCTGCCTGTCAGTCGTGGCTTTTTTCGTTTATGCTGATGAATATTGAAGAATTATAGAGACAGACAAGGCCATCAGGATTAATGAAAAAGCGCCTTGCTATGAGGATGCGCGATTGTGATTAAATTGTTCGCGGCGGGAGTGTTGGTTTTGGCTGCGCCTGTTTATACAGCAGCTGGCACGGTACCATTTGGCAAAATAAAGATTGATTACAACAGAGTTGATGCTAACGGTATTGAGGAATACCAGTTTAATGGCGACGGTACCCGGCTTGGGGTGAAGGGTGCTAAATATCTCGATGAAACTGTGGAAGGCAGCTACATTTTTGAAGTGGCTCCGGCATTTGATGCGGCTGATGAACCGGAGGTTCGGCAGGCCTGGTTTGGGCTGCGCGGTTATTTGGGAGAGGTTCGTGCCGGGCGGCATTTAGGGCCAACCCGTGTTGCGCTTGATCCTGTTGATCTGTTCGCCGATCAGGCTGCTGATCAAAATAAGGTGCTTGAATCTAATGTATTGCACGATAAAAGTGTGGCGTACATCAATCGTTTTAACGGGGTAGGATACGCGATAGTTTTTTCATCTGACGATAAAAATAGCCACATTTCAACGGATGTCCTGGTTAACTACAATGCTGAACGCTTTTATATCGCTGCTGCATATCTGAAGGATTATGCTAAGCGTGATACGGTGCGTGTTGGTGCTGCGTATCGCTTTCCTGAAGGACATCATTTAGGTGCAGCTGTCGAGCATGTTAATGATACTTCAGGTGATGCCGGATACGATGCGGCGCTGTTGAATGGTGGCTATCAGATTGGAAAAGCTATGTTCAAAGGGCAGGTCGGTTTGAATAAAGCAGATCTTGGTGGCAAAGCTGAAACGTTGCTGGGCTTTGGTGTTGACTACGAGCTTTGGAAAACAACTTTGCTACAGGCTCAATATTCTTTGAATAAGCACCGTGATCACAGTGCTTCTGACCGTGAACGGGTCTTTTCTGTCGGATTCTCCTACGAATTCTGAATCTTCCCGTTATTTTCTTCAGCGGATTTTTCCTACATTTTATCCTGTGGATATGCCTGTTTTTGTGTAGTTTTACTGAAATTTTAATAATAACTTACAATATTGCCTGTTTTTTTCAATACTGCTACGCGTTAAACTTTATATCTTTGGTTAACAATGGATGCCATGACTTCCCTGACTACTGCAAATGCGACTGCTTTGCATACTCCACCTCCTCCTTCACGCGAAATTCCCTATAACTACACTTCATTTTCCGATCGGGAAATCATCCTGCGCTTATTGGGCGCGCGTGCGCTGACACTGCTGGAACAATTAAGCCCGGAACGGGGTACAGGGATTTCATCACACATGTTGCTGGAAATCCTGGGTGATATGTGGATTGTGACGCGCAACCCTTATATTCAGGATGATTTACTGGAAAACCCAAAGCGCCTGAAATCCCTGCTGGATACGTTGCACGAACGGCTCGGGCGTATTCATGAACGTGCTCAATCGAATCCTTACACTCTGGAGCTGGTCAAAATTGCTGAGCGGGCAATAACAGCATTTGCAGCATCATTTTCTGAACAGGCTTCACTACGCTTACAGGCGCGCCGTAAATTTGGCAAGCTGACACGTAAAGACAATGTTTGTTTTGATGGCCTGGCGCGGGTTTCGCATGTTACCGATGCGACGGACTGGCGGGTTGAATTACCGTTTGTGGTATTAACACCGGATACCGAAACGGAGATGGCAGCGTTGGTGCAATGCTGTATTGAGCTGGGGTTAACGGTGATACCACGGGGCGGTGGCACTGGTTATACCGGTGGCAGTGTGCCGCTGGATACGAAGAGTGCGGTTATTAATACCGAGAAACTGGAAGCGATTACTGAGGTGGATTTTCGTGCTGAATTGCCGGGTGGTGCTGGTGATTCTAAGGCGGGGAAGGGTATACCGGTAGTGAGAACTGGTGCAGGTGTAGTCACGCGAAGGGTTTCTGATCTGGCGCAGCGCCACGGTCTGGTGTTTGCAGTTGATCCGACTTCGCAGGATGCATCTACCATCGGTGGCAATATTGCGATGAATGCCGGGGGGAAGAAAGCCGTTTTATGGGGAACAACGCTGGACAACCTGCTTTCCTGGCGTATGGTGACACCGGATGCTGAATGGTTAGAGGTGACACGGCTCAAACATAATCTGGGTAAGATTCATGATCAGCCGGAGGTGCAGTTCTCGGTACAGCGTTTTGAAACTGATGGCATAACGCGGCAGGGTGACCCTGTCATCCTATCGTTTCCGGGCCAGTATTTCCGTAAAGAGGGTTTGGGTAAGGATGTAACCAATAAATTCCTTGGCGGATTACCGGGAATTCAAAAAGAGGGTTGTGACGGCCTGATTACCTCAGCCGAATTTATCCTGCACCGTATGCCTGAGCAGGTACGGACAGTATGCCTTGAGTTTTATGGTACAGATTTGCATGAAGCGGTACCGGCAATTGTTGAGGCTAAGGCTTATGTCGACGGTTTGGATGGTGTGTTGCTGTCCGGGCTGGAGCATCTGGATGAGCGTTATGTGAAAGCCGTGCGTTATACGCCTAAAGGTGCGCGTGGTTCATTGCCAAAAATGGTCTTGTTAGCTGACCTGGTGAGTGATGATGAGGCTAAGGTCGCTGAAGCAGCGGCAGAGATGGTGAGGTTGGCTAATGCACGTAATGGGGAAGGATTCATTGCTGTTAGTCCGGAAGCGCGTCGGCAATTTTGGGCTGATCGTTCGCGTACTGCTGCAATAGCAGCACACACCAACGCATTCAAAATCAATGAAGATGTCGTCATTCCTCTACACAATCTTGCACCGTACACAGAAGGCATTGAAACTATCAATGTGCGGCAGTCGATGCGTAATAAGCTGAAAATGGTTGCTGCGGCAATTCGTTATTTGCAGGGGGATTTACCTGAATTGCGCAATGTTGCGGGCTATGAAGCAAGTGAAGAGCGTACTGCTATTCTGGAAGCGAAAAAGACGCATGCGCTTAAGCATTTGATGTCCATTCAGCAGCGCTGGGAAGGGGTGCTCAATCATTTTGATGCTAAAGCCATTGAATATGCCGAACTGTTAGATACGCAGGCAAAGGAAGCGCAGCGTCCGGAAGACCGGGTGATTGATTTGTTGCTGCGGCGTGACTTGCGGATTTCATATCGGCGTGAGGTGGAAAAACCACTGAAAGAGATTTTTGTCGGTCGTGAGCTAAAACCTTTAAGGGATCAGTTGGATCGTATTCATGCCGAGCGTCGTTCCGGGCGTTTGTTTGTCGCGCTACACATGCATGCCGGTGATGGCAATGTTCATACCAATATTCCGGTGAACTCAAACGATTATGAAATGCTGCATGAAGCCGAGCGCATGGTAGATGAAATCATGGTGCTGGCCCGTAGTTTGGATGGAGTGATATCCGGTGAGCATGGTATCGGGCTAACCAAATACCAGTATCTGGATGCGCGTGAGGCAGAAGAGTTTAAGACTTATAAAGATGAGATAGATCCGAAAGGGCATTTTAATCGTGGCAAATTAATGCCTGGTGGTGATTTGCAGAATGCCTATACCCCATCATTACGACTGGTGGAACGTGAAGCGTTGCTGCTGGAGAATAATGCCCTGGGGGCGCTGAACACTGAGATTAAAGACTGTCTGCGCTGTGGTAAATGTAAACCGGTGTGTAATACGCATATTCCGCGTGCCAACTTATTGTATTCACCACGCAATAAGATTCTGGCGACCGGTCTGATGATCGAAGCATTTCTGTATGAAGAACAGACGCGTCGTGGTATTTCATTGCGCCATTTTGATGAAATGAATGATGTAGCGGATCATTGTACTGTTTGCCATAAATGTCTGAGTCCGTGCCCGGTGAATATTGATTTTGGTGAGGTCAGTATTCAGATGCGCAGCATTCTGCGTGATCAGGGGAAAAAGAAAGCCAGTCCGGTTACCTGGGCATCGATGCAGTTTTTGAATCTGAAAGATCCGAATCAAATTAAGTTGATGCGTGCCGGAATGATCCAGTTTGGTTTTAATGCGCAGCGTTGGGGGCACAATACGGCAAAGCGCTTTGGCCTGCTGGGTAAAGATAAAACACCGGCTGCTACAGTTGGCAAGCCCGCTATTAAAGAGCAAGTCATTCAGTTTGTGAAAAAACCGCTGCCTGCCGGTATTCCGGCGAAAACCACCCGGGCTATGCTGGGGCTGGAAGATGATCAGGTGGTGCCGGTCTTGCGGGATGCCGGTAAAGAGCGGGGCGAAGCCGTGTTCTATTTTCCCGGCTGTGGCTCAGAACGTCTGTTCAGTCAGGTTGGATTGGCGACGTTAGCAATGTTATATGAGACCGGGGCGACGACAGTGCTGCCGCCGGGGTATTTATGTTGTGGTTATCCACAAAATGCTGCCGGTGATATTAAAAAAGGCACAGAAATTTCTACTGAGAACCGGGTGCTGTTCCACCGCATTGCCGGAGCGCTGAAATACCTCAATATCAAAACAGTAGTAGTGTCTTGCGGGACGTGCATGGATCAGCTGCTGAAGTATGAATTTGAGCGGATTTTTCCAGGTTGTCGTCTGTTGGATATCCACGAGTATTTGCTGGAAAAGGATGTCAAACTGGAAGGTGTCGAAGGTGTGCAGTATATGTACCATGATCCTTGCCATAGCCCGATGAAAAGCTATGCACCGATCAAGGTTGCATCGGAATTGACAGGCAAAAATGTTGTCATGACAGATCGCTGTTGTGGTGAAGCAGGAACCTTTGCGGTGAGTCGTCCCGATATTGCCAGTCAGCTGCGGTTTCGTAAGGATGAAAGCCTGCGCGCCGGGATTAAAGAGTTAACCGGCAATAATACGGCCCGAAATGGTGATGTGAAGTTACTGACATCATGTCCGGCCTGTGTGCAGGGTCTCTCACGGTATGCAGACGATACCGGGCTGGATACGGATTATATCGTTGTGGAAATGGCCAATCACTTGCTGGGTGAACACTGGCAGCGTGACTTTGTGGATAAGGCTACGCACGGTGGAATTGAGAAGGTCTTATTGTAGGTTTTACTGTCGTAGCAGGACGAAGCTCTTTCCCAGCTTTTTGGGGTAACTGAGACGAATTTTGCTCTTCATGGCGAAGGCGTCGGATCGGTTGCTGTATTGGCCGATTCTGACCTTGAACAGAATGCCCTGATTGGTTTCCTCTGAATGAATATAGGCGCGGTAACCGTCGCGCTTCAGGGCTTTTTGTAAGTCATAGGCGCTTTTCGAGTTATAACCGGAGAAAACCTGGACAGTGTAGTAACCGGAGGCAAGGTCACGCGGGTATTGCAGTTCATAGGCACTACCTTTCGGCGGCGCTGTGACTTGTGTCGAATGGCTGGCAGTAGTCATTAAAGATTCGACATTTTTCTGCGTTATTTGCGGGGTCTGGATATCCTGTGGTTCGTAATATTGTGTTGACTGCTGATAATTCTGTTTATTTCCCCCGGAAAATGTCGGCAGGGAAGGCATGCTGGGCATATTCAGGCGCCCAATAACAGGAGCTTCTGTCTGGAAGAAGGGGATGGTGCCTTTTTTTGCACATACGGCAAGTGTGACTGCAACAGCAACTAGCAACATAACGTGCCAGAAGGTAATTCCTTGTTGTTTGACCAGTGAAGTGGGGTAATTCTTTCTCACATTGTATCCTGTCAATGTTTTCAGTCACATCGGGGTATTATGCCATAGATTATGGCATAGTTTTTCTGTGCCGGTATTCTACTCAGAATGTTCGAAGTCTGGCTGTGTATTCGACATCTAAGGATCCACTGCGAGCCGGGCTGTAATGCAGCTCTAATGCCCCTTGATTTATGGGGATTTCCACCCCATATCTATTGACAATTCAAAGTAAATTCTATGGGGTAATTCCAATGAGAATGGATAAATTAACCAGTAAATTTCAGCTGGCTTTACAGGATGCCCAGTCACTTGCGCTTGGGCGCGATCAACAATTCATAGAACCTGTTCACCTGATGATCGCCTTATTAGACCAGGAAGGTGGGTCATCGCGTGGCATGCTGACTAAGGCGGGCACCAATGTCAATCAGCTGCGCTCAAAACTGGGTGAAGCGCTGGATCGGATGCCGAGTGTGTCCGGTGGTGATGCCGGTGATCTGCATGTGTCACGAGATCTGAATAAAATGCTCAATGCGACGGATAAGCTGGCGCAGAAGCGGAATGATCAGTATATCTCCTCTGAGCTTTTTGTATTGGCAGCGCTGGATAATAAAGGACAGCTGGGTGATATTCTGCGGGAGTGTGGTGCTACAAAGCCAGCCGTTGAGAAAGCTATCGAAGAGATGCGCGGTGGGCAGAATGTTAGCGATCCAAATGCGGAAGACCAGCGTCAGGCCTTAGAAAAATACACTATCGATGTCACCGAACGCGCTGAGCAGGGCAAGATTGACCCGATCATCGGACGTGATGAAGAAATACGCCGCATGGTGCAAATCTTGCAGCGTCGTACCAAAAATAACCCAATTGTCATTGGTGAGCCGGGTGTAGGTAAAACCGCGCTGGTAGAAGCATTGGCACAGCGTATTGTTGATGGTCAGGTGCCGGAAGGTGTTAAGGGCAAGCGCCTGTTATCGCTGGATTTGGGCGCGCTACTGGCTGGTGCTAAATTCCGGGGGGATTTTGAGGAACGCCTGAAGGCTGTCCTGAATGACATTGCTAAATCAGAAGGGAATGTCATTCTGTTTATTGATGAAATCCATATGATGGTTGGCGCCGGTAAGTCAGAGGGCTCGATGGATGCGGGTAATATGCTTAAGCCTGCGTTGGCACGGGGTGAGTTGCGTTGTGTGGGGGCAACGACGCTGGATGAATACCGTGAGTACCTGGAAAAAGATGCGGCTCTGGAGCGGCGTTTCCAGAAGATCCTGGTGGATGAGCCTAGTGTCGAGGACACCGTGGCGATTCTGCGTGGTTTGCAGGAAAAATATGAAGTACATCACGGTGTGCAGATTACTGACCCGGCTTTAGTGGCAGCAGCTACGTTGTCGCATCGTTATATCACTGACCGGAATCTGCCGGATAAGGCGATTGACCTGATTGACGAGGCTGCATCGCGAATTCGGATTGAAATTGACTCGAAGCCAGAGGCATTGGATATCATCGACCGGCGAATGATTCAGCTCAAGATGGAACGTGAGGCGCTGAAGAAAGAGAAGGATGAGGCTTCTCAAAAACGCCTGGCGATTCTGGACGATGAATTGGTTAAAGCGGAGAAGGAATATTCCGACCTGGATGAAATCTGGAAAGCTGAAAAAGCTGCGATGCAGGGTACAACACATATCAAGGAAGCGCTGGATCAGGCGCGGATTGAGTTTGAAACGGCGAAGCGTGCGGGTGATCTGGCACGGATGTCGGAGCTGCAATATGGCAAGATTCCGGAGTTGGAAGGACAGCTGGAACAGGCTGATGAAGAGAGCGATGGTGGTAAGAACAACAAGCTGCTGAAGCATCAGGTTACGGAAGAAGAGATTGCCGACATTGTGGCGCGCTGGACAGGGATTCCGGTCAGTAAAATGATGGAATCCGAGAAAGAAAAGCTGTTGCAGATGGAAGATGAGTTGCGGAAACGCCTGATTGGGCAGGATGAGGCGGTGGTTGCGGTGTCGAATGCCATCCGGCGTGCGCGTGCCGGGTTGTCTGATCCGAAAAAGCCCAGCGGTTCATTCATGTTTCTTGGCCCAACCGGCGTGGGTAAGACAGAGCTGACGAAAGCATTGGCGCAGTTCCTGTTTGATACTGATGACTCGATGGTGCGGATTGATATGTCCGAATTCATGGAGAAACATTCGGTGGCGCGTTTGATTGGTGCGCCTCCGGGCTATGTTGGCTATGAAGAGGGTGGTTATCTGACCGAAGCGGTGCGGCGGCGTCCGTATTCAGTGATCCTGATGGATGAGGTCGAGAAGGCGCATCCTGATGTGTTCAATATCCTGTTACAGGTGTTGGATGATGGCCGCCTGACTGATGGGCAGGGGCGTACGGTGGATTTCCGTAATACCGTTATCGTGATGACTTCGAATC
>JBMZDK010000035.1:0-22061 GCA_049614265.1 Thiolinea sp.
CAGCTGCCTCGCCAGTCTATGACGCAGTTGGTCTTGCGGCGAATTGTGGCAGGTGATCCTGTATTTCATACCAGTTTGCTTTTGAGCCGGTGAAAATATGCGCTGTTGGCTTTATCCCCGGATCACCTTTTACAGTGCCCAGCGTAACTGTTGTGATCCGGCCATTATCTGTGCCTGCTAAAGATGCACCGCATTCACTGCAAAAACACCATCCGGCGCCAGGTACCGGCTCAAAGGATTTAACAAGGTCTGCACCGGCTATCCATTTGAAATCATCCGGATTGAAGCTGGCATAACTGGCGAAGGCTGCACCATGCTGTCGTCTGCACATCGAGCAATGGCAATGATCTGCATCATGCAGCGGGCCGCTGATTTCGTACTGCACTTCACCGCATAAACATCCGCCCCGGATATTTGCCATCGTATTTGCTCCTGTGGTTTGACGTCCGTCCGGAAATCTGGAAATCAATACTTTTACAGTTTAAGCTGCTATGGCCAGCTAAAGTTAGGTTTTCACGAGTTGCAAAAGTGTACTGAGGATTTACACGATGTGCTCCTCGTGCTTTAAAACACATTCAAAGCCTGTGGCTTTCAACCTGCACGGTAATATTACAATAATAAAGAGTAATACCCCATCACTGAATAGAAGTACGTGTGCACAAGTTCTCAGGAATTTTATATCTCATAATCCGTTCGTCCACTGATTATTGAATGCCTGAGAATTTTGTCGACTGCTTAAGTATGACAGATTGCTGCCTGATCTGCCGGAAGTGGTTTATGGTATTGATATGAAAGGATAATAAGATGAACCTTCCTACAGCATCTGTCTCTGCCATAGACATCGTCAATGCGATTCGAAATATACTGAATATCGATCAGCGTCTATCAGGACTCGCCTATCTGAGAGTGTTGCTGAAGAATATCTCCAGCGAGCTGGGCTTCAGGTATGTTTTTGTTGGTCATGCCAGTGGCAGCGAGTCTAACCTCATTTATACGGATGTGGCTTATATGGCGGGCGAGCTACAGCCAAATTTCGAATATAAGCTTGAAGATACACCCTGCAAAATTGTCATGGGTGGTGACCGGGTCTGTATGCATCCGGATAAGGTGCATCAAAAATTTCCAAAAGATATTTTGTTACAAACAATGGGGATTGTGTCATACGCCGGATCACCAACCATATCACCGCGTGGTGATTTATTGGGCCTGCTGGTACTGGCTGACGATAAACCCATGTCAAATACAGAACAAATAGGCCCATTGGTTGAATTCCTGGCGCAGCGAATTACAGCTGAATATGAGCGGCATAATATTCAGGAAGAACTGCATAAGATTATCAAGCAGCGTACAAAGGCACTCGAAACCAGTAATGCGAATTTAAAAAAGACCGTCGATGAGCTTGAATTGATTAAACGGGAACTGGAGCTGAAAAATCAAACGGATGCGTTAACGAATGTACACCGGCGTGAATGGTTTACAGAGCTGGCGCAGGCTGAGTTGCAGATTGCCAGACGTAATTGCTACCCCCTGTCATTACTCTTTATTGATCTGGATAGTTTCAAGGAAGTTAATGATTCCTACGGCCATTCTACTGGTGATGCGGTGCTGAAAGAAGTTGCTGGGCGTATTAAGAGCAGTGTGAGTGAAACGGATATCGTAGGTCGGTTTGGTGGGGAGGAGTTTGTGCTGCTTTCGCCATTTGCAAATACAAAAGAAGCCATACAGCTGGCAGAACACATAAGAAATGAAATTTCCGGTCTCCCGATACATACACCCGGTAGTGATATCTTTATTACCGCAAGCATTGGCATAACATCCTCCAATATCAGCGATTATGAGCTTAATAATCTGGTGGAGCATGCTGATAACGCGCTTTATCAGGCGAAGGCTGCCGGTAGGAATAACTGTGTCTTATATGAGAAAGATGCCTGATGAATTCCGGGCAGGTGTCTCCGGTGCGAGTACTGGCGGTAGGCGGTTCAAAGGTGTTTCTGTTTTGGAAACCATGAAAATCCCACGATACATCAGATAGCGCGAAGTGTTATGAACAATAAAAAAACTCACATGATAGTTAACAGCAGGTCGATTCCATCAATCATCATTGTTTGTATAACGACCTGTATTCTGATGGCCGGTGTCTGGTTGGTTTTGTCTAAAACGGTTGACAACGTTGTGCAGAACGAAGCCGAAAAAACCGCGATACATTGGGTGAATTATTTTTCTGCTCACCTTGATGGTATCGAGACGTTGGTGACACAGGGGAACCCCAACCCCGAGCAATCGGAGGTGATCGACAAAGCCGTTGCTTTTGGGAAAGTGTTTTTGTTTAAAACTTTCCGCCCGGACGGGATAATGTCGCTTAATTCAGATGAGTACAAATTATTGCAGGATGATGAGTTACCGGCGCAAGAAAACGAAAAAGCATTATCGGTTTTCAAGACTGGTTTCAATAAGATTACGGTGAAAGATGGTCGTCAAAAAACAAACCGGCCTGATGTCTATGTGGAAGCTTACGTACCGATAACGGCAAAATCGGGTGAACGCCTGGGTGTTGTTGAGGTGTATATTGATCAAACCGAAATGGTAACTTCACTCAAAGACGGTTTTTACTGGATTGCACTGTTGTTACCGGTGATCAGCGCTCTTTTCTTCCTGCTGCCTGCACTTGCATTACTCAGAGAGAGTGCCACCGCTAAAACAGCCAAAGCTAAAGCCGAACGATTAGCAAATTTTGATGTGCTGACCGGGTTGTACAACCGCCGCTCTTTTAATAATTTAGCAGCAACATACTTTAAGGATTTTAGTTCGATTGGTACCTTGTTTGTTGATGTCGATGACTTCAAGCGAATCAATGACCAATACGGACATGAGGGGGGCGACGCGTTCCTGCGCAGTGTGGGACATTTACTGCAAAGCAAGTTAGGTGAAAACGCGATTGTTGCCCGGTTTGGCGGTGATGAATTTGTAGCTTGTATTGGTGATATTGCGCCAAATGATCTGCAGTTAATCGCACAGGATGTACTGGCAAGTATCGCCAAGGGCATATCTCATCGCGGCCAGCCAATTAATGGTCACGTTAGTATTGGATTGAATATGACCAGCAGTGATGAACCGCTATCCGATATGTTGCGTGCCGCTGATATTGCGTTATATAAATCCAAAGATAAGGGCAAAAACACCATTACGTTTTTCTCCGATGAATTACACGATGAGTACAAACGTCAGCAAAAACTGGAACGGCTGCTTAACCATGCCGTTGATGGCACTGGGCTGGAGATATTTTTTCAACCAATTAATCAGGCCGAAACACAAAAGATTCTCGGATTCGAAGCGCTCCTGCGGCTCAGAGATGAACAGGAGACAATAATTTCGCCTGAGGAGTTTATCCCGGTGGCTGAACGTCTGGGATTGATTAATGACATTGGTAAATGGGTTTTGCGCGAAGCTGTGCTAACCGCTAAAGAATGGTCACAAGACACTTTTATATCCGTCAATCTGTCTGCCATTCAGTTTGAACAGGGCGATCTGCCTGGTTTTATCCAGGATTTGCTTATCGAGCAGAATTTTCCTGCTAACCGGCTTGAGGTCGAAGTAACCGAAAGCCTGCTGGTCAGAGATGATGGCTCAACACAAAAACAACTTGCCGCAATAAAGGAAATGGGCGTTTCCATCGCTATGGATGACTTTGGAACCGGGTATTCGAGCCTTGGTTATCTATGGAAGTATGAGTTTGATAAGCTAAAAATTGACCGCTCTTTCCTGTTGGGCTACGACAAAGATCCTAAAAAACTGGAAAAAGTCATTGGATCAGTCATTAATTTGGGCCACTGCATCAATATGCGTGTGACGATAGAGGGTGTTGAGAGTGATAAGCATATTAATATTTTAAAAGGTATGGGGTGTGATCAGTTGCAGGGTTATTATTTTGGCAAGCCAATGCCTCTGGATAACGCGCGGCATATAATGAACGCCTTATAAAAGCTTCAAATTCGTTTGTTGCTGATGCAGCGTATCGCTTATCAATCCTGAGTACCTGTTGGCACCAGATACCATAAATTTAAAAATTCATGCAATCAAAAGACTGACCTGTTCGTCATTGATAGTACAGCGGGTGTGATTTTACTCGTTGCCAGGAATAGTCCTTTAAATTTCCAAACAGGTATTTGATTTATGAATTCAAAACAATTGATGACCGCCGGCTTACTGTCTTTACTAACTGCAGGCGCACATGCAGATGATGTGGCTACTATCTCTAAATCCAGTGCAGCAGGTCCGCAGGTTGATGGTTATGATGCTGATACATACGTTGTTAAATGCGTCGGGGCTGCGAAGGGTGGCGAGAATGACTGCGGTGCGCTCGATGGTTCTCATAGTTGTGCAGGCCTGGGGCCAAAGGATAAAGACCACAGCATGAACGAGTGGGTTTATATGACGCTGCAGGAATGTGCTGAGCATGAAAACGGACATTTCATGATGAAGAATAAAGACGGCAAGGTTGCTCTGACCAAAACTGAGTTTCAATTCAAGAAAGTCGTTGAGTAAGATGAATTATACTTACTCTGCAAGCGTCGAAAGCTTCGGTTTTTACCGCAAGTGAAGACTACGCTTCCAGCTGGAATCGGATTGGGTTTCCGGTTCCAGCATGCCAATACCATACTGCAAAACAAACCAGAGACACCCTGGTTTGAACTGATTGCAGACGATCTGCTCTTAGCCAGTGCCCGGCAGCGTATAGTTGCAAAACTACAGGAGCGCTATCCCATTGCTTTGCATGCTGTGGGATTAAACATCGCCGGGCCTGATCCTCTGGATACGGATTATCTTACTGCGTTGAGTGCGGTCTACCAGCAAACCGGAGCGGCCTGGTTATCAGATCATTTGTGCTGGTCTGCTGCGGGTAAAAGGCAGCATTTTGATTTATTACCGTTCCCGTTTACGGAAGCAATGCTCGATTACCTGAGTCCACGCATTGATCAGGTGCAGCAGGTTCTGCAACGCCCTCTGGTGTTGGAAAACATTAGCTATTATCAGCGTTTTCAGCAGGATGAGATGGGTGAGTGGGATTTCACCGCCGAACTCATGCGCCGAACAGGCTGTAAGATGCTATTGGACTTGAATAACCTATGGACTAATGCGACTAATTTTGATTTGGATCCCGATACTGAGTTCGCCACCTTAAGCCGTCTCGTTAAGGCGGGTGATATTGTACAGATTCATGTGGCTGGCTCTAAATATCATGCAGCGTCGGACGAAAGTTTTCCGGGCTATTGGGTGGATACTCACGGTGAGCCGGTACCGGTAGCGGTGAGTGCAATGCTCAAAGCGGCTTATAAGGTCTATGGTGACATTCCGACGATTATTGAACGGGATAATAATTTACCGGAATTTGCTGAGTTAGAAGCCGAGCGACAGGCACTGGTGGCTACCGTCAATGAATAATAAACCGGTTTCACCTTTTGCTGCAGACCAGATCGCTATGTCGGCGCAGATCTATACCGGTGAGGGCGCCGGTGGATCTGAGACTAATACATTAACCGGGTGGCGCTGTAGTAAGCGTATCCCTGAAGAGGTGGCGCTTGGAATTTACCAGCAAAACCTGCATGGTGGTGTGGCACAACATTTACAAACCCATTACCCTGTGATGTATGCCTATATTGGTGTCCGGGCCTACCAAATGATTTGTGCAGAATATTTAAAAGCATCACCGCCGGAACAAGCGATTTTCACCGTGTATGCTGCACACTTTCCGGGGTTTCTATTAGCGTACGGCGAACAACATCCTCAGCAGTTTATCTGGTCAGTAGCAGCACAGTTAGCACAGATTGATTTCTTTCACCACAATACCTTTCGTGAAAATCAGCGCATTGTTGTCGATGAGCATTATTATCAGCTCTGGATACGTATCAGGTCATTGATAGATAACGCAGAGGAAATTGATGCGGGTGGGCTCTACCGGCGGACGGAGCTGCATCCGGAGCACTATCAGCAACAAGCTGGTAAAATGGTTGAGCTGGTGACTTTTCTGGACAACGGTGAGTTGTATTTTCGTGTCTGAGCGTTGGCTGACGCTCCGTTTGCATTTGTTACTCAGCAACTGTGCTTGAAGTGGCACCGAATCAACTCCCAGACGGTTTTTGTTACCACGGTTAGTTCACTGCGTTTATTTCTTGCCAGTACAATGTCCTGACTGGGCAATGGTTCTGCCAATGGCCGGTAAACGAGCTCTTTCCCGTCATAGCTTTTTGAGCACAATGGTTGTGTATAAGCCAGTGAAACCCCTAGCCCATTTGCCACCATACCACGTTGTAATTCAAAGGTTTGCGCATTGCAGGAGACTTTTGGTGTTAGCCCAAGGCTACTCAGTACGGTTAGCAGGAAATCACTGGAATAGGGTGCATCCGATAGGACAAAAGGCTCTTTTAGCAGTGCTTCCAGCGGAATTGTTTCCAGTGCTGCCAGTGGGTGTTTAGCAGGTAGCATAGCGTGTGGCGTCTGGGTTTTCAGACGTTCATAATGGATGCCGTCTTCTAAGAGCACACCGTAGGTAATGGCAATATCCAGCTCACCGCGTTTGATCATCGCTGGAATTTCGTTTAGCTCGCCATTGATAATGCGTGCTTCAATCTGTGGGTATTGCTGCTGCAGGTTATAGATAATCTCAGGCAGGTAAAACGGGCTGATATCGACAAAACACCCGATACACACTGAACCGGAGGCGGGGCTATTATTATCTTGCCCCAGTGTGTCTGCAAGGTTCAGCAACTGACGCGCTTCCTGCATAAGTTCACGACCATAGGAGGTGGGCGTTATACCCTGGCCTTTGTGGCGAATAACCAGTGTTTTACCAAACACGCCTTCCAGTTGTTTGATAGCGGCGGAGATGGAGGGCTGTGAGACGTGGAGAGTACGGGCAGCTTCGCTGGTGGACTTAAGCTCAGCTGCTGTTACAAAGTAAGCGAGTTGTTTGAGTGAATAACGAATCATTAGCTGACTATACTCCACCCACTCATAATATGTATGAGTGGTGGCGGGTGAAATTGTCAGAAGTGGCTAATTTCGCGTTTTCAAGGTCAGCTCAGGTCGCAGCTGTCTGCATGAATCCCAGGTCTTTCTGTGGGAAGTTGGTCAGCATGGGTAGTACCTGAGTCAGATTATTATCAGGCACGCCAAACCAACGACACAGGGTGGCTGCATATTGTTCGGTGGCAAAGCCGGGTAATAACCGGCTCTTTTTCACAATATTTGGCCCGTCCAGTGCCAGATCCGGCATGGTGCCGTAAATATCGCCGCCTTTTACTGCGCCCCCAAATACCAGGTAATGCCCTCCCCAACCATGGTCAGTGCCATCTTCATTAGCACTGACTGTTCGCCCAAAGTCGGAGGCAGTGAAGGTGGTAACGGATTGACTCAAACCGTAATGTTCCAGTGCTTTTATGAAAGCACTGATCGCGGTATTGAAAGAGCTGTACAGGTTTTGGTGGTCATCCAGTTGGTCATTATGGGTATCATAGCCGCCCTGGTTAATATAAAACGTCATTCGCGGCAGTTGTAGTGTGCTAAGTTGCGTATTGGCAATAATCAGCTGTGCGGTAATTCGCAGGCTGCGCGAAAGGCGGTCATCATCATCAAAACCGAATTCGCTCAGCGCCGGTAAATCCAGCAGCAGATCATTCACTGCTTCACCCAGGGCAACAGCATTTTTCTGGGCACGACCATGTGAACGGGTGTAGATAGCGTCATGTTCACTCAGGCCGAGCAGCTGGCTGAAAGCTTTGCGTTCATGTGTGCCGGGTGAAATACCATATTGTGGTGTCGCTCCGGTTGATTGCAGGCGGTAAGAGCCATTCTGTGTACCGGACTGCCAGAAATTTGCGCCGGAAATAGATAGCGACGGCGGTAATAAACGCCCGCTTTGTAATTCAAACTGATCAATTAACCGTCCCGCCCAGCCACTTTTCACAGCCAGTTCAAATGGTGTGGCAGATTGCCAGAGGTTTTTCTGGGTTGAGTGTGAAAACAGGTAGGGCGGCAGAGTAGCAGTGTGGTTGTCGACGGCTTCTTTGCTGGTGGGTTCCATGAGTGTGCCGACATTAGCAATGATGGCCGCTTTATTTTCAGCAAACAGGCGTTGTACATCAGGTAAGGCTGGGTGCAGGCCAAAATCACCCTGATTCGTGGTGTGCGGATTAACCGGCAGTAAATTCTCAACAGGCAGGGCCAGAGTGGGGCGAACCTCAGCATAGGTTTGATATTCCGTTGTACTACGCGGCACGATCATATTGGTGCTGTCGTTGCCACCGGTTTTCATAATGCAAACCAGAGCTTTGAAATCACCGGGTGTAATGGTGTCAGCGTGTGCAGCACTGAATAGAGGTGATGCCAGGGTTGCACCAGTGCTCAGGCTTAGCAGCTGCTGTAAAAAATGACGACGATTCATGGTTATTACCTTTGTTATTATTCTGCTCGTTTAGCGTTGAATAGCCTGCTGCGAAGACCCCATAATCAGGAATAACAGGCGCGCGGTCAGTTTTTTTGCATCCAGTTGGTTACGGCGATCATCGATATAACGCAGCAGTATTCGTTTCATAGCCGGTGGCATACGCCCGGCCATCAATAGCAGGTTATAGCGCTCCAGTAAGCTGGCGGGATCTTCCAGAATTAATACGCTGTCGGCTTCCAGGTCAATCACCACATCATTGGGGAAGCTGTCCGGCGTGCTGTGTAGTGTTTCAGCGCTTCGGCGCAGATAATTCCTTGCCCGGGTCAGTTGGTCTTCGGTGGCGATCTGCATTTCCGGGGCAGCAAGATTCTGCATTTGTAATTCACCGGAAGGTTGAAAATCAGGACGGAAGAAATTGAAGACTGTCGGCGATTCATAAGCACCTTGTCCAAAGCTGCTATCGGGATAAAATTTGTATTCCGGCTGTGAAGCACGTTGTCCACCCAACGCTCGCCAGAAAGCCATTTGCCTGATCAGGGGTTCTTTTAGTTTGCCAAAACGTTCCGGCATGGTTCGGTGACCAAAACGTGCTTCCGGGTCGAGCAGGATTGCTTTAATCACCGCACCAAGGTCGCCGCGTACGCCAGCACCATTATCAACAAAGACTTCGCTGATGCGCTCAATATAGGCGGGTGTCGGGTTGCTGGTAACAAAACGCTGAATCAGCTGTTTGGCAATAAACGGCGGTACATTGGGATGATTAAATAAAATATCCAGCACCTGCTGCAGCTCTTCCTCCATTGTTTCAGCGTTAATGATATGACCGTCAAGGATGTGTTTGTCACCGGTCTGGTGTTGAGAGGGCCAGCCCATCATCGGCGATATATAGTCTTTTACACCGCCACCCCAAAATGCCGTGCTGCCCTGAAATGTCCAGCCGGTAAACACCGCGGCAAGGCCCTCAATATCATTCTGTGTGTAAGTCGGAATCTGGTTGCCGTTTTCATCCAGTTTAGCGGAGCCATCCATATTGAGCTGATGCAGACCGATGGTAAACAACTGCATGATTTCGCGGGCATAGTTTTCATCGGGGTGGATATTGCGCGCCGGATCTGCTTTTTGATTCCGCAGCATATTAAGATAGCGCCCCATCACCGGGCTTAAGGTGACGGTTTCCAGCAAGTCACGAAAGTTACCAAACGCATGAGTAGCGAGCTGGTCATGGTAATGTGCCAGGGCATGGCGAATTTGTGAAAAACCATTAGCCCGGGTGGATACCACCATAATCTGCCCCAGTGCGTGTGCCATACGCTGACGCAGCTGATCAGGGGCATAAAGTGTCTGGTCACGCCAGATTGCCTGAAACTGTGAGCCGCTGGGGAATTCGATATTGGCAGCCTCCATTAAAGCAAGATGCACCTGATAGTGGCTGGTGGCCGGAGTTTGTACCTGTTGTTCAATCCAGGCTTCATAAGTACCCAGTTCCATTAGCCGGGAAATGGCCAATTCATTCGGGCCAAAAGTTGCCTGGGTTAAAAAGCGTGCTGCTTCACGGGCGGACGCTACGGTTAGCTGTTCCGGTGTATCAGCGAGATGACCATCTACAATAAAGTTGGCGGTAAAAGCACTGTTTTCAGGATGTTGCAGGGTATTACTAAACAACAGGTTGGTGTCATTGCCGGGGCCACTGAATACCACACGCCCGTCCATATTGAGGTCAAGCCGGCTATAGCCGCTGAAACGGAAGTTGGCATTACGCTGCGGATTGCCTTCATTGATGAGCACTCCCTCAAAGACCGAACTGCTGTCACTGTTCGGGCCGTGGGCAATGATTCGCTTATCATGCTGCAGATCACCGACCCAAAGCATTTGCTGGCCATCGACCTGAGCCTGACCATGATCACCGGCAACAGCCAATCCTGTTGAGGTGAAATCGACTAATGCGATCGTATCATTCAGTATCAGTGACTGAGCGGTCATTACCCCGAGGTGATTGCGGTGCCGGAGTCCGACGACATAATCACCCTGTTCGAGCTGAAATGACAGCATGCCGGAACCGGTTTCCGCATCGACGATATCGCCATCACGCTGAATAATAACGGCCCGGGTATGCAGAATATTACCGGGTTCGTCCGGGTCACGCAGTTCCAGTAGCATCCAGTCAACGGCTGCATCATGGCCGCTGGCACTGATCACCGCTGAGGAAAGTGTTTCCTGCCCGAAATAGGCAAATGGCTTGCGGCGATAAGGCTGTTTTTCCGGCACCAATCCGGCCTGCATCAAATCGTCCCGCATCAGACCGCTTTGCAGATCATATGCTCCCTGTAACCAGGCTTTGACCTCTAGCTGAATCAATTTATCATCAGTGATTGCAATACTCAGGTTCTGAGTGCTGCTTTCATTTTGCTGATTGCTAACTGTGACTTCAACTTCGTATTGATTATCCTGATTGCTATCCTGTGCCTGTTCAAAGTCCGGTGCGGCTTTAAAGCTGAGCTGACCGGATACCGGGTCAATCAGAAAGCGTTGTTGGTCGTCACCACCACTGATGCTGTAGCTGAGTGGTTCAGCATCTGCAGCGATAGCGCCAATGGTCGTAATCAGCGTTTGGTTTTCCGGGTGCGCGATTAAGACTTCGCTATAACCTTCACCGTGAATGATTTCCGGCGCAGCGGCCTGAGCAGTCAGGGAGGTTAGCATGAAAGGGGATAAGCAGACGGCGCACCAGATTATGGCAGCCTGTCGTTTCCGGGGGCAGCGGGCTATATTGGGCATAATTATTGTTATGATTTCTATTAATTTTATTGATTTATATATTGAATGAGTGAATAAATCAATCAGTTCTTTTCGTTCAATCACTCTGTAGTTAGAGATAAATATGCACAAGACAATACAAGCCAGTTTACCGATGTATGATTTTCCTGAGCTGAGGACGGTAACAGATGAATGGTGGCGGGGAATAAAAAAGCATTTTCAGCATGCGGGAATCACTATAGCCCCGGAAGAATTGCTGCATGACAGACCGGTGCATGAACTATGGAATGACGACAAATTGTTATTGAGTCAGTGCTGTGGTTTTGATGTTGCCTTCGGTTATCGCGATTTACTGGCGGTGTTAGTGACGCCGGTTTATGCCGTCGCAGGCTGTGAAAACGGGCATTATATGAGCCGGATTGTGGTACATGCTGAGAGTGGATTACAGGATTTAGCCGCTTTAAAGGGGAAGGTGGCCGCTATTAATGGCCCTGAGTCACATTCGGGAATGAATGCTTTCCTCAGCCTGATACAGCCGTTGAGTGATAATGGTCAGTTTTTCCGTGAGATCAGGGTATCAGGTGCACATGCTGACAGCATACGAATGGTGCAGCAAAAGCAGGTGGATGTTGCAGCCATCGATTGTGTGACTTATGCATTGCTGGAGCGTTACCGGCCTGCTGCTTTACAGGATGTAATAACTATTGCGAAGACGGATGTTGCTCCGGCATTGCCTTATGTGACGCGTAAAGCAATACCTCCTGAACAGCAGGAGCACATGCGGGAGGCTTTACTGGCGGCATTCGCCGATCCGGCACTAATAACGGTGCGCGAAGCACTGCTATTGCAGGATGCTGTCGTTCAGCCACCTGATTTCTATCGCCGCATTGCGGAACATTTCAGCTTTGACCAGAGATTATTAGATGTGGTGGTGTGATTGATTAACAGCTATCAGTTTTTCTGATTTTTAATATTATATATTGCTGTTTCTGTTAATGGGTAGCTGCTTGTTATGCTGGAGTGAAGTGCCGGTAAGAGGGAGGCTATCACTTTGAAAACGAATGCAGTTAAGGCCGACCGGTCTTTGTATAAGAACGGTTATGCGGTTCAGGAAACCGAGTGGCCAACCCTGATATTGATAGGGCTGAATTATGCCCTGTTTATTGGTTTAACCCTGTATTTTGCAGAGTTCAGTTGGTGGCTGATTTTACCATTGGCTGCCTTTCAGCAGGCACTGTTCGGTTCTTTGCAGCATGAGGTTCTGCATGGTCATCCGACCCGTTATCAGTGGCTGAATGAGTTGCTGGTATTTCCGGCGCTGAATTTATGGATTCCTTATCCGATTTACAAAAAATCTCACCTGATTCACCATAATAATCAACACCTGACCGACCCCGTCAGAGACCCGGAAAGCTTTTACATTCCCGAGCAGCGCTGGCAGTCAATGCCCGCCTGGCAACAGGCTTATCAGCGTTTTTACCATACTTTTGCCGGGCGTATTCTCTGGGGGCCGCTGCATGTGGTGTTTTCATTGTTTTATTATGAGGCGCGGGCGTTGCTGGGGGGGGATGCTGCAAAATGGCGTATCTGGGGTGTACACGTTATCGCCTGTCTACCAGTGGTGTGGTGGGTGTTTGGGGTGTGTGAAATTCCGGTATGGCAATACCTGTTACTGTTTATCTATCCGGGCCTTAGTCTGACGCTGATACGTTCTTATCTGGAGCATCGGGCGGTGCCTGATCCCGGGCATCGTTCGGTGATTGTGGAAGCCGGGCCATTCTTTAGCTTGTTATTCCTTAATAATAATTTGCACGCGGTGCATCATGCAAATCCAGGGCTGGCCTGGTACAGAATTCCTGCAGTCTGGCGCGCAGAACGGGAGCGCGTATTACAGCGTAATGATGCTTATTACTATCCGGGTTACGGGGCTGTATTGCGGCAGTACTTTTTGCGCAAAAAAGAAGATCCCTGTTTTCGTTTATAAGGGGAAATTTAGTGCCCTGAAAAAAGTGACTGTACTATTCAAGTTTATGCAATTCGCGTAGATTATGGCTTTCAGTTTTTTGAACTAGTCGACGATAACAGCTAAAGGAGATTCAGCATGATTCAGGTCGGAGATAAAATCCCGGATGTTACAGTCAGTATTGCCGGAGCAGAAGGCCCGCAAAACGTTAGCACTGCCGAATTATTTGGTGGTAAAAAGGTAGTGATGTTTGCGCTTCCGGGTGCTTTTACACCTACCTGTTCGGCGGCACACCTGCCGGGTTATGTGGTTAAAGCAGATGAACTGAAAGAGAAGGGCGCAGATATGATTGCCTGTCTGTCGGTTAATGATGGTTTTGTTATGCAGGCCTGGGGTGAAGCACAAAACGCAGAGCAGATCACCATGATTGGTGACGGTGGTGGTGCATTTACCAGTGCGGTTGGATTGGAGCTGGATACCGCTGATTTTGGTGGTGTACGTTCCCAGCGTTATGCCATGATCGTTGATGATGGCACTGTGACTGCGCTGAATGTTGAAGCGCCACAGGCGTTTGAAGTCAGTTCTGCTGAGGCCATGCTGGAAGCCATGTGATCCAGCCGGTTCTTATCACAGAACGTTTATCACTGCGCCCGTTTGTGCGCAGTGATGCTGCTGATGTTCAGCGTCTTGCCGGTGATGAGCGTATCGCTGATGTCACGGCAAATATCCCATATCCCTATCCGGATGGCCTGGCTGAAGAGTGGATCAGCGGTCATCAGCTAGGCTGGAAAGTAGGAACCCGAGCCAGTTTTGCCATTACCCATCGTGAAAACGGTGTGTTGCTGGGGGCGATTTCGCTGATGCATATTGCAGACGAGGAAGCGGAAATCGGCTACTGGTTGGGTGTTGATGGCTGGGGTAAAGGTTATGCGACGGAAGCCTGTTGTGAAATTTTGCGTTTTGCAAGAGAGAATCTGCGATTAGTGCGGGTACATGCCAGAGTTTTAGCCCGGAACCCGGCATCCGGGCGGGTGCTTGAGAAAGCAGGGATGCGGCATATTGGTCTTGAGGAAGGTGCCTGTGGCTACCGTAATGCCTGTGAATCGATTGAATTATATGAGTTGCGGTTTTAGCCGGTCTTGACAAGCAGTTACCGGAAAATCCCTTCGCCCAACTGATCAATAGTCATTTTCGCTTTACGTAGGGTTTCTTCTGCACACTGTTCAGCGCTACCCATGATATCGGCGCGAATAAACTGGTGTTCCTGTTCACCACGGGTAATCTTGCCACAAACCCGGTATTGGCTACCTTCCGGCAGTGGGGTCGGAATAATGGTAAATCCTTCATATTCCTGTGCCGGAAAGGCTTTGGGTGTTTTTTCACTCGGGGTAATCAGTGATTTTAAGCTGTCCAGAAGTCCCATGCTCTGCTCCTATGATGATGTGAGGCAGGGTAGCAGTTCATCCAATTCCTGTACACTCAGGTCAGCCTGTTGCTGATGAGGAAATTCACCGCTGCGGTCGATGTGTATAGTCGCCGTTCCGGCGGCGCGTCCGGTCGTCAGGTCAAACAAATGGTCACCCAGCATGACGGTTTTATCGGGCACAGCCTGCCAGTGGTTCAGTAGCAGGTGAATGCCCGCCGGATCAGGCTTGGGGGCGGCACAGTTACGGCTGATCAGGGTTTTGGGTTCGAAGAAGTGATTCAGTCCGGCTGCCTTTAACGTGGCGGTGATATTTACTTCGTTATTCCGCGTCAGTATGCCCAGTTGATAGCCTTTTGCTGTTAGCGCTGACAGTAATGATTCTGCGCCCGGAGCAGCTGTTGACTGACGTGCAATTTCCAATTCGATCTCATCTAGCTGTTGATGCAGGCGCTGTGCTTCGGTTACCGGCAGTTCGGCTAAGGCCTCCAGAATGGGTTTGCCCTCGGGTAGCCCTAATTCGGCACGAATGGCATCAAAATCGTGAATGCCCAACGTGAGCGTGCCATCCATGTCGAAAATCCAGTGCGTGTACTGTTGCAGATTAAATTTCATCGTAGGTCAACATTTCCTGAAAGCTCAGCACTTTACCAATAGCCGATGCATTATGCTGGTGATTTTTCTCGGTCATGGTTCTGAAATCTGTCAGATTGCTTCCACCCGAACCAATTATTGGCCAGTCCGGAGGTGGAGCGCTCCAGCCGGTTGCGGTGCGCATGTGACTACGATCAGAGCGAAATGTGCTGACAAATTCTGCCGTTGGAATAAGCCTGAAATAGGGCTGGTATTCTGCGGGCAGGAAATCCACCTGAGGGAATGAGCGGTGCAGGTAGGTGTTCAGTTCCGTACAAAAGGGCAGGGCGGTGTCAAAATCAAGAATGCGTGAAGGTTTGCCGGGTAAGAGCAGGATTACATGATAATCCCAGCAGACTGGTGTTGCCGGATCACTCATTGCCTTCTGGCATAACATTGGAAACATTTCGCCCTGGCTGGCAATAAAAACGACTGTGCTGCCCTCACAAGCCGGGTGCTGACACAGGTGCCAGATGTTTTCCTCGCAGTAGCAGGACTGATACAGACAATCTTCCTCAGCAGGAAGTGTCATATTGTTTGAATCGTTATCAGACGCTGAACTGTTCATGGACGAAAGGTAGAGGGTTGAATGGATGGCATGTCTTATGAATTTAGTCTGTCAGGTGTTTGCCCAGAGATTCGGTTAAGGCTGCTGCGGAAATTTCCTGACATCCCGTGACATTCTGTCCGCACCATAATGATGAAAAATCATGGCTATTTTGCTTTTCTGCCAGCTGTTTCAGGGCGCTAATAGTGCCTCCGGCCAGAGGGAAAGGGGGAAGATCATCCCGTAATGGCCCCTGTTCACGAATGATCCGGTTTACAATGCCGCGCGCCGGACGCCCGGAGAATAAGTTGGTTAAGGCAGTATGTGCAGCACCCGGGCTTTTCAAGGCCGCACGGTGTAAAGCGCTGGTGCGCGCTTCATCGCATAACAGGTAGGTTGTTCCTATCTGTACGCCTGCTGCTCCTAAATTAGAAGCTGCATGTACCTCTTTCGCTGAGGCAATCCCACCTGCTGCAATGACCGGAAGATTAACGGCAGCCTGAACTTGTGGTAATAGTGCCATGGTACCTGACTGTTGGGTGAGGTCGTGGCTAAGGAAATGGCCACGGTGACCACCGGCTTCCAGCCCCTGGGCGATGATCAGGTCAGCACCGTTAGCTTCCAGCCATTGTGCTTCCGCAACCGTAGTCGCTGAAGACATGACTTTACTGCCCCAGCTTTTCACCTCGTCTACTAACTTTGCAGCTGGCAGACCAAAGTGAAAACTAACAACAGCAGGCTTGTATTTTGCCAGTACCGCTGCCGCATCAGTGCTATAAGGCATGCGCGAAGGCCCGGTGGGAATATCTGCAATATCGACACCGTATTCTGCAAAATAGGGGGCGAGTAATTGCCGCCAGTGTTGTTCAGCTTCGCTGTTTTCGTCTGGTGTTGTATGGCTGAAAAAATTGACATTGAATGGCTGTTTAGTGGCCTGAGTCAGTAGCTGAAGTTCCTGATCCATTTTTTCAGGTGTCAATAAGGCACACGGCAGCGAGCCGAGTCCACCGGCATGACTGACGGTGGCAGCCAGGTGGTAATCCTGAACACCCGCCATCGGGGCTTGAATGATTGGATATCTGAGATTAAAAATAGTATCGATTGTTTGTTGTGTTGCCATGCTTACTCTCCAGGCCCGCAAGCAAATTATCGGGTATTTTGATGTTTATCGTGTTTTAACACAGCGGGATTGTACTACCGGAAATTATGCCGTGCTGCTGACCGGTGTGTGATCATAATTGTCACGCTGGTAAATGCTGTCGATACCCCCTAATTCAGCAATACGCTGTTCCTGATCAGAAAATGCCATCTGGTTAATGGTTTCCGGGTCAGCAAATTCATTACACATCCGCTGATGCAGGTGTTCCCGAACAGGAGCATGTTCCGCTGTCAGGCCAAGATCATTGATTTCATGCGGATCGTGTTGCAAATCAAATAACTGCGGTGCAAACCCCGGATAAGCGATGTATTTCCAGCGACCTTCCCGCAACATCATAAAACCCGTGATTGAGCCACCATCATGATATTCACTTAATACGGCGCGTTGCGGGTCATCGGCCCGGGCAGCGGTCTGAAACAGGGATTGCCCGGGCAAGGTCTGATCGGCTTCAGTTGCTTCAAGGCCGGTGGCTTCCAGCACGGTCTGGTGCACATCGATCAGCGAAGTCTGAGTCTGGCACAGTCCGGTGGGTGCTCCTGCTCCGGCAAGAATCATGGGAATACCTACCGAATCTTCCTGCATCGTCATTTTTGTCCACAGGCCATGGTGACCGTTGAGTTCGCCGTGATCCGCTGTGAACAGGATACTGGTGTCATGCATTTGCCCGCTGTCTTCCAGTGCGCCAAGCACATCACCAATCAGGTCATCAACAAAGCTGCATAAGCCAAAATAACTGGCACGGGCGATTTGTTTTTGTTCCGGACTGAAATGATCATCGTAGCTGTAATAACTGCGGAAGGCATTGAGTACGGGGTGACGGAATTCGGTTTGATAACCAGCGAAGCGGGGCGGTGGTATATGTTTCGGATCGTATAAATCGAACCACGGCTTTGGGCAGGTTAGCGGATAGTGTGGGCGCAGAAATGAGACAAATAATACCCATGGTTGGTCAGAGGATGATTTAGCGCTGGTTTTGAGCCATTGTACGGCACGATCCCGTACCCGGCGGTCATATTCACTGTAATCGTCTTCGCCGGGGCCGATGTGCTCAGCAAAAGAGGTTGTGTTATAGGGAGTGTGATCCTGGCGACGTAAAATACCGTATACCCAGCCTTCGCCATTACGGACATAGAGTGGTTCCAGCTCTTCATTGAAGCCGTTATTATCCTCATTGCCACGGTAATGCAGTTTGCCAATTGAGACGGATTCGTAACCGGCTTCCTGCAAACGATGTCCCCAGCCTTCAGGTTTGCCGCTATAAGGCTGGGCATTTGACCAGCAGCGGTTCTGGTACACATATTGGCCGGACTGGAAAGCGGCACGGGCCGGTACACAGATCGGGGACGGTGTATAAGCCTGAGTAAAGCAAGTGCCTTGAGCGGCCAGTTTATCAATGTTCGGTGTTCGCGCGACGCCGCCATAGCAGGAAATACCATCACGGGCATGTTCATCGTTCATGATGATTAGCATATTGCGCTTCATAGCAGTACTCCCCGAATGCTGATACAGGGATTATACGCTAAAGTTTCAGCGCGTACTCCTGCAATGCGTGGTATGCGGGCAGATGGTATTCCAGATAATCCTTCAGGTGCGGTGCTTTTTGAGTTGCCTGAGCAAATTCATCTTTCGCTCTCTGTTTTTGGGCTGCACTTTCAGTTTGGATGCCAGCTGACTGGCTGACTTGCTGGTGCCAGCCTTCAACATACTTCCAGTCTGTAGGTGGCGCGTCGGTATTCCAGTCAAAAGCATGAGCTTTGTAATCAAGGCCGAGTTCTGACCAAAAGCGCTCCATCATCGGTTTTGGATGTGCCTGTACTGTTTCAGCTTCGATCACAATAGGTTTCAGCTGCCATTGCTCGGCTTTCTGGAAGTGCAGCCATTGTGACTCAAGGCCAATCTCTTTCAGCGATACATAAGGATCAAGCTTGTAGTAAGACAACAACGACCGAACCGGATTGCGGATCAGAAAGCAGTGTTTAATCCGGCTGAAAAAATCAATGTCTTTTAACAATTCCGGAATAATGTAATAGCTCATGTCTTTGGCAAAGACGGGTTGCTTTTCTGCCTGTTCCAGAATCATTTCACGGGTGGCTTCATAACTGGTTGGGTGATCCCCGGCAGCATCAAACAACGTGAGGTTCTTTTCACTACGTTGCAGGTAGTAATAGCGCAAAAAAGGTTCATGCAAGCAGTGCAGATCACCGCGCTCACGCATCATGCGTTCTATTGCTGTTGACATCGAGCGCGGGTGTGCCCAGAGAAATATAATGGGATACATGACAGGTTCCGTTGAAATCTGATTATTATTCTTGATTAGCTGCTACACAATGTCAAAGTCTGGCCTTAACGCCTGCGTTGAGCAATATATCCTCTGCCTTGTCTCCTGTTCGGGCGGGTACGGAACCAGGCGGCTGCAAAACGGTTGCCCAGCTGCAGTTGACCATTGGTGTCGTAATGTAACTGGTCGCCCATCTTGCTTAACCCACCGGTTGGAATCAGCTGGGTATTTCTTACCTGACGATGTACCAGCATTTGTTGCGCACGCACAGTATTTACATGCGGGAAGCGTGATGCCAGTGGATTGACCTGGCCAATCATGAACAGGCTGTGTGGTGAACGCAGATCACGGCGCAGATAACTGATAATGCGCTTCAGATTACCGGCGTAACGGTGGGCGCGGTGTGGTGTACTGGCATCGCTTTCACCCTGCATCCAGAGGATCGCATCAACTTGTTTTGCCTGTTTATTCTGGCGCAGAGAGTGTCTGACCTGGTTGATGATAGCGCGGTAATTGCGCGTACCGGGTGTCCACTGTGTAATCGGTGTGCCACCGGCAGCTACCTTAATCAGGATAATGCGATCACGCGGGAAAGAGCGAGACAGTTTGTGGGCAAACGCCACTTCCGGGCCAAACCGCCCGCCACGTACCAGTGGTACCGGGCGCTGGCTGCCATTGTTATAAAAAACCACGTTGTGTGGTGTACGTTTTTGCCAATGCTTTAACTGGTAAGTTGCGCCCAGGCCTTTCATATTGGATTGTCCGGCCAACAGGAAAACACGATCTCTGGCTTGTGCTGTGCTAAAAGCTGAAAATAGTATGGTTAGTGTTAAAATTTTTAGTATTATCAATAAGTAACGCATTTTTTATTCCTCACGTCCGTTTGAGGGGGTATATGTTTTATATAGTCCCTATGCGCTTTCAGAGTGGGCTATAGCCGATGAACGGTGTGGTTGAAAGGGTGAAAAGTGTCCGGTTTTACAGGTGGGGTTTGCCGCTTAGGGATAGCACTATACATAGTAAAATATCCCTGTTAGGATACGCGCGCGGCTTTTACAAGAACAATATGGAATCCACTACAACCCTATGAACCACGGTAAATGTATTATTTCCGGCTATATTGCCGGACGAAAGTTTCGCCCGTCGAATTGGTCTGAACGACTGTGCGAAGCCGGTGCCACACTTGATCCTGTTAAACGGATTATGCGTTATTCTGAACATCTCTACCCCCGCCAGTGCGACAATTATGGTTGTAGTGTTCACGTTGATTTTGATGCAATAGACATTGATCTTGCGCGTTATGTCGGCTGGTTTATTGACAGCAATGGCCTGGAAGTTATTTCTCTGCAAGAGCCTATTCCTTTACCAAGCTTTCCAAAGTCTGCTGTTGGTAAGTCCAGAAGAAACCGTTGCAGTAAAGCTGCCTGATTGGTTACAGGCAGCCTGTTTCCGACGAAAAAAGCTTTTACGTATTTAGCCCAATGTTTCCCATTTCTATACAGTGACTGCTCAACCTGCTGCTTAAAATAGCGTGCGGGTGGAGTATCTAGCTGGCCTGTGCTTCTGCCCGTCGTTTCTGCTGCAATTTTTCTTGTGCAGCAGCAGTGCCATCGTGAAATGTACCAAACCATTTGTCACAGGGCACTTCCGGATTGCCATAATTACAATCCAGATAACGGTGATGCAACTGGTGTGGAAATGTTCCCAGTGCAAAGCGATTTTTGTCACCAATCAGCAGGCCATTGTAGCCGGTATGCGATGTGGAAGCGGTCAATGACTGATGCATCATATGAAACAGTATGTGAACAGGATGAGCTGCCAGAATGAAATGCACCAGAATCGAAGTGAAATAGACAAGGTGCTCCAGGGGGTGCATCGACAGGCCTGACCAGGGGCCGACATTGTTATTGCGGTGGTGTAGTTTATGTACAATCGGATAGACCTTTGGCCAGTGCATCCAGCGGTGTACAAGATAAAAATGAAAAGAAATAATTAACGGGGTCAGAGGAAACAATAAGATAAACCAGACCGGGTTGTCGCTCCACAATAATGTGGGGGCATATCCATTGGCCATCGCCCAGAACATCAATACCTCATAAGCTGTCCAGAAGGTGACGCCGCTGGCTAAAGTCCAGAACATATTGTCTTTTACCTGATTACCAAAAGTGAACATCTTGCCTTTATCAACCAGCGCGCGTGGGTCGTGGCGCAAATCTTGTCCTTGTTTCTTCCAGTAATAGAAATATAAATGCAGTCCACCGGCAACAGCGATCATCAGCAGCAGATTGCGTATATACATCGCCGCTATCCAATCAACGCTCAGATTTTTCGTGGTTTCCAGTGAAGGCTGTAACCAGAACCAGGAAATCAGCGCCAGCGCGAGCAGCACCGTATTTTCACCGACTACCAGCCAGCGTGTGGCAAACCAGCGCCAGATAGCCAATGGTTTTAACGGCCACTGAAATAAAGGGGAAGGTTCGATCGGCACATTTGGACGATAATGCCATTGGGTATCAAAACGGTTGCGTGCTGCGGCCGTTGACTGTGTTTGTGTGTTCATACTGGTTGCGTTCTCTTGCATCGTGGTGTTGATGGTTAGGGAGAATGCCAGAAAGGCAAAACTTTGAAAAATACTTGTTTGTGACGTATAAGTTTGGAAAAACCGAGCTATGCAGTGTGAGTCAGGGCTTCAGCTAAAGGCTGCGGTCGTGTTGAAAACCGGAGGGTGAAACTCAAAGCTTATATTTGTGTGTGCAAGGTTTTGAGTTCTTTCCTGCTATAACGGAATTTATTTCTATGCATTTGTCGATTAAAGCCCTGCACTATTTTCTGGTCGCCTGTGAACAGCAGTCAATGGTACGTGC
>JBMZDK010000036.1:0-21575 GCA_049614265.1 Thiolinea sp.
TGAAGGGCAAAACGCTGCTGCTCATCACGCAAACAAACATTGCGTTGTTTCAGAATACGTTGATAATTTCTCCAGTCCTGATGAAAGTCAGGTGAGCGGTAAAATGCCACCCAATCTAACAATGCACGACGTTGTGAGGGACCACCACTTAAGATTTCCAATGTATCCGGATGAATAATTGTTAGGGGTAAGTGACTACTGAGTTCAGCCTGCTGATTAATATCAGCATGATTGATCCGGATTCTGGTTTCATCGTTTGTCTTGCTAATGCCCAGTGGATATTCAGCTCCGGTTTCATCATCTTTTATCTTTCCGGCAACTGTCAGCCTTTCTTCACCATAACGTATTATTTCCCGGATCCTTGGGCTACGAAAAGACCTTCCCCTGGACAGAATCGATAAAGCTTCTAAAAAACTGGATTTACCTGAGGCATTATCACCAATAAACACGTTCGCTTTTGGTGACAATTCGACACTGGCTTGCGCAATCAAACGACAATTTTCGATGCTTAATTGTTTTAGCCACATTGCGGCAGACCAGTATCAATTACAGCCGTATTGGCATAATGACATTACACACCGTTTCGTCTTGCGGATCAGTAATCAGTGCACTACTTTCCGGAGAATTCAACTGTAAAGTCATTGTGTCATTAGACAAGTGGTTAACAGCATCCTGAACATAGTTAATGTTAAATCCAATGCTGAAGTCATCACCCTGATAATTGATATCGAGTTCGTCTGTCGCAGTTTCCTGTTCCGGATTATTCGATTGCACTCGCAAGGTATTTTCAGAAAGGCTGAGACGTACTCCTCTGAACTTCTCATTTGACAAGATAGCAACCCGTTGCAACATATCGCGGAATTCTTTGCGATCAAGATCCAACTTGATATGACCCTGAGCAGGCACGGCTGCCTGATAATCCGGGTAACGGCCATCAACCAACTTAGTTGTGAAGCGTAATTGATCTATTTGTACACACAAATGATTTTGGCTAATTTGAATCGTAACCGGCACCTGACAATCTGCTCTCAACAGTTTTGACAGCTCTAATACACCTTTACGCGGAATAATGATCTGCAGTGATTCATTAAGCTCAAGTTGGATCTCACGCTGAGTTGACAGAGATAAACGGTGACCATCAGTTGAAACCGTACGTATATACTCTTCTGTTAGCTCAAGCAGCATGCCATTCAGATAATACCTGACATCCTGATTTGCCATAGCAAAAGCCGTACTATCTAATAAATTTTTAAGGCCTGCTTCCGGCAATTCGAACTGATAAGTTTGGCCTAAATCATCTAACTCAGGAAATTCTGCTGCTGGCAATGTAGCGAGCTCGAAACGACTGCGACCACAACTCACCAATGCACGGTTATTGTCCAGAATATCAATAGCCACTAAGCTTTCGGGGGGCAGTGCTTTACAAATGTCCGCCAATTTTCGGGCCGGTAAGGTGATCTCGCCATCAACACAATCAATTAAAGGAGAAGAAGTGGCAATCTCTAACTCCAAATCAGTACCACGCCAAAACACCTGACTATTTTCAATTCTGACCAGTACGTTTTCAAGAACGGGGGAAGTGTGCCGTTTTTCAATAGCCCCCAGGGTTGCCTGCAGGGACTCCAGTAATGTTTCTCGGGTCTGTGTTAATTTCATTTATATAAAGTCTTTTTTAATAACAATAATAAAGAAAGCAAAATTCTGTGCATAAAATACTAACTAACTGTTTCTTATCAATTATCCTGCAGACAGTGATGTTAGCAGTCGTTGCTTTCAGGCTTCAATTGCTTGTGAGTTGATTGTGGATAAGTTTTTACAGACAGTTTATCCACAGCAAGCACAGTGATGTCTTCTGGTACTTATACCTAGTTTGTTAAGGTGCGGATTAAAATACGGTAATCCTCCTCAATGCGATTATCTGAGTCGCGTAACTCCTGGACTTTGCGGCAGGCATGCAAAACAGTAGTGTGATCTCTGTTACCAAATTCTGTTCCGATTTCAGGCAAGCTGTGGCTTGTCAGTTCTTTCGACAGCGCCATAGCAATCTGACGTGGACGTGCTACAGACCGGGTGCGGCGCTTAGAATCCATTTCATTTGTGCGTATATTGTAATACTGCGCAACGACTTTTTTGATGTTGCTGATTGAAACCATTTTGTCCTGGCTGGCAAGCTGGTCACGTAAAGCATCATGAACAAAGTCCATACTCAGCTCAGCAATGCAACGCAGACGCATATTGGCAATTACCCGTTGTAATGCGCCTTCAAGGTCACGAATATTTGAGCGAAAACGCTTGCCGATGAAGAAGGCCACATCCTGTGGCAAATCAAGATTCGCGTCTTCCGCTTTCTTGCGCAGAATAGCAACCCTGGTTTCAAGGTCTGGTGGCTCAACATGAACCGTGAGGCCCCAGTTAAAACGCGAACGCAAGCGATCATCAATGCCTTCCACATCGCGCGGAAAACGATCGCTCGCCAGGATAATTTGTTTTTGTCCTTCCAATAAAGCATTAAAGGTATGGAAAAACTCTTCCATTGAACGTTCTTTGCCTGCAAAAAACTGTATGTCATCGATCAATAATGCATCAACACTGCGGTAATGTTGTTTGAATTCTTCAATCCGGGAGTTTCGCAATGCAGTAACCATATCGTTGACAAAACGTTCGGCATAAACATAAAGCACATGTGCCTGCGGATTGTATTCAAGAATCCGATTGCCAATCGCATGCATAAGGTGTGTCTTTCCCAATCCAACGCCACCATAGATAAACAACGGGTTGTATGAATCACCCGGCGTCTCCCCAACTTTCAAAGAAGCAGCCCTGGCCAGCTGATTAGATTTACCTTCGACGAAATTCGCAAAAGTCATCCGGGAATTCAGTGCATTCACGAAGCGATCACTGAACGTTGAAGGGTTTTCTGTTTGTCTTGGAGGCAAAGCTTTGGGCGGCAGCGTAAACTCAGAGGAACCAGCGTTGTTCTGATGTGGATAACCCGGTTGTTGAGGTTGGGAATAAGCACCATTACCGGAAGTTGGTAGTGGCGGCGGTGCCGGTTGCGGTGGCACAGGTTGAGCGACCGGGCGTGAACCAATTTGCAGGATCACATCATACTCTTTAATACCTGACAGATTACGGGCATGGAACAAAATGCGTGGTAAATAAGCGGAATGAATCTGTTGCAAAACAATAGGATTTGGAGCTAGCAGGCACATAGAGTCACTTTGTTCTAATGCATGAAGGCTTCGCAACCAGGTATTTATTTCACTGTGAGGCAGTTCGTGTTCCAGTTGGTTTAAGCATTGTTGCCAAAGCATAAAAAAGCGCCCCGTAGTCTTTATGAACAGGTAAGAGATAGTGTTTGGTGGAACCTCTCATTATACCGTGTAGCAAGAGTTATCCACAAGCCATTTACTCCCGATCTTGTCGCTTATTCACTTGACATGAAAAGTGATATCAAGTATTTTGCGGAACCTTTTTGCGAGCCAGTGGTTCTCTGTGACAGGCATAATTGTTAGCTAGTCTGGGCACTGCCGGTATTCACTGAATAATTTGATTAAGCTGGTATTTTGTTGTCATGAAAAGAACTTTCCAACCGAGTAAAATCCGTCGTGCTCGTACTCATGGTTTCCGCGCCCGTATGCAGACTGCTGATGGACGAAAAGTGTTAAATGCCCGTCGTGCAAAAGGCCGTAAGCGCCTGATTCCTTAAGTTTACTCAGTATAGTATAAAGCTACAAAGGCGGTAGTAAACGCGTGGCGACCTTCCCGCGCAAAAACCGGCTAACCCGACCGGAAGAATTCCGGCGGGTCTTTCAGCGAGGACGCCATCGTCGTATTCAAGTTGAGGGTATCCTCTGCAGAGCACGGGAAAGTAGTACTTCTCATGCCCGTCTTGGCCTTGCCATTTCTAAACGCTCTCTAAAGCGTGCTGTCGATCGTAATCGCGTCAAACGATTAGTTAGGGAAGGTTTCCGTACCCACTTTGCACAACTTCCCGCTGTCGATATTGTCATCATGGGTGAGACAAAGCTGGCCTCTATGGATAACGCTGTTATACTGCAGCAACTCGGCATGCTCTGGGAGCGCCTTGACGGCTATTACAATGCCGCAAACAAACCGCCCCGGCAAACTCCATCTAACCACAAACCGGATTGAGGAATTATGGATTCTCAACGTCCCTTCCTGTATCTCACCCTGTTATTTTTGGGTTTTTTACTTTGGACAACCTGGCAGCAGGATCACGCACCTAAACCTGAAATAACAGCAACTCAACAGACTCAAACTCAGTCTGCAACAACGTCGGGAGTTCCCGAAAATACAGCAAATGCAGAAATTCCCACCCAGAGCACTCAGGCTGTTCCGGCACAAAGCCAGCAGGCATCAGCAAGCAATAGCAATGGTAGTAAAAATCAATTAGTTCGTGTTCGTACTGATGTGCTTGATATGCAAATCAGCACACAGGGCGGAGATGTTCTGATAGCAGACCTGCCTTCTTATCCGGTAAGCCTCGAAGAGCCTGATAACCCGGTTCGCATTCTTGATCTAAAGACGAAAAATTATGTCGCTCAATCAGGTTTACAACACACAGCTATTAGTGGTGTGGATGCGAAACAATTATCTGAATACGCTCCCAATCATCTGGCTGCTTACAGCGCTGAAAAAACAGATTATCAGCTTAATGACGATAGCAATGAAATAGTAGTACCTCTGGTTTGGCAAGGAGCCAATGGTGTTATTGTCACTAAAAAATACCATTTCAAACGCGGTAGTTTTTTGGTGGAGGTTGAGCATGAAGTACAAAATAACTCCGATCAAATGTGGAATGGTACTGAATACCGTCAGCTAAAGCATGGCCCTGACAACACACCAGGTGGACTAATGATGGGAGTGCGGGCTTTTGTCGGTGGTGCGTATTATCATGATGATAAATACGACACTATTGCTTTTACCGATATGAAAGAAGGCATTACTGATAAAACAGTTGGTGGCTGGATTAGCATGATGGAACACTATTTCATCAGTGCCTGGGTTCCAAACCAGAATGAAGAAACACAGTATGGCAGCACTGAAGTAATGAATTACGGTGTGCCTGCTTATATTCTGCGGGCACGTGGCCCGGTTCGGCAAATTGCTGCCGGAGCTACTGATAGCTTTAAAACCGGCTTATGGGTTGGCCCTAAGCTTCAGGATGACCTGGCTGCGATTGCTACCGGCCTTGATCTTACGGTCGACTACGGTATTTTTGCCTTTATTTCACAGCCGATTTTCTGGGTCATGCAGAAAATCCACGGTGTTGTGCAAAACTGGGGTTGGACTATTATTTTCCTCACTCTGTTGATCAAGCTCATCTTCTTCTGGCCATCCGCTGCCAGCTACAAATCGATGGCTAAAATGAAAGCCATGGCACCCAGAATGAAGGAAATTGGCGAGCGCTATTCCAATGACCCACAGGGCAAACAGAAAGCTATGATGGAGCTATACCGCAAGGAAAAGCTCAACCCTCTTGGTGGTTGTTTACCTATTCTGATTCAGATTCCGGTTTTTATGGGACTGTATTGGGTGTTACTGGAAAGTGTTGAGCTGCGTCAGGCGCCTTGGTTGTTATGGTATAAAGATCTCTCAATTATGGATCCTTATTTCATTCTTCCGCTGATTATGGGGGGCAGTATGTACCTGCAGCAAAAACTGAATCCCCCTCAGGTTGATCCAATGCAGCAGAAGATTTTTCAATTCTTACCGGTTGTATTTACCTTTATGTTCCTCTGGTTTCCGGCCGGACTGGTATTGTACTGGGTGGTAAATAACCTGCTATCGATTGCTCAGCAATGGTATATCAATAAGAAAATCATTGGTCACGCCTGATAATTAGCTGACATTGATGTAAAGGATAATGTTTCATGTGGAACAACACCGACACTATCGCGGCTGTGGCGACTCCGCCAGGACGTGGTGGTGTCGGAATTATCCGTATTTCAGGCCCTGATGTTCCTATCATAGCCAAACAAATTCTTGGTTTCTGTCCGCCGCCTAATCAGGCAACTCATCGCCGTTTTTTATCTGCTGACCATCAAACACTAGATGATGGTATAGCCCTTTATTTTAAGGCGCCATACTCGTTTACCGGTGAAGATGTATTAGAGCTACAGGGGCATGGTGGACAAGTTGTTCTCGATATGGTGCTACAACGTTGTCTGGAACTGGGTGCCCGAATTGCCCGCCCCGGTGAGTACTCAGAACGGGCGTTTCTTAATGACAAACTTGATTTAGCCCAGGCCGAAGCGATTGCCGACCTGATCGATTCTGGTTCGGAACAAGCTGCAAGATCAGCATTACGCTCTCTTCAGGGCGCTTTCTCCGATGTGATTAATCAGGTTGTGAAGACAATTATTGAGTTTCGGGTCTATGTCGAGGCTGCTCTGGACTTTCCTGACGAAGAAATCGATTTTCTTGCCGATAATTCGGTTCGTGAATGCCTGGCTGAGATAAAGCAGGAAATCAGTAAAATTTTCGATCAGGCCCGGCAAGGCAGTATCCTGCGTGAGGGAATGCATCTGGTTATTGTAGGTCGTCCCAATGCGGGCAAGTCCAGCCTGCTTAATGTCCTGGCTGGTAATGAAGCTGCTATCGTTACCGATGTTGCTGGAACGACCCGCGATATATTACGCGAAAAAATTAACCTTGATGGCATGCCGCTACATATCATTGATACCGCAGGTTTGCATGATAGCCATGACCCTGTCGAAAAAATTGGTATTGCCCGTGCCTGGCAAGAAATTGAAAAAGCTGACTTATTATTGGTTGTGGCTGATGACAATGATTCAGAGGCATCAAAACAGCAGCTATTATCACAACTCCCCCAAAACCTTCCTTCCCTGTTGGTTTGCAATAAGATCGATTTGACTGATTCAGTTGCCGGTAAACACAATGAGGTAATCTATATTTCAGTAAAAAACAAGCAAGGCATTACAGCACTTTGTGATGAGCTGAAATCTTGTATGGATTATCAGAGCAATGCTGAAGATGTATTTATTGCCCGCAGGCGACATTTAGATGCTTTGCAACAGGCTCAGGAAGCTGTGAACAGAGCCGAATATCAGCTACTTGAGTTTAATGCCGGAGAGTTAATGGCTGAGGAATTACGACTAGCCCAGGATGCTTTGGCAACAATTACCGGAGAATTTACCCCCGATGATTTGTTAGGTGAGATTTTCAGTTCGTTTTGTATCGGTAAGTGAGAAAGATAAAACACAACAGTAAAAAGACTAAATATTGATCACTCAGACAATACCATTTAAACTCACCGTAGGTGGTTAGTTTAAAATTCCTGGATTCGATCAGAATTACACTACTTTCGATGAGTGTATTTTCGCCAAAAATGGTTAAGCATGTCTGATAGCTTAAGGAATTTTTCGGAGGTAAGCAGCTTATCCTGAACTATTGCTCTGGTTGCTTCATAAGGCGTGGCCGGATAACAACAGTTCTTGCGATTCCAACTTCTTGGCTCATGCTGCTGGTGGATGTTTTTGGTAATGTCGGGCTTAATATCGTAAGCATTTGCATAAGAAAAAGACATAAGCAACAATGTCAATATAAAAAATGACCGTTGTATTTTCCTCTGTGTGCTCATGACAGCAAGTACTCTCGGTAAATTTATGTAGTTAGATGTGTTGCACGATGCCGGTACTGCAGGCGACAAACCCGCTTAAACTCATTGTCAGCGTCCTACGCAGCACAATTTAAAAGTTAGTCGCACTTGTTATAAGTAACAGAAGTTGGTTACGGTAAAGCGCCAAAGCCTGTTATCTGTCTGAGTGTAGACGTAAATGCCTGATAATTCTGGTGAGAAATAAAATATGACTATGGATGAGCATCAAATAATCGATGAATTGTCGCGGATTACGGCCAGTGATGGTTTTCGCTCCAGAAAACAAATGTGTAACTTTTTGTCGTATATTGTTACGGAAACATTAGAAGGTCGTGGCAGGTATCTCAAGCAATATACCATTGCTGTTTACGGTTTAGGCAAAGCAGAAGATTTTTCACCGGGCGAGAATCCTTTGGTTCGCGTCGAAGCCGGGCGTTTACGTGGTTTGCTGGCAACCTACTACGAAAATGAAGGCAAAGGCAGTGCCGTTAAAATTGATTTACCAAAAGGTAGCTATCAACCCGAATTTGTCGAAAATATAATCGACAAAGGTGTTGAGCGCAGAAAAAAGGATCGGCGTTCAAACAGTGTTTCAAAAGCTTACTCTGACAGTATAAAAGTCCTGCTTGGCTTTAAATGTTTTTCACCAACGCCGGAAAACCTGGATTTATATTATCTCATCGTGCGGGATTTCACCCTGATTCTGAATAAATTTCCGATGACTAAGGTGTTATCAGCATCACCCAATAATTCCAGTACGCTGGTCGCTCACGACTACCTCAGCCATATTCGCACAAACTATCAGGCAGATTTTCTGTTAAAAATGGATGTTGAATCACTGAATCAGCGCCTGAATCTTAAATGTTTATTACTTCACACGGTCACAGAAGAAGTTGTCTGGGGGGAAAGTTTTGATATTGAAGACTACCGCGAAAGCCGTGATTTTTCAGATATCTATGGCAAAATCTCGAACGACCTTTTTGCACCGGATAATGGTATAGCCCACCAATACCGGGGACAATACCTACAGGGACTGACAAACAGAGAAGGCGCGGAACATCAGTTCGCACTGCTCTATTTACGTAATTCCTACATGGGTTTTTCACGTCGTGAACTACAAATTGCCCTGCGGTTCTGCGAACACCGGTTAATGGAGCAGCCGCATGATACAGTGGCAATTTTTGTTAATCTGCATTTATGTTTACAGGAGTACCTGACCGGATACCAGGTAACTGAAAACCTGAACGAACGTTACCATACTCTGGTGAGGCTGGCTTTGCGCATTGATCCTGACAATGCTGAAACGCATCTTTTTCATGCCTTTTCTGCTTACCTTCAGGAAGATTTTGACCTGGCACGCAGTGAATTGCAGCTTGCATTAACACTCAACGAGTATTCAGCGTTTAATCAATTTTTTGCCGGTAGTTTGTACTATATCCTGGGGAATTTTGACCAGGGTGATAACTGTATGGATCGTGCTGTTGGCATGAGTTCACGCCATCCGGATTGGTACCATGTGTTAACCAGCTTGCGTGCATACCGCAAAGGTGATCTGTCCGAAGCTTTGGAAGAAGCGAAAAAAATCTACATCCCCTGGGGTAATACGTTACGGGCGTACCTGTACGGTAAAACCGGCGTAGAAGATGCCGCTGAGCGTGAATTGAATAATATGCCCTCCGAACAGTACTTTCTGCCTGAGCAAGGGGAGTGGCTAAGAGAAAAAGCACTGGAAGAAAATACATTCTTACGTGACTTGTTGCATGACCTCTCTGAAATGCAGCAGGTACAGAGCGCAACAGAGTAATGATCTGACAGAGCTTTAACCCGATTCCATGGCATAATCATGTCATGAAACTGAATATATTCGCCAAACTATTTTTGGCGGTACTCATTGCAACGATTGTCGTTATCCTGTTTATGGTAATCTTCATGAACTGGAGTTTTCGGCAGGGCTTTGCCGAATACCAAAATCAGTCTGATCTGGCACGTATCAATGTATTAAGTAATACTCTGGCCAGGGAGTACCGCCAGCAAAATGACTGGAATTTCTTACGCAATAATCCCAGAGGCTGGCAGGGCATGCTGCTCAAGCTTGGCGAAGCCTCGTCAATACGCTCTATCAGTAAAAGAATCCGTTTAAGAGATAACAATGGTTTGTTGGTAAGTGGCACTGAGCCGATTAAAGCCATTGAATATGAGCGGATTAATATTACAGTTTCCCGTGATATTGTTGGTTGGCTGGAATTAGATAAGCAGAAAATTGTTACTGATGAAATTGCGAACAGTTTTATGGAGCAACAGGCGACCAATATTTATTTGATTGCTTTGTTTGCTATGTTGTTATCTCTGCTTATTGCATTGGTGGTGGTAAGACAGTTTTTAAACCCGGTTAAAAAGCTGATAGCTGGCGCGCATTCCTTGTCCCGAGGTAATTTTTCTACCCAAATTGCTGTGAACTCTAATGATGAACTTGGCGAATTGGCTGAACGATTCAATCAGTTAGCAGATTTTTTGCAGCGTGATGAAGAATTACGTGGCCAGTGGATAGCAGACATCTCTCATGAGTTACGTACTCCAATAGCAATTTTGCGCAGTGAAATTGAAGCAATGCTGGATGGTATCCGTAAACCTGACCTGGATAGGATTAGGTCTCTTCACGCAGACACTCTCTCTCTGGGTCAGTTGGTTGACGATCTTTACCAACTATCACTATCCGACGCCGGTGATATTGAATTAACCGATGAGACGGTAGATTTGAGCATCCTGCTGGCAGATCTGTTGGACGTTTTTGCCACCCGCTTACAGGAAAAAAATATCTCGCTGATTAATCGGGTGGAAATAAATCAACCCATAATTATTCGGGGTGATGATAACCGCTTGCATCAGCTATTTAGTAACCTGCTGGAAAATAGTTACCGTTACACCGATGAAGGTGGTGTTGTACAGGTAAGTGCGCGTTTACAATACCAGCAACAGCAATGCCAGATCATTGTGGCTGACAGCTCTCCCGGTGTTCCGGATGAGGCACTTCCCCGTTTATTTGACCGGCTGTTTCGTGTTGATAAATCCCGCAGTCGTGTTTTAGGTGGCTCAGGTCTCGGGCTATCGATTTGTAAAAATATTGTCAAAATTCATCAGGGGCAAATTAGTGCCGGACATTCTGAGTTAGGTGGTTTAGCAATAAATCTGAGCTTTCCATTAAATGAATTACCGGAAACAGCTAAAATAGCAAAAAATTCGTCAGCCAAAGACGATTTGGACACAAAACAAGGATCTGATTAATGGATAAAATTCTGGTTGTAGAAGATGAACCCAAACTGGCAGAAGTTCTGCTTGAGTATCTTGCACAGGCAGAATTTAATGCACATTGGATTGCTCATGGTGATGAGGTGGTCGAGTGGGTCAGAACTGAGTCACCGGATTTAATTGTGCTGGATCTGATGTTGCCAGGGAAAAACGGCATCGATATTTTTCGCGAGGTACGACAGTTTGCCCTCATGCCAATTATTATGGCGACAGCGAAAATCGATGAAATTGACCGTTTGCTGGGTTTAGAGCTGGGTGCTGATGATTATGTTTGTAAGCCATATAGCCCCCGTGAATTGCTTGCCCGTATCAAAAATGTTCTCCGCCGCTCACAACTTACCCCACAGGAAATCAAGGCGGACGGAGCGGTAGAAACGTATCCGGATCGAATGGAAGCTTTATTAAACGGAGTAAGTCTTAATCTCACTCCGGTTGAGTTCCGTTTGTTACATCAATTATCCACTCATCCGGGAAAAGTCTATTCACGCACCCAGTTATTGGACTGTGTATACGATGATCATCGCGTGGTTACAGACCGGGCTGTTGATAGCCATATCAAAAACCTGCGCCGGAAGATGGAAGCAGTTTCGTCAGATTGCGAGGCAATTAAATCCATCTACGGTGTTGGCTACAAGTTTGACCCCTGATATTTGAGGGCTTCCACCTAACCAGTGAAAGCTTCGTCAGAAGACAGGTAAGCCAATTCTTCAGTACTGCTATCACGACCTAAAACTTCATTCCGGTGTGGAAAACGCCCAAAACGCTCAACGATCTTGCGGTGATGATCTGCAAAGTTCGCGTTATTTTCCAGGCCTGCTGCAGTGAATAACCTGACCGATTCATTTTGGTCGGCCATATGTTCGCTGTGCATTAATGGCATGTACAAAAAGCTTAGCCGCTCGGGTGACAGCTGTTGGTCAAACCCCTGGCTAACCGCGTGCTTTGTTACCCCGACAGCCTGTTGCTCAGTAGCAAAGCTCTTCGCATCACCTCTGAACATATTGAGTGGAAACTGATCCAGCACAATGCATAAAGCAAGGCAGCCTTCAGCACTGTTTTGCCAATCGCTTAACTGACCTTCCTTTGCCTGCTGCCAGAGATCAGCAAATCGGGTGCGGATTTCGTTATCAATATCCGGCGTAGAGTTAAACCAGTGTTCTGACATGGGTTTGTTGTACCAGAAGTCCAGAATATCTGATGGTGTAATTGTTTGTGTCATGGTCATTCTCTCTGCATTGGCGGATTCAGCTATACTAGCGAAAAAGTGATTGATGAGGAGAATTATATGTCTGTAAACCCACAACTGGAGCTGATCAGCTTCAAAGTTTGCCCTTTTGTACAGCGCTCAACTATTGCGCTAAATGAAAAACAGGTTGACTATAAACTGACACACATTATGCCGGGTGATGAACCGGACTGGTTCAAAGAGGTGTCACCACTGGGTAAAGTGCCGGTGCTGTTAGTTGATGGTAAACCCGTCTTTGAATCTGCGGTCATAATGGAATATCTGGATGAAACCAGAGCACCACAGCTACATCCTGATGACCCGTTACAAAAAGCCCTGCACCGCTCCTGGGTAGAATTTTGTTCAGAGCTTCTCGGCGCACAATATCGAATGGTTGTTGCTGCTGATCAGCAAAAGTTTGAGCAGAATCTGGCTCAAATAAAACAGGGCTTAGAGCGCGTTAATGGTGTTTTAGCAAAAGAAGAGCCATTTTTTGCAGGCTCACAATTCTCTCTGATTGACTCTGCCTATGCTCCCCTGTTCATGCGTATGGAAATACTGGAGCGGGTTTTTGGTATCGATTTCGGCAAAAGCGAACGTGTTCAGGCCTGGCAAGATGGGCTGTTGGCAAAAGAATCCGTCAAAACCTCAGTTGTGGATAACTTTGAAGAAGTATTTATGATGTTTGTAAAACGACAGGATGGTTATATGGTAAATACCCTGTAACCATCCTGTTGAACAGGTAAGCTTAACCGGTAAATAACGATACTTTAGCCTGTGCCCGCCGTTGGTGAAGCACAGGCTCTGTATAACCACTGGGTTGCTCACAGCCTTTGAATACCAGATCACAGGCTGCCTGGAAAGCAACGCTTTTTTCAATATCCGGCAGCATGGGTGTATAAGCCGGATCATTGGCATTCTGCCCATCAACAATAGCCGCCATTTTTTTCAGCGCAGCCATCGCCTGTGATTCCGTACACACCCCATGGCGTATCCAGTTGGCCATATGCTGGCTGGAAATACGCAGGGTGGCGCGATCTTCCATCAAACCAACGTCATTAATATCCGGCACCTTGGAACAACCTACCCCCTGATTAATCCAGCGCACCACATAACCCAGAATTCCCTGGGCATTGTTTTCCAGCTCCCACTGAATTTCAGCTTCTGACCAGTTAGTTTCTTCAGCCAGTGGAATCGTCAGAATATCATCAATATTCGCGCGTTCCCGTTTTGCCAGTTCCTGCTGGCGTTCCATTACATTGACTTTGTGGTAATGCATGGCGTGCAGGGTTGCGGCGGTCGGTGAGGGAACCCAGGCCGTATTTGCACCCGACATGGGGTGACCTATTTTCTGATTGAGCATTTCAGCCATCATATCCGGCATTGCCCACATCCCCTTACCGATCTGGGCGTGGCCCTGCAAGCCACATTCAAGACCAATATCAACGTTCCAGTCTTCGTAAGCACTAATCCATGGCTGGGTTTTAATATCTCCCTTACGCAGGAACGGGCCAGCTTCCATGGATGTATGAATTTCATCGCCGGTACGATCGAGGAAACCGGTATTAATAAATACCACACGCTCGCTGGCGGCACGAATGCACTCTTTCAGGTTAATTGTTGTGCGCCGCTCTTCATCCATGATGCCAACTTTCAGTGTATTACGCGTCAGTCCAAGGGCATCCTCAATACGGCCAAACAACTTGTTAGTAAAGGCAACTTCTTCCGGGCCATGCATTTTTGGTTTTACAATATAGACAGAGCCGGTACGTGAATTTTGTGCTGTGTTTTGCCCGCTCAGATTATGAATAGCAATCATTCCGGTCATCATGCCATCCATAATGCCTTCCGGAATCTCATTGCCTTCAGCATCAAGAATAGCGTCATTAGTCATCAGGTGACCAACGTTGCGGATAAAAATCAGACTCCGACCGTGCAGGCTAAAAGGATTACCGGAGGTATCAATATAATCCCGGTTCGGATTCATACGACGGGTGAAGGTCTTTCCGCCCTTGGTGACCGATTCCTCTAAATCACCTTTCATTAGCCCAAGCAGATTACGGTAAACCACTGTTTTGTCTTCTGCATCAACGGCTGCGACAGAATCTTCACAATCCATAATAGTGGTTAACGCCGCTTCCATCAGGATATCGTTAATACCGGCTTTATCGTCTTTGCCAATATTAGCGCTTGGGTCAATTTGAATTTCAAAATGGAGACCATTGTTCTGCAAAAGAATGGCTTGCGGTGTAGCAGCATCACCTTTAAAGCCCACCAACTTTTCCGGATGTTGAAGCACAGTTTGCTGATCACCCAGTGTTACCTGTAGTTGCCCATCAACCACTTTGTATGCACTGGCATCACTATGTGAACCGGATGCCAGTGGAACCGTTTGATCAAGGAAATTGCGGGCAAAAGCGATGACTTTCTGTCCCCGTACCGGATTAAAGGTTTTCCCTTTTTCTGCACCGTCGGTTTCAGGAATAGCGTCGGTACCGTATAAAGCATCATACAAACTACCCCAGCGGGCATTAACAGCATTTAACGCAAACCGGGCATTCATCACCGGCACAACCAGCTGCGGCCCGGCTGTTGCAGTGATTTCAGTATCAACATTGGCCGTACTGACTTTGAATGCCGGCCCTTCAGGTACTAAATAGCCAATATCCTGCAAAAAGGTTTTGTAATCGGAGAAATTAAATGCATCCTGGTTTTCACGATGCCAGTTATCAATTTGTTGTTGAATGGTTTCACGTTTAGCCAGCAAGGCTTTATTTTCCGGGGCCAGATCGGTGACCAGTGCTTCCAGTTTTCCCCAAAAGTCAGCTGAGCTGATTCCGGTTCCTGGTAGTGCGTCATTTTCAACAAAATCATGTAGAAGTGTTGACACTTTCATAGAGCCAACGGTAATCCGATCATTCATAATCCAAATTTCCTCACAACTCACTAAGAGTTGTCGACAATCATTGATAAATAGTCCTGACGGAATACTACCATAGGCATACAAAAAAAACCCCGCCAATATGACGGGGTTTTTCCAAAGCGAAAGATATAATGATTATCGTAAAACAGTAACTATAGAAAGTTACTGTCAAAGATTGATCGTTTTATCCCTGTTCTTTCTTACGAGCCAGTGTTTCTTTAATCACTTCTTCAGCCACGTTGCGTGGACAAGCTGCATAGTGATCAAATTCCATTGAGAACTGACCACGACCAGACGTCATGGTACGCAGATCACCAATGTAACCAAACATTTCTGACAGCGGAGCATCAGCTTTGATACGTACGCCTGTTGGGCCAGCTTCCTGTGACTTAATCATTGAACGACGACGGTTCAGGTCACCAATAACATCACCAACGTGATCTTCTGGTGTGAAAACATCAACTTTCATGATTGGCTCCAGCATTTGCGGGCCAGCCTTAGTCATTGTTTGACGGTAACCACCTTTTGCTGCGATCTCAAAGGCAATAGCAGAGGAGTCAACCGCGTGGAAGCCACCATCCATTAAGGTAACTTTTACGTCAACGACCGGGAAGCCTGCCAGTACACCAGCATCCATACTGGTTTTAAAGCCTTTCTCAACCGCTGGCCAGAATTCACGGGGTACATTACCACCAGTTACTTTTGACTCGAACGCAAAGCCTGCACCTGTTTCATTTGGCTCCATAATGTAGTCGATCTTACCGAACTGACCAGAACCACCGGATTGCTTCTTATGCGTATAGCTGTCTTCAACCACCTGAGTGATCGATTCACGGTAGGCTACCTGTGGTTTACCAACTTCAACATCAATACCGTGGGTACGGCGTAAAATGTCTACTTTGATATCAAGGTGCAGTTCGCCCATACCTTTGATGATGGTTTCACCGGAATCTTCATCAGTCTCAACACGGAATGACGGATCTTCCTGCATCATTTTGTTCAGTGCGATACCCAGTTTTTCCGCAGCACCTTTGTTGCTGGGTGCAATTGCAATCGAGATAACCGGGTCAGGAAATACCATTGGTTCCAGCGTAGCCGGGTTACTGGTATCAGCCAATGTATGACCAGTCTGAACATTCTTCAGACCAACCAGTGCAATGATGTCACCAGCCTGTGCTGAGTCAATTTCATTACGCTCGTCCGCATGCATTTCAACCATACGGCCAATACGCTCGTTTTTACCGGTAAAGGTATTAACTAACGTGTCACCTTTTTTCAGCGTACCGGAATAGATACGGGTAAAGGTCAGGGCACCAAAACGGTCATCCATAATCTTGAACGCTAATGCGCGTACCGGGCCGCTTGGATCAACTTTAGCAAAGTTACCGGTTTCATTACCTTCCAGATCAACTTCAGGCTGTGGATCAACTTCAGTTGGGTTAGGCAGGTAGTCAACAACAGCGTCCAGTACTAACTGGATACCCTTGTTTTTGAAAGCAGAACCACAGTAAGTCGGGAAGAAGTCCAGTGCGATGGTACCTTTGCGGATACAACGCTTGATATCTTCCAGTGCTGGTTCCTCACCTTCTTCCAGGTAAGCTTCCATCAGGTCATCGTCTTGTTCCAACGCAGTTTCAATCAGTTGTTCACGGTATTCTTCTACCTGATCAACCATATCTGCTGGTACATCTTCGATCTTATAGTTGGTTGGATCACCTGAGCCGTCCCAAACCCATGCTTTACGGGTCAGCAGATCAACAACACCGGTAAAGTCGTCTTCGATACCAATAGGAAGAACCATAACCAGTGGGTTAGCCGCCAATACATTTTTCACCTGATCGACAACACGGTAGAAATCACCGCCCATGCGATCCAGCTTGTTGACGAAAATAATACGTGCGACTTCTGATTCGTTAGCGTAACGCCAGTTAGTTTCTGACTGAGGCTCTACACCACCGGAGGCACAGAATACACCAACACCACCGTCAAGAACTTTCAGCGAGCGATAAACCTCGATAGTAAAGTCAACGTGTCCGGGGGTATCGATAATGTTCAGGCGATGATCATTCCAGAAAGCAGTAGTAGCAGCGGACTGAATAGTGATACCACGCTCAGCTTCCTGCTCCATGAAGTCAGTTGTTGCTGCGCCATCGTGTACTTCACCGATTTTATGGATCTTACCGGTCAGTTTAAGAATACGCTCTGTCGTCGTGGTTTTTCCCGCATCAACGTGCGCGAAGATACCGATATTTCGGTATTTGCTTAAGTCCGTCATTTTCTAAAGTCTCATGTAAATGCTAATTACGCATGCAAACTGTTTGTCGCCTGCTGGTCATCAGCCTTGAAGTCTGTGGCAGTTGAACCAGTTGCTTAAGTACGCATGTTTCATGTCACCACAACGAGTATCAGCCAATTCTTTTCAGAATCGGCTTATCGTCGCATGGACATTACCCCATGCTATTTACTAATTGGTTAATTTATTACCAATTCGTCTGCCTTGATCATGCCTTACTACGCACCCGGTAGAGGGAAATCCGGCAAAAGCGGCAATACTAATCGTCTACCACTTGATTTGGAAGTCTTTTTGTGCAAATAAAGCGGTGCGCATTGTAAAGCATATTCGATGGCAGGGTAAGGGGAAGGTTCGAATTAACGCCTGATATTGTCTGATCCGGGCTTTTTAACCGCTGAAATGCCCTTTCCACCTTTAAAATGACGGTCATATATGCTCATTGTACCCGCTTAAAACCTTTCTGAACTTACTCTGTAGCTCTGAGCTTTAGGCGTTTAAAGGGTTGTTCTCATCGTGAAGCGTATCTGTTTGCTGAAACCTTCCTTTTTTGTTTGTCAGACGCTTCATTAGCTTTCTTCTTTTGATGCTTTGCATTGATATCTTTATATAAGAATCTCTTTTAATAATCATAATAAGGGTTCCCTCGTTTTGTTAGTAAGTTTGTTAGTCCCTGTTTTGATAGTCTTTTCCGGGTGTTTTGTGCAGATTAGAGTTCTGAATGGCAGCGGGCGTTATTTGTGAGTTGTATGTGGATAAGTTTTTTCACACAGTTTATCCACATCTTTTGTTCTGGTTGCCACTACGGGTTATACCGGGGTTATTAGAAGTGTCTTACAACAAAAAAACTAATAAAATCAATTGCTTGATTCAATGCTACCTACTCTGGTTTTTTCAGATAAACCACTACCAACTGTGTCTGGTATGCCCAGACGCCCCTGTAAGCTATAGGTATCAGTGAGTGTTTCAAGGAAAGATAAGAGAGCATCAACTTCTGTTTTATCCAGGCTAACCGGTTGGATATCAATGGACTTCTTGAGCCGCTGCCATTCCTGTGAATCCTGTTGAATAAGGTAATCACCGTGACTGACCTTGGTGAACTCGGGGAGAATGAGTTGTTGAGGTGTCCAGCTGCTGAGTGCCTGTAACGGGTTTAAGTGGTGTTCAATGATTCTGCGCAAGTCTTTGTAAGCCCCATTGTGACCATAGGGTGCTGTCGCAGTGACATTACGTAATGATGGTGTGCGGAAGCGGTAGGCATCTTCTCTGCGGTCGGACTCGTTGATTCTCCCCATGTCGCGGGCTTTAAAATCAAACTGTCTTGTGCGTCCTGGCCCGAACTGCGGTAAACCAATGCTATGGAACTGATGATCGGTTTGCAACTTGCCACTGTGGCATTGATAGCAGTTAGCTTTACCATAGAAGAGTTGCATGCCAGCCAGTTGATCTGGTGTTAATGCATCCTTTTGGCCTTGTAAATATTGATCAAAAGGGCTGTTGGGTGTGCGCCATTCGCTGTTCATGAAGTCATCTAATACGTTGGCGATATGGTGAATTTTAATATCAGTGTTATGTTCGATGTCCGGGAATGCTACTGTAAACCCTTCAGCATAGGTGGAAACGTTCTGAATACGCTCTTCAATAATGCGCCAGGCATAATCAATACGGCGGTTACGTGCCCCCGCCACTTCGTTTTCATCAACATGGCCCGCCATTTCAACTTCAGACACCAACGGAAAGACCGCCTGTGCGGCGAGTAAGCTCTGCAGACCATCCGGAATGAACTCTACTGCCGGGGAGTTGAAACCTTTCGGGTGTGTATCATCCAGACTCAGTCGGCCATCGTGAAACAGAACATTGAATTCTTTAGCGCCGAGATTAAACAATGCCGGGGCATTGCGTTGAATACGGCGTGTTGCTGCTGACTCCCCTTCCCCTGGTTCACGGTTAGTACCAAGACCCAGCCCCCCTTCACCAATCCCGAGTGATAAGCCATCGCCGCTGGCCAGTTCGTGGTGATGACAGGTAGCACAGGCAATATTACGGTTCCCGCTGAGGATTTTGTCGTAAAATAGTTGTTGTCCGATTTTGGCCCGGGCTTCATCGAATGGGCGAAAATCCTGTGCTGTTAATGGCTCTGGTAAGGCAGGTACGGTATTCGCCTGTACCGGTATACTGGTGAAGCCGGTTAATAGCATGAGTCCGATTATGATCAGGGGAGAGCATTGCATGAGAATAGTAATCCTGAAAAAGAAAGTCCTGAAGCCGTTTGTGTTGTTCGTGTTACTAATTAGCAGCTTATTGCCCCTCGGGGCAAGTGCTGATATTGAATATGCCAAAGACTTAATGGAGGCCAGCCGCTTCAAGGAGGCCTATGATCTTATGTTACCGGCGGCGCAGGCGGGGAACGCGGATGCTGAGGAATTGATTGGCGTAATGTACGCTATGGGCTTAGGCGTGGAGCGTGATGACCGGCGCGCGTTTGAGTGGTATTTGCGCTCGGCGATGAAAGCACATCCCGGTGCACAGTCCGGCGTGGGCTGGTATTACGAGGTGGGGCGCGGGATGCCTGCGCCGGATTTGGTGCGTGGATATATGTGGTATGTGCTGTCGGCGATTGGCGGTGATCCTGATGCGGCGATTTCACAGGAAGAGATCGTGAAGAAGATGACACCGGAGCAAATTAATGAGGCGAAGATCTTGATTCAGGATTATCGGTCGCATTTGTATCCGTTTTTGCCATAACACCCTCACCCCCCAGCCCCCTCTCCCTGGTAGGGCGAGGGGGAGTAAAGCTTTTAGTCCGTGAAGTCTGCGACAATGGAAACTAATTGAGGTATTTGGTATGCAAATTAAACCCCTAACCCGCGCACTGGGTGCAGAAATTATAGACGCTGACGTGCGGCGCTCTGAAGACATCCCGGCAATCAAGCAGGCATTGAGTGATTACGGGGTGATTGTCATTCGCCAGCAAAGCATTACCCCGGATGAGCATCTAGCGTTTGCGCAGCAGTTTGGCGACATTAATGTCAATCGCTTTTTTAAGGCATTGGATACCCATCCAGCGATTGCAACCGTGTTGAAAGAGCCGGATCAGAAATATGCCATTGGTGAGGAGTGGCATACCGATCATTCCTACGATCAAATTCCGGCGCTGGGGTCGATTCTGCATGCTCTTGAAGTGCCTGAGGTGGGTGGTGATACGGTATTCAGCTCGATGGCGACGGCTTATGACGCGTTGTCTGAGCGTTTTAAAGGCATGCTGGATGGTTTGTATGCGATCCACTCTTCCCGTCATGCTTTTGGTTATAGCACGCAGGATTCGGAAGGTGTACAGAGCGGACGCTTTGCCAATATGGATAAGGCCACGCAGGATGCGCGCCATCCGGTGGTGATTACGCACCCGCTTTCCGGGCGAAAATGTATTTATGTGAACCCGGATTTTACGCTGCGGATTGAAGGACTAACCAAGCATGAGTCGGATGGCTTGTTGAATCTGTTGTATGCGCATTGTAAACAGCCGGATTTCCATTGCCGGATTAGCTGGCAGGCGGGGGATATTGCGTTTTGGGATAACCGGGCAACCTGGCATAAGGCGATTAATGATTATCATGGTTACCGGCGTTATATGCATCGGGTGACTGTTGAGGGATGTGCGTTGGAGGCGTGAGACATGCTAAATAATCGGGTAGCCATAGTAACCGGTGGTTTACAGGGGATTGGCCTGGCCATCGTCAAAGCACTACACCAACAAGGTGCCAGAGTAGCGGTCGGTGCAAGGCGCGGTGCTGATCCTATAGCCAGCGCTGAAGCAAAACAGATTGTCGGTGATCAGGGTATGGTCGCGGCGCTGGACGTGCGCTCAACCGACTCAGTGAATAGCTTTGTCGCCGAGGTAACCGCGCAGCTGGGAATCTGCGATATTTTGGTAAATGCTGCCGGAATCAGCGTACATCACATCGTTTCCGGCCATTCCGATGTGGACTGGGAAGCGGTGATCGACACCAACCTAAATGGCCCCTTCCGCATGATCCGCGCCTGTATCGACCCAATGAAAGCCGCAGGCTGGGGACGGATTGTGAATATTGCTTCTACCGCCGCACGTACCGCTGAACCGACCCACGCAGCATACTGTGCGTCTAAATCCGGTTTAGTGGGTTTGACGCGGGCGGTTGCACTGGAAGGT
>JBMZDK010000037.1:0-21506 GCA_049614265.1 Thiolinea sp.
GAATCTGCGATTCCGGTGACCACGCACCCATTCCCAGCAAATCACCGTGCGCGGCACGAACTTCCACAGTTTCACCCGATGCAGGCTTGCCTTCGACACCTTGCACCGCACCGGAGAATACCCAGGGATGACGCATACGGACATTCTTATCACGACCCTTTTTCAGGATAATTTTCGCCATCGCCGATTGATTTACCATGGAATCGTCGTCCCATCGATATCCTGAAAACGCCCGTTATCAGCATCCGTCATATTTGCCAGATTCCGGCGTAAAGCAGTCGCAGACTGAGCAACAGTAAGTTCTCCGTTTGGCCCACCCATATCCGTCTGTACCCAGCCCGGGTGCAACAGCGCCACCTTAATGCCACGGTCACGCAGATCAATTGCCGCACTGGTACCAATAGCGTTCATCGCAGCCTTACTGGAACGATAGAGATAACTGGTTCCGCCACTATTGTCGCCCATACTGCCCATTTTACTGGTCATATTGGCAATGATCTTCTGCTCACTGGCAGCGACATTATCAACAAAGGCCTCCATCATCTGCATCGGCGCAATTACATTGGCACGGAGCACGTTTTCCCACTCTTGTGCATTGATTTTACCAAAACTCTGGTAGTCACAATTGCCATAAATACCGGCGTTATTGAATAGGATGTCAAGCGGCTGGCCGGATAATTGCTGCGCTAATGCTGTACGCTGCTGGTCATTACAGACGTCCAGCTGATGCACCTGAATCCCTTTGCCTGACTGAGCTGCCAGTGTATTGAGTGCATCCGCCTGTTCAGGAGAACGGCAGCAGGCATGTACCTGCCAACCATCTGCGGCGTATTGCCGGGTGAGTTCTAAACCGATACCGCGATTGGCACCGGTAATAAGGACAGTAGGCATTGCGAATCTCCTGATGGTTTCGGTCACTGCTGATATGCAGCCAACTATCAGGCGATTTTAGAGGGTGTATCGGGTGCAAGCAATGTTAGCTTTTCTGCCCCCCTGTTAATTGCCGTATGCCACCGATGGCAGCCAGGTGACTAAGTCCGGAAACATGAACACCAGAGCCAGACCAATCAGCTGTAAAATCACAAACGGAATCACACCCTTATAAATATCCAGCAAACTCACGCCTTCCGGGCAAACGCCTTTCAGGTAAAACAGCGCAAATCCCACCGGCGGTGTTAAAAAGGAAGTCTGTAAAGTCACCGCCACCAACATAGCAAACCAAACCAACTCAGGCTTATCCACTACACCGTGCCCATCCACACCTAAGTCCAGACCCGCGACCACCGGAGCAAGCAGCGGCAGCATAATCAGCGTAATCTCAATCCAGTCGAGGAAAAACCCGAGCAGGAAAACCACAAACAGGATGAATAGAATCAGGCCATAATCACCAAAGGGCAAACCGGTCAGCACCCCCTCAATCAGTTCATCACCACCCAATTCACGCAATACCAACGCAAATACCGTCGCACCAACAAAAATCGCAAAGATGTAGCCCGCCGTATTAAAGGTGTTCAGCACTACCTCTTTCAGCACGGAAAAACTGAATTTGCGGTACACAATGGCCATCAACGTTGCGCCAATTGCACCAATACCTGATGCTTCCGTCACCGTGGCAATTCCCATAAAGATCGACCCCAGTACCGCCAGAATCAACAGCGCTGGTGGAATTATATCCAGAAACACACGAGCAATAATCTTCCAGTCGGTTTTGCCACCCTGGTCAACAGACAACGGTACATTTTGCGGATGCAGTCGCCCGTAAATATAGATATAAGCAATATACAGTAACCCCAGAATCAGTCCCGGAAACACTGCCCCCATGAACAGATCACCGACCGACAGCGCCATCTGATCACCCATAATCACCAGCATAATACTCGGCGGTATCAATATCCCGAGGCAGCCCGCCGACGCGACTGTGCCCAACGCAATGCTCTTGCTGTAATTCTGATTCAACATCACAGGCAAGGACATTAGTCCGAGCAACACCACCGAAGCACCGATAATACCTGTAGATGCTGCCAAAATGATTCCGATCAGCGTCACGGTAATCGCCAGCCCGCCTTTCACATTGCCAAACAGGCGTTGCATCGAATGCATCATGCGCTCCGCCACACCCGATTTATCCAGCATCAACCCCATAAAGATAAACATCGGCAACGCCACCAGCACCCAGTTATCCATAATGCTGAAGATACGCCCAACGGCGAGGCCCAGTGTGTTGTAATCCAGGCCGGTTATGGTGTCCCAGTGTTCATCAGCGTAATAACCCACCGCCGTAAATACAATTGCAATACCGCCCAGAATCCACGCCACCGGATAACCCATGAACAGCAGAAACATAAAACTGCCGAACATCGCCAACACCAGAATTTCATTCATTTCCATGACTATTCTCCCCCTGTTGCAGACTGGCCGGATTGATTGGTGGCTAGCAGCTTCACTTTGAACAAGCGCACCAACAGGCTTAACCGCCCGGAAGCATGAAACGCCTCAGCGGTGAAGTTGGGGTGAAATAACAAAAACACCGATTCAATCAAACGGGCAATCGCCGCCAGCCCCATCAGCAAAAAACTGATGGGCAGAACGATCTTAATTAGCCAGCGATGCGGTAAACCCTGCGGGCTGGAGGAGGACTCCCCCATCGAATAGGACTGCCAGACCCAGTCAACAGAGTGGTGCAGGATCACCCAAATAAACGGTAATAACAAAAACGCAATACCAAATACCTCAACCAGGGCTTTCATCCGCGTTGAGAAATGCATGGAAAAAATATCCACCCGAATATGACTGTTCTTCACAATGCCATAACTCAGGCCAAACATGATTCCCACTGCATACAGATACCAGGTCAGCTCTTCCAGCGTCACCATGGCGCGATTCATTCCATAGCGCATAAACACTGAAGCCAGAATCACCCCAATCAACACAACATTGATCCAGGCAAACACGCCACCCACTTTTTCTACAATGGTATTCAGGAGATTGACAATTGGGATTTTATAGGTGGTTTGCATCGGGGTTTGTTGTGTTCCCATAACAGAACTCCTGTGGATTGCAGTGGATTGGTGTTAAACACTTTAAAAGCACCTCACCCCAGCCCTTATCAAAGGAGGCTTAGGATGAGGGTTTCTTTGCCTTTATCTTCCGATAAACTACTCCGGTTTAGCCTGTGGCAAATACCCCGCAGAACCCCAGTGTGCATAACCGGCACGGAATTCACTCAGGTTGTCCCACACCTTTTTAAAGTGCGCATCTTTTGCAGACTCCTCACCAACAATTTCTTCCCACTTGGATTTGAACGTCGCCAGCATGTCATCTGACCAGACACGGTTTTCAACACCGTTTTTCTCAATGTTTTCCATCATGACCGGAAACTGGATCGCTTCCCCCATAGCGTAGGCATCGAGAATGCCTGCTTTGCAGGCCAGCTCGACCTGATTTTGTTGTACAGCTGACATTTCTTTCCAGGTATCGCCATTGATGATTAGCTCAAACAAGGTGGCAGGCTGGTGCCAGCCGGGAAAGTAGTTGTATTTCAGGATTTTGTGGAAACCGAGGTTCTTATCAATCGCAGGCATGGAGAATTCGGTGGCATCAATGGCACCCTTTTCCAGAGCCGGGAAGATTTCCTTGGAAGACAACAGGGAAGTGGAGACACCCAGCTTCTCCATCACCAGCGCGCCCAGCCCGAAGAAGCGCATGCGCAAGCCCTGTAGATCTTCCGGCTTGTCAATGGGCTTAGAGAACCAGCCGGAGGTTTCCGGTGCAACCAACCCGCAAGGAATAGCGTGTACATTCAGACCTTTCTCGTCATACATTTCCTGCCATAACTTACGGCCATCACCGTAGTAAACCCAAGCCAGAAACTCACCCACATTTGGCCCGAATGGCACAGCAGAAAACAGGGCTGCGCCATTGCCCAGTGTGCCGGTGTTGTAGCCTGGCGTTGTGTAACCGGCGTTGACCTGTCCTTTAGAGACTGACTCCAGAATTTCTTTTGGTGGAATCAGCTTGCCCGGCTCATAGACTTTGACTTTTACCGTGCTGCCGGAGGCTTTTAGCTGTTCGGATAAATACTTTGCCGTCGTGCCCAGACCGGGTAAGTGGGTACCGAAATGGATAGGCATTTTTAACAGCACTTTTTTATCAGCAGCCGTCGCCGTACCAGCGGTAGTAGCTAGTGTGGTTGCCAGTGCAACTGCTGTAGCGAGGCGGGTAAGTTGTTTGAACATAGCGGTTTCCTCCGGGGAAATTAGATTGGTCTTACCAAAAATCAATATTAATTTATATTTGGTAAATTGGTCTGTCCAATATTTAAAATCCTTTTTCACCTCTCTGTCAACTAAAAAATTTGCTTTACGTAGCTGAAAGCCTTCAGCAGAAACGCTGAGCCTCAGCGTTATTTGGAAATATTCAACAGCCCACACTTGCATTCTGGAATCACAAAACATAGAATTTGTCGAAATTGGTAAGACCAAATACAGCATGAAAAAACCACGCATAGCGGAACAGGTTGTTAAAAAACTCGAAAGCATGATTCATGCAGAAAACCTGCAACCCGGTGATCGTTTACCGGCGGAACGGGCTTTAGCTGAGCAATTAAAAGTCTCACGCCCATCATTACGGGAAGCGATCCAGATACTGATCAGTAAAGGCATGCTGTATTCACGTCCCGGCGGCGGCACGTTTGTCAAAAGCACCGTAGCACGTGACCTGAGTGATCCGATGTTGACGCTGTTTAAGGAAAACCCGGAGTACCGGTTTGATGTGCTGGAAATCCGCCATGCACTGGAAGCCAGCGCCGCATTTTATGCCGCTTTACGGGCAACGGATAAAGACAAAGAACGCATCCGTGAAAGTTTTGACAAGATGATTGCCCTGCATGGCAGCGATGATCCGATGGAAGAAGCGCGCGCTGATGCGGCATTCCATCTCGCCATTGTGGAAGCGTCACACAATCTGGTGTTACTGCATGTCATGCGTGGATTGTTTGATGTATTGCAAAACAGTATTTCACACAATCTGGACAAGCTGTATACCATTCCGCGTGTGTTTGAGCCGCTAAGCAAACAGCACAAAGCGCTGATGGAAGCAGTGGTCAATAGTGAACCGGAAAAGGCGCGGGAAGCAGCACAACAACACCTGGTTTTCGTGGAAGATTCGATCAAGGATATCGATGCAGAAGAGGCGCGTAAACTGCGTTCACTGCATCGCTTGTCGCTGTAAAAACTGTTAACCAACGCCGGTTTCTCTCCGGCGGTAAGACAAATTTTATGAATGAAACGCCTGAGCCGATACGGTTTATACAGGCAATAGAGGTCATCATGGGTGTCATTTGCGAATTAGCTGATCTACAAAAACTTTATCACCGTCGTGTGCCAAAAATGTTTCAGGGCTACTGTGAATCCGGCTCATGGACACAGCAGACACTGGCGGAAAACATGAGTGATTTTCAGAAGATTCGCTTTCGCCAGCGTGTGGCGCGTGATTTGGAGCCACGCACACTGCAAACCTCACTGGCAGGAAGTGATGCTAAAATGCCATTGGCGATTGCACCGGTAGGCTTACTGGGCATGCAACATGCTGACGGCGAGATTCATGCGGCACGGGCAGCTGAGAAATTTGGCGTACCGTTTACTTTGTCAACCATGAGTATCTGCTCGATAGAGAAAGTTGCGGAAGCCACGCAGTCACCGTTCTGGTTTCAGCTCTATGTGCAGCGCGACCGTGATTTCACCAAAAAACTGGTAGATCGAGCCAAATCAGTGGAGTGCTCTGCACTGGTGGTGACACTGGATTTACAAATGATTGGCAAACGCCATGCCGATCATCGTAACGGCATGACCGCACCACCCCGGTTAACGATTCCGAATATTCTCGATATTGCACGCCGTCCACGTTGGGCAATGAATATGTTGGCGACCAAAAACCGTGAATTTGGCAATATTCAGGGCAGTGCTGCCGATGTTGATGATATGAATGACCTGATGAAATGGGTCGGAGCCAGCTTTGATCCCAAGCTGAGCTGGGACGACATTAAACGCTTCCGTGACCTGTGGGACGGCCCGCTGATTATTAAAGGCATTATGGAAACCAGCGACGCCGAGGAATGTGTCAAATTGGGTGCAGAAGCATTGGTGGTATCAAACCATGGTGGTCGTCAGCTCGATGGTGCCCGTTCCGCGATTTCAGTAGTACCGGAAATTGCAGCAGCAGTGGGTGAAGATATTGAAGTCTGGATGGACGGTGGTATTCGCTCCGGGCAGGATATCATCCGCGCGCGCGGCATGGGCGCGAAAGGCGTTATGGTTGGTCGTCCGGTGGTTTATGGATTAGGAGCTATGGGCGAAGCCGGAGTAACGCGGATGCTGGAGATTTTCCATGAGGAAGCGGAATTGACCATGGCGTTTATCGGGCACCGGGAGATTGGTGCGATATCACGGGATGATATGGTGATGGGTTAGATTTCAGCTTATTCCAGCTGTTGTTTTAGGGCGGTTAGCTTGGGAGTTCGGCGGTTGATAGCCAGTTTCTTCTATCAATTTTTCGACGGCTTCTACGTGATGCCCACTCCCTTTGCATCACCCCATTAGCCGATTGAACACAACCGGCTATTAAAGCACTCAGGCTACTGCTTATCTTCCGCTGCCGGATCATCCAAGCTAAGATGCTCCTGTGTATCCTGAACAACATCAGCTCCTTCCAGCGCAGCTACCCGCTTCTCCAAAGCTTCCAGCTTCTCACGGGTACGCTGCAAAACTGCAGTCTGAATTTCAAATTCTTCCCGCGTTACCAGGTTCATTTTCTGTAAGCCGCTTTCCAGAATGCCGCGTACATTGCTCTCCATATCCTGCTGAGCATTGCGCAAGGGTTCCGGCACTGCCTCAGCAAATTTCTTAATCATTTCTTCCAATGGATTTGACATAACTCGTCCTGTTTTTCAGCGCCTGACCGGCATTATTGGGTTTAGTAACGATTATACGCCGGATTTACGCAGCGCACTGCGGGCACGAATTTTGGCATAAATCCCTGTGCCCAGCGCAGACAGCACATAAACCAGCCCGGCGAGCAGTATAATCACCGGCCCAACCGGCAGGTCAGGGGTATAAGACAATGCCAGCCCGCCACTGGTAAAAACACAGCCCAGCAGAGTCGCAATCACCATCATGTGACCGAGTGATCGTACATAGTGCCCGGCAATAGCGGCTGGCAGAGTCAGCAACGCAATAACCAGAATCAGACCCACTACATGAATCAGTAAAACCACCGTCACTGCAATCAGACACAATAACAGCAGATAAAAGAAATTCACCGGCACACCGCGCAGGCGGGCAAATTCCTCATCAAAAATCACCGCCAGAAACTGCCGGTAAAACAACAGCACCGCCAATAACAGCAAAGCATCGAGCGCAACCATGAACCAGAGATCCTGCATCGGCACCAACAGAATATTGCCAAACAGGTAACTCATCAGATCAGTACTGTAACCGGGCGTCTGGTAAATAAAGATTAATCCAACCGCCATACCAATTGCCCAGAGTGCCCCAATCAGCGTATCTTCCTGCGCCCCGCGTTTCAGCCTGATCCAGCCAATCAGCAAGGCGGAAACAATCGCCGCCAGCAACGCCCCCAACAGAGGGTCAAATTCAAAATACACTGCGGCACCCATCCCGGCCAGCACCGAGTGCGCGATCCCTCCGGCGATGAAAGTAATGCGTTTCACCACAACAAAGGTGCCAACCAGCCCGCACCCTAAGCTTGCGAGCAAACCGGCCAGTACAGCCATCTGTAAAAATGTTTCTTCGCTCAGCGCAGTGAAAAATTCGCTCATTAAGACTGGGATTCCGCTTATCGTAAAACCGGGAGGTGAATGTATGACAAGGTCAATGGTGATGATGCGCTACCATGCGCACATTGTCACCGTATAAATGCTGCACCATCTGGCCATCAATATTATCGGTATGATGGCAAACCAGCGTCCGGTTCAGGCAGGCAACACGATGCACATAATCAGAAATAAAAGCAATATCATGTGACACCACCAGAATGGTCATGCGCGCATTCAGGCGTTTCAGCTGATCAAAAATATCACTCTCCAGCCGCATATCAATATTCGCAGTTGGCTCATCCAGAATCAGAATCTGCGGATCACTCACCAACGCCCGCGCCAGTAACACCCGCTGTAACTGCCCGCCGGACAATCCACCAACCAGGCGCTGCGCCAGATCATCAGCCTCCACTTCCTCCAACGCAACCTTCGCCGCCTGATAATCCTCAGCCGAATAGCGGCCAAACAGACGCCCCGCCCCCAGGCGCCCCATTAAAACCACCTGTTCCACCGTAATGGGGAAGTCGCGGGCAAACGCCGGGTATTGGGGAACATAGCCAATCGCCTTACGCTGCTGGCGTGGCTTTTTGCCTAATATCCGGATACGACCCACCTGTGGTTTCAGCAATCCCAGAACCAGTTTCAACAACGTACTTTTCCCACCGGCATTTGGCCCGACAATTCCGAGAAACTCCCGCTCTGCTACCTGCAGCGAGATATCCTCCAGAACCGGCAGGCGATCATAGGAAAAACTGACATTCTGCAGGTCGATCACATCACTCATTTAGCATTACTCACCTGACTACCCATCACTTCTATTCAGCACTCACACCGGCAATTAAACGTGCTGCCCGCCGCATATTGACAAAATAGTCTGCGGCCAATGGGTCAATAGCCACGACTTTACCATCAATCGCCTTCGCCACCTGCTTTGCTGCCCGCTGATCAAACTGCGGCTGGACAAAAATCGTTTTTGCTTCATTCTGCTTTGCCTGCTTGATTAATGCTGCAAGTGCTCTGGCTCCCGGTTCTTTACCTTCGGATTCAATCGCCACCTGCGTTAAACCATAAGCGTCGGCAAAGTAGCCCCAGGAAGGATGAAAAACCAGAAACGTCTTCCCCTCTGCTTCACTAAACAAAGCCTTAAACTCTTGATCCAGCGCTTCCAGCTCATTAATAAATGCCGCATGGTTTTCAGTAAACAACGCCTTATCAGCAGGCTTCAGGGCAATCAGCTGATCCCGGATCTGTTCAGCCATTTGCATCACCAGCAGTGGACTCGTCCATAAATGAGGATCGGTTTCATTTTCAGCGTCATGTGCTTCTGTTTCATGATCGTCGTGGTCATCATGTCCATGGTGGTGTTCTTCCAGATCACGCAGCGCCAGCCCCTCACGGGCATCCAACAACACCATATCCGGATTCACGCTCCGAATACGCGGCATCCAGGCCTGCTCAAACGGCACACCAATACGAATGTACAGCCCGGCTTTTGACAGCGCTACAATCTGACGCGGTGTTGGCTCGTAAGTTGCCGGACTAAAACCGGGTTTTACCATGACAGAAACATCAACGGCATCCCCGCCAATACGTTCAACAAACGTCTTCTGTGGCAGCACACTGACAAATACCCTGACCTTATTATCTGCTCCATAAAGCTGAAAGGGTAAGAACAGCAGTAAAAACAATAAACCGCGGGCCAGCAAGCGATCAGAACCCTTCGCGTAAACGCCCGTTTTCAAATTAACGCTCATAAAATTTCACCCCAGGTATAGAAACCTGACTACGAGTCTAACGAGGGGGAGATAGTATCTTAAAGTTGCTGTGATAGCCTGTTCATCGCTTAATTTGATTGTTTTTTAATCAATACGTAACTATTTCACATTGGCCCTGTGACAAAGCAAACATACGCATCCCGGCTCAGTGGAGATAATACTCAAACACACTAAGCAAGTAAGCGTTTAAGCTAATTTTTAAAAAGTACAGAATCCTCAAGCAGCTCTCTCTTGAGTTGTCCAACTTAATGCCACCTTTTAGGTGGCATTTTTTTTGTTTGAATCGGTTATGATTCGGGTATGAATACCAATATCGTGCGCAAAATTATCCACATTGATATGGACTGCTTTTATGCGGCCGTGGAAGCGCGCGATAATCCACAATTACGCGGTAAAGCCATCGCTGTTGGCGGTTCACCTGACGGACGCGGTGTTGTTGCCACCTGCTCTTACGAAGCCCGCCAGTTTGGTGTGCATTCTGCCATGCCAATGGGTGTAGCCCTGCGTAAATGCCCTGACCTTATTGTGGTACGCGGACGCATGGATGTCTACAAACAGGTCTCCGGCGAAATCCAGGCAATGTTCACCGAGTACACTGACCTGATCGAACCATTATCGCTGGATGAAGCCTTTCTCGATGTCAGCGCCTCAAACCATTTACAAGGCAGCGCAACACTGATTGCCGAAGAAATTCGCTCACGTATCTGGAACACGCACCAACTCACTGCCTCAGCCGGTGTCGCTCCCAACAAATTCCTCGCAAAAGTAGCCAGCGACTGGCGCAAGCCTAATGGTATTTTTGTCATCCGGCCACAGGATGTTGCTTCCTTCGTACAAGCATTACCGGTCAAGCGTATCCCCGGCGTCGGCAGAGTCACCGAAGCGCACATGGATCGCCTTGGCATTAAAACCTGCGCTGACCTGCAACGTTTACCGGAAAATGACCTGAAACTGGAATTCGGTAAATTCGGCAAACGCCTGTTTGACCTCTCCCGGGGTAATGACCAGCGCCCGGTCAGCACGTCCGATATCCGTAAATCTGTCAGTGTGGAAGATACTTTCAGTACCGACCTGCCCAGCCTGAATGCCTGTATTGAGCGGGTTCCGGCATTGTACCAATCGCTGAAAAAACGGGTGGATCGCGCACAGGAACGACGCTATCAGCTCCCCAAAACACTGTACATCAAACTGCGCTTCCATGACTTTGTCACTACTACCGTGCAAACCTCATCCAGCGTGGTGAAAGAGGAATTATATTTACCGCTGATTGAACAGGCGTGGGAACGGGGAAAACGGCCTGTGCGGCTATTAGGCATGGGCGTGCAGTTTGAACAGCCGGGCATACCGGAACAGTTACCGCTACGATTTGATTGATTTTCCTGCTGATACTACTGCTTATTTTCCTGCTGCATTTCCTGAACCCGCATTGGCATCTGGTCAATTGCCGCAAAAATGCGCTCAACATCCACCGTATCCTGCCGCAGCTTCTCGCCCTGATCATAACCAATCAGAATGACCCGGAATTCATCTGCAGCAATAGCATAGACAGTCTGAAAATCCTCCACGGATACACCATTGTGCTTCTCATCTTCGCCCAAAATCACTGGCTGTCCAGCAATAAGGTGCCAAACCTGTAAACGACGATCCTCAAACCCGGACAACTGCCGCTGTTGCGCGGCAATAAACGCCTGATATTTCTTATCCTGTGTATCCGGTGCAAACAGCAATATCTGACGCTTTTCCCAGGCAAAATCGTTCAACATTCCGGCAACAGATTGCCCTGCCTGTGCTGTAGCAGACAGACAAAATGCTATGAGCAACACAATAAACTTCAATATTTTCATACGTACAGCATACCCAAGCGATCAATAACGCCCTATTTCACCCGCTCCGGCTAAGCTAATTGAGGTAAAATCAACGCATCATCCGCCATATGAAAAAACAGAGTGCCCAAACAATGAAAATCGCTGCCGTTCATACTCACGTACTGGATCACCCGCTGGAACAACGTTTTGAAAGCGCTTCAATGTATTTTGATCGTCGACAGCATTGCCTGGTGGAAATTGTTTGTGAGGACGGCACCACCGGTTGGGGGGAATGCCTTGGCCCGGCACTCCCGAATGCGGCAGTGGTGAAAGCTTATGCCAATCGTTTGATCGGGCGTAATGCACTGGAAACCGGCAAACTCTGGCTGGAACTGTACAATTTTATGCGTGACCAGGGGCAACGCGGGCTGGCAGTCACCGCACTGAGTGGAATAGATATTGCGCTCTGGGATATCAAAGGTAAACACTTTGACGCTCCCATCTCACTGTTATTAGGCGGCCGCTTCCGTGAATCATTACGCGCTTATGCTACCGGCTCCTTCCGGAAAGAAGGCGTTGACCGGGTTAGTGATATTGCTACTGAAGTGGCGGGGTATGCTGAAGAAGGCTTTCACGCCGTTAAAATCAAAATTGGCTTTGATGTTGAAGAAGACCTCAGAGTCATTGCAGCGGTACGCGATAGTATCGGGGCGGACAGAAGGCTGATGATTGATGCTAATCATGGTTATGATGTGCTGGAAGCCGTTGAACTGGGCCAGCGGGCAGCAAAATACCGTATTGACTGGTTTGAAGAGCCAGTACTTCCTGAACAACTCGGTGCCTACCGTGAAGTTCGCACCAGTCAGCCCATCCCTGTCGCTGGTGGTGAAACCTGGCACGGCGTTTATGGTATGAAAGAACCACTGGAGACCCGGGCGGTGGATATTATCCAGCCGGATATTTGCGGAGTGGGTGGTTTTACCGAAATGGTCAGAGTCATGGACATGGCTGCTTTACACGGTGTACGCGTGGTTCCTCATGTCTGGGGCACAGCAGTGCAAATTGCCGCCAGCCTGCAGTTTATGGCTGCCCAACAGCCAAATCCACCGCGCCGTGACCCCATCGAACCCATTCTCGAATTTGACCGCACCCATAACCCTTTCCGGCAGGCGATTGTGCAACAACCTCTGGAACACCATGCGGGCATCGTGAATATTCCTGATGCACCAGGACTGGGTATTGAGATCAGTCGTTCAGCCATTGAACACTATTCACTGTCAATTTAGATTAAATAATAATCAAAAAAACCGGCTCTAGTACGTTTGACCGGCTCATTCATCTTTAATGCTGTCAGGCGCAATTATGATGCTGTTATGTCTGAGAATACGCTTAATGTTATGGATAACACTGACTCAACGGACGAGCAGTGGCTGGAGCAACTGATTGCAGCGGGGCTGAAAGGTGACCGTAACCAGCTAACAGCGCTCGCTGACCGCTTTCACACCCAGCCTCATCTTCTGGAATTACTCACGGCTTACCTGAAACGCTGGTATGCCGGACGCCTGAATGGGTTGAACACCCTTCCGGATTTATTGACCAGCAAAACAGATGAAGACGCACTGGCTTTATTACTGCAGGCCTTCGAAAACAAACTGAGGGGTGCATCAGATTTAACTCTGCTGTATCTGCTGAGCCTGAGCGACAGACCCGTGCCTCAGCAGCACATGAAAAACATGTTTCGCTCCACCCTGATGGAGCGCTGGTTAACACGGCGTGACGACTATGTCCGCTTTCTCGCTCCGCTGGGTCGCCTGAATGAAGAACACTGGCACTGGGTTGTTGAAAACCTGCGCCGCCTGCAATTGCTGGAGCAACCCATTGCCGGTCAGCACGACCTGCTGTTTGTGGCGGAACCCATCCGGCAATACTTCCGCCGTAATCTGCGTGAGCGCAGCAAAAGCATCTTTGAACAGGCCTCTGCAGATATGCAGAAGCTGTTTCAGGATACCGTTGTAGACTTTCGTCAGCGCTATCGGGAAACCCCGGAGATTAAGACCTGGATTTCACCGGAATTACAGGAAACTTTGGGATTGGAAACCAAGGAAGCTGACCCGGAGGCTGCACTCTGGAAAGCAGAGGAACTGGATACCGCGCAAAATCAGCTGTCAGCACTGCGTCATTCACTGAGCACACTGAAAGCACAAACTGAACGCCTGACCGAGCATCTTAACCACAATATTACAGCGACTGAACCCGCTGAAACTAAAGAAAAATCAACAGACACAATAATACCCTTAACAACAGCTGGTCAAGACTCTGCCTGACTGCGATAATCCGCGCCATGGCACTATTACATCTGCGAAAAATTCTTCTGGAAAACGGTGACAACCGTTTGTTTGACGGCGTCGATCTGCAAATTGAGCAGAACGAACGTGTTTGTTTGGTTGGCCGCAACGGTACCGGCAAATCCACACTGATGAAACTGCTATGCCGTGAAGTTATCGCGGATGATGGCGAAATCATTCACTCACCTGATCTGAAAATTGCCCGCCTGCAACAGGATGTTCCCCATGGCAGTGAAGCAAGAGTCTTTGATGTTGTTGCTGAAGGACTCAGTGTAGAGTCGGAAGAAGATGAATGGCAGGTGCAATGGCAGGTAGAAACCGTTTTATCCCGTCTGGAACTGGATGGTGAAGTCACGTTTGACTCTTTGTCCGGTGGCTGGAAGCGGCGGGCATTATTAGCCCGCGCCCTGGTTGGAGAACCGGATTTATTGCTGCTCGACGAGCCAACCAACCACCTTGATATCCCCGCGATTGAGTGGCTGGAAAAATTTCTTCTGGGCTACAAAGGCACTCTGTTATTCGTCAGTCATGACCGCACCTTTGTACAAAAGCTGGCAACCCGGATTATTGAACTGGATCGTGGCAGACTCACCAGCTGGCCCGGCGACTTCCAAAAATACCAGCACAATAAACAGGCTGCGCTGGAAGCTGAAGCCCAACAGGCCGCACTCTTCGATAAGCGTCTGGCCGAAGAAGAAGTCTGGATCCGTCAGGGCATTAAAGCCCGCCGTACCCGTAATGAAGGCCGGGTACGACGACTCGAAGCCATGCGGGAAGAATTCCGCCAACGCCGATCCCGCCAGGGTTCGGTAAAAGCCCAGATTGGGCAGGCCGATGCTTCCGGTAAATTGGTGGTGGAAGCGACACAGCTGAGTTACGGCTGGGATCAGACCACACTGATCAAAGATTTTGACATTACCATTTTGCGTGGCGATAAGATCGGTATTATCGGCCCTAATGGTGTTGGCAAAACCACGCTGATCAAACTCTTACTGGAAAAATTGCAGCCCACTTCCGGTACAGTCCGCCAGGGCACCAAGCTCGAAGTGGCCTACTTTGACCAGCACCGTGCCCAGTTCAATGACGAACAAAACCTGCGGGACAATATTGCACCGAGCACAGATTTTGTTGAAATCAACGGCCAGCGCAAACACATCATCAGCTATTTACAGGATTTCCTGTTCACCCCGCTCCAAATCCAAAAACCGGTTAAGGTACTTTCCGGTGGTGAACGCAACCGGTTACTGTTGGCCCGCCTGTTTGCCCAGCCCTCAAACCTGTTGGTGCTTGATGAACCGACCAATGACCTGGATTCAGAAACGCTGGAACTGCTGGAGGAGTTACTGATTGATTACCAGGGCACACTGCTGTTGATCTCGCATGATCGTAGCTTCCTCAATTCGGTCGTAACCCGCAGCATCGTATTTGAAAACGGCACAGTGAGTGAATATGCCGGTGGTTATGATGACTGGTTGATACAACGCCCCCAGCCCACCAATACTAAAGATTCAGCAACAAACAATAAAACCAAATCACAGCCAGCTGCGCCAGCGACCGCAAATGAAAGCGACGCAAAAAGCGCCGACAAACCACGTAAGCTCAGCTACAAAGATCAGCGCGAACTGGAACAAATTCCACAGCGCATCGAAACGCTGGAAACGCGGATTACTGAGCTGCATGATGCCATGGGTAGCGCAGACTTCTATCAACAGGACAGCGATAAAATCACCGCCAGCCAAAATGAACTACAGCAACTGGAAGAAGAGCTGGAGCAGATCTTTATGCGCTGGGAAGAACTGGAGGCCTGAACAGAAACAGGTGCGCAAGCTGCCTGAAATTCTCCTGCTGTCTCAAAGATTTGTTCATCATGTATCTGCCTGCTAGGTTGTAAATTACAGTCCTGGCCAATAAAAATAAGTAACGGCATGAAAAAACGAATCAAGGTGCATCTGTGTTGCCTGTTGATGTGCGGATTTTATCCCGGAATTTCCGCCACCGCAGCACAACTGCTTACCCCAGCCACCAGTAATACCCGCTATGCTGCCCCCACAGAAACCGTCAGTTTCACGGCGGTATACAATGTCAGTTCACCACAAACCGACACTGAAACCGGTATTGGCTTACGCGTACACTACGACTCCAGCCAACTGATCCCGGTTAATAACCAGTTATACCCTACCGGGGCGCAGCCAGTTGGCGAGATTACTGATGACAGCGAAGATTACGACGCCGACCCGCAAACTGATAAGTATTTTGTACTGGCCTGGATTGATTTAAATGCACAATGGCCGGGGAGCAATACGCTGCCGCTGGACTTGTTTACCTCTGATTTTACCGTCAGCAATACCTTCAGCGGTACCACCAAGGTCAATCTGAGTGCCAGTGGTACTGCGCAAAACCATGAATTCCAGGCCAGCAGCCAGGACTATTGTGCCAAACCCACCGTTTTTATCACCGCAGTCACCTCAGATGTGGGTGAGACAGGGACAACCACCGCCAATTTTCGCATTAAATCCAACACCACGATTCCCGCTGCCTGTGGCGATCTCGCGATTAACTTTGATACATCTGGCAGTGCTGGTGCCGGTAGCGATTATACCGCCTTTCCTGCCACACTCAGTATTCCGGTCGGCCAATCCAGTATAGATGTACCGGTCAGTGTGATCGACGATGATGAGGTGGAGAACGATGAAACCGTCATATTTAGTCTGCTACCAGACGATAATTACCAAATGACCTCAGCATCAACGGCAACCATCAATATCAGCAGCGACGACCTTGCCAGCACCCTGCCGGTGGTGAATCTGTCTGTTGCCAAAACCACGGTCACAGAAGGTAGCAGCGGCAGTCTGTTGATCTACGCCAACCGAACGACTGATGATTTGTCTGCAGCGCTGGAAGTCTTTGTTCAGCTGGGTGGCACCGCCAGTGTTAATACGGATTACCAACCGTTCGCAAACTCTATTTTGATACCCGCTAATAAGGACAAAGGTTTTGCCGTACTGATTCTGAAGGATGACGCTACAAACGAAGCAGAAGAAGCAGTGACACTCAGCATTGCAGCCAATGAACATTATCAGCGTGGCTCCTCAAGTACTTTGCAGCTCACGATTACCGACGATGAGATCAGCCAGAATACGAACCTTGCTGTTGATAAGGCAACCCCGGTAACCAGCACGCATAATATCCCGACACTGAATGAATGGATGCTGCTATTGACCAGCCTCCTGCTCGCGGGTTTCGCGGCACTAAGGCTTAATATCAAACACGGGAGAGGACGCTAATGAACAAGCACCTGATAATCTGGCGCGTACTCTTCCTGTTAATAGCCGGACTCAGTTGGTTGACTCCGGTATCTGCGAAGCCACCTTTATTAGTTGTACCCGCTGAAGTATTCCAGCCGGATAATACCCAAACACCTCCTGCCTCCAAACTCAGAGCTGCATCCGAGTCCAGTCTCAATACGGCACGACGGAACAGCCGCCCGATGTCAATGGAGTTAGGCGCACCGAACGATGCTGAGCTGGCAACGATACAAACAGAGAATTCCCGCTATAAAGCCCTGCAAATTGGTATTAAGCGTCAGGTACCCACACTTCCGGCAGCAGCGGACTGGGTATGGACACCAGTGAGTGGTGGCCAGGCCGGGCAATTTCTCATTGTTTCTGATCAGGCCAGCAGATTACGGGCGCTCTTGCGTTTACCGGTAGCCTTACCTGACGGCGTTGAAATCCGGATATACACCCCGGATGATGATCAACCTGTTCACGGGCCTTTCACCAGAGATAGTTTTCAGGCCGATGATAATTCCAATGGTGCACCTTACGAATTATGGACACCCACTGTCAGTGGTACGACATTAGGCATTGAAATCTTCGCCCCGGACGGAGTGGATACGACGGATATTAACGTCGGAGTTCCCACCATTTCACACATTGTGTACGACCTGCAAAGCGGCCAGTTTAAAAATGTTTCGACGCATAAACTCAATAGCTGTGATGTGAGTATCGCCTGCGCACCCGGTGCATGGCAGGATACCGCCAAAGCTGTCGCCCGCTATATCTACACCGCCTCCGATGGAAACAGCTATCTTTGCTCCGGTACGTTGATTAATGATCAGAACAGCGCCACACAGGAGCCATATTTCATTACTGCCGCACACTGTGTCTCTGACACCAATTCGGCGGCATCCATGGACTTTTTCTGGCTGTATCGTGAATCTTCCTGTGGTGCAGATGATGCGGTATGGACACAGGTTTCCGGTGGAGCCGAACTATTAGTCAGCAGAGTTGAGCTGGATACCACACTGGTGCGCATGAATAACCTGCCTCCCTCCGGCGTCACTATTTCCGGCTGGATGCTGGAGACTTTTACGGATGATGAAACTGCTACCGGTATTCATCACGCACTCGGTGATATGAAACAATTCAGCAACGGCCAGTTTAATAGCTATACCGATATTAATCTGGTTGAAGGCGGCTATACCGCCACACAAAACCCGGAAGGCGACTTTGCGCAGGTCATCTGGAGCACCGGTATCACCGCCCCCGGCAGCAGTGGTTCCGGACTCTGGAAAACCGTTAACGCGCAGCATTTTTTAAAAGGCACCCTGGTGGGTGGCTCATCAAGCTGCGCTGCGCCGGATTCACCGGATGAGTACAGCCGCCTCGAACGCTTCTACCCGTTCACAACAGCCTGGTTAGGTGTACCACCCTTACAAAGTGTTCTGGATCAGCAGAATGATCCGCAACCGTTAACCGACGGCATTATGCTGGCCAGGTATATGAACGGTGTGCGGGGCAATGCACTGTTGTCCGGTATCACAACGGAAAACGTTGATATTGCCACCATTGAATCCCGGTTGCAGGATGCGGTGAACAATCTCGATATCGATGAAAATGGAACCACTGAGGGCAATCGCGACGGCTTGCTGTTTATTCGCTACCTATTGGGGTTGCGGGGCAATAGCCTGGTAGCTGACATTGATCTGGCCGCTTCTCCGAATAACACACCGGCGGGTATCACAACTGCTATTGAAGCTGTGCTGGCTGGCGAATAATCACGCCGTCTTCCCCGAAAAACCCTGTTGTTCATATCTTCTGTAAACACGGGCAGGTATACTGGACGTGGATTGTCTGAGAACAGCTCTGAAAACAGGCAATCCGCTGCGAGATCCACTCTGGGAATACTATAATTGCAAAATAATACCTTTCAATACATTGATACCGCCGCAGCACTGGCGGACTATCTGAGCACTGTTCAGGATGCTAACTGGGTTATACTGGACACCGAATTTATCCGCGAGAAAACCTACTTTCCACAGCTATGCCTGATCCAGCTGGCGACGGAAGACACACTGGCCTGTATTGACCCATTGGCGGTTGATGATCTGAATGACTTTTTCAGCTGGTTGCAACAACCGGCAATGATCAAGGTTTTTCATGCAGCCTGGCAGGATCTGGAAATTATTTATCACCTCAGCGGCAAAGTCCCCACTCCGGTATTTGATAGCCAGGTGGCCGCTGCTGTACTCGGCCTTGGTGACCAGATGGGCTATGCCCGGCTGGTAGAAAGCATGCTGGGAACTCAGCTGGATAAATCTCAGTCGCGTACCGACTGGTCACGCCGCCCGCTGAAACAGAAACAGCTTGAGTACGCCATTGATGATGTACGTTACCTGCGTGATATGTATCCGATGCTGCTGGATCAGCTGAAGCAAACCGGTCGTGCTGGCTGGCTGGATAAGTCATTCCGTCATTTAGGTGATCCCGCCGTTTATGAGCCAGATCCGCGCTCCTGCTGGAAACGCACCAAAGGTGTGCAAATCCTGAAACCCAAACAGCTGTCTGTCCTCAGAGAACTCGCCGCATGGCGTGAAGAAGTCGCGATCAAAAAGAACCTGCCCCGACGCTGGTTACTGGCAGATGAAATACTGGTGGATATGGCGCGGATGAAAACCACGACGCAGGAAGACTTCAGCCATATCCGTGGCATGAAACCGGAACAAATCCGGCGTCATGGCGATACCTGGCTGGAGCTAATCCGCACCGGTCTGGCCGTACCGCCGGAAGAATGGCCGGAACTGCCAAGACGGCGCAAACCGGATGCCAATATGGCGCAGGTGGCTGATTTGCTGATGCTGGTCGTCAATAAACAGGCCAGAGCCAGTAACATCTCGCCGCAAATGATCGCCACCCGTAGTCAGGTGGAGAAAATGCTCACCGAAGGCCGAACCAAACTGTCAGATGACTGGCGTGGCAGCCTGATGAATGAAGTATTCGCTGATATTCTCACCGGCAAGGTTACGCTGGGCGTGAAAAACCTGGAAGTTGTGCTGGAAAAAAGCGACTGAGGACAAAGCGGGCTATGGTAGAGGATATATATCAGGTCTTTCAGCCTGCAGACTGATAACCACAGGGTGTCAGGCATAAGACCGTCTTAACATGTCTTTTGCAGGCGTAACTTGGTATATTCCCGACCTCCTGAAAACAGATAAATGATGTTATGACTGATCGCATTGCCAGCGTTGAACGCAACACCTTAGAAACCCAAATCAAAGTCACTATAAACCTCGACGGTAGTGGTCAATCCAGCTTCGATACCGGCGTCCCGTTTCTGGATCACATGATGGATCAGATTGCCCGCCACGGCATGGTCGATCTGGATATCGTTTGCAAAGGCGACAATCAGATTGATGATCATCACACAGTCGAAGACATTGGTATCACCCTCGGTCAGGCATTCACCAAGGCAGTGGGCGATAAAAAAGGACTGTGTCGCTACGGGCATGCTTATGTGCCACTGGATGAAGCACTGTCACGCGTTGTTATCGACTTCTCGGGCCGCCCCGGCCTTGAACACCACGCTGATTACCGCCGCTCTCATATCGGCAGCTTCGATACTGACCTGTTCCATGAATTCTTCCAGGGCTTTGTCAATCACGCTTTAGTTACCCTGCATATCGACAATATCCGTGGTCGCAATGCACACCATATTGCCGAAACGGTATTTAAAGCCTTTGGCCGGGCTTTGCGTATGGCTGTGACACCCGACCCGCGCATGAGTGGCATTATGCCGTCCACCAAGGGCAGTCTGTAATGCAGAAAGTTGCCATTATTGATTACAACATGGGCAACCTGCATTCCGTCCAGCGGGCAGTTGCGCATTGTGCGCCGGAACATACCGCCGTAGTCATCAGCGCTGACCCGGACGAAATTCGCCATGCTGACCGTATTGTCTTCCCCGGCCAGGGTGCAGCACGCGATTGCATGCAGGAATTACAAAGCCGTGGCTTAGATGAGGTCGTGCGCGAAGTCATTACCAGCAAACCCTTTTTAGGGATCTGCATGGGCATGCAGGTATTGATGGAGCACTCGGCGGAAAATGACGGCATCGACTGCATGGGTATCTTTAAAGGCGATGTCCGTTACTTTGACCACGATATCAGCGATGCGGAGCGTCTGAAGATTCCGCAGATGGGTTGGAATCAGGTCTGGCACAGCGCCGAACACCCGTTATGGCATGATATTAAGGATGGTTCGCGCTTTTATTTTGTGCACAGCTATTATGTTGACCCCAGTGATAAAGCATTGATCAGCGGCACCACGGAATATGGTATTCGCTATGCCTCCGCTATTGCCAAAGACAATGTGTTTGCCATCCAGGCACACCCGGAAAAATCAGCACGGGATGGCCTGCAGTTACTGACGAACTTTATGGGGTGGGAGCCGTAGCTTCGGCTGCGCTCAGC
>JBMZDK010000038.1:0-21360 GCA_049614265.1 Thiolinea sp.
TTGACATGGTGGGGGTCGGTGATTCGAGTTCACTCGTGCCTACCAAATTTAAAAGCCAATCAGTATTTAGTTGCTGGTTGGCTTTTTTAATACCAGCTATAAATTGAACAACTTCCTAATTTGCACCCATTATTCTCAGTGATGCAGCTGTAGGGTGCCAACCTTCAAACTGGTATGTAAAACGTACGTTAACAGCCTTATCAAGGCTGAACTCACCAACAGTAGAAGCACTTGTGCCGGTTTTTGGGCTTTGGTTGCTTTTATGAGTGCCTGGCGAAATATGTATTGCGTCCTGCCATACACTATTACCTGTTTCATCAATGGCTGATACCTGTACTTTTCCTTTTCTAATGGTACTACTTTGGACTTGGGTAGTTTTTGTGAATATTAAAACTACGCGGATCGGATACATTTCAGTATTAAGGTTTATCATATCCGTTGTCTGATTTTCAGATGATAATGTGAGCGGCAATTCTGCAATGAGCTGGCCTTTGAGAGCAGTTGAGTAATAAAAATAGCCGATAGCAGCAAAAACAATCAGCATTAAGGCGAGGGTTTTTGCCGGACTTTTCATTTGTGGGTAGTGCATCATTTAAACTTTTCCGTCACTGGACAGCAGAACTGCTACGGGTCGGCTGGCTGGAAATTGCGCGCAAATAATTAACATAACCACTGTAATAGGTACTGATAATATCATTCCGGTGATTCCCCAAATCGCGCCCCAGATAGCCAGCGCCAGCATAATGACCAAGCCACTCAGGTTCAGGCTCGATCCCATCAGACGGGGTTCCACAATGTTACCAATCGCAAATTGCAGGCTACCGAGAAAAACAACAACAGCAAAAAACTGCCATGAGGTATCGAACTGCACCAGTGCAAGAACAGCAGGAAATACAACCCCCAGCATTGAGCCAATCGTTGGTATGTAGTTCAACAGGAAAATAATAAACCCCCAGAATGCAGCGTAATCCACACCGATCACTGTCAGTAGTAAGAAGCTCAATACACCGGTCAACACACTGACAAAGGTTTTAACGCTCAGGTAAATACGGATTTTTTGCATTACTTCAGTGCGGATGTGTTGTGCCCTTGCCAGTTTTTGCGGGTCTTTAAAGAGGGCATTAAATTTTTGTTCGAACACGGTTTGTTCAGCAAACAGGAACATCAGATAAATCATCACCAGCATCAGTGTGCCGGTTACGCTACCGATTACTGAGGTTGTCCAGCCGACGAGTTTTTGCAGATTGAGCAGGTCGCTGAGTTTATCAAGGCGAAATTCAGAGTTAGGGGAAATTGTGGTGATTAACCCCTGGAGCTTTGTCTGTATATTCTCCTGATACTCCTGTGTGTGGGTTGATAACTCAGCCACATTTTGCGCAACCATATTAATGACTAATATTATCATCGCGATCATGACCAGAAATGCTCCGCCTAAGGCAATAGGGTGCGGGATGCTGAAGTTACCAATGGGCGGTGATTGCAGAAAGCGGGCGATGGTATCCAGCAAATACCAGATAACCAGGGCCAGAATCAGAGGGATTAGCAGATTGCGCCCAATGATTAACAACCAGCCAAGCATAACCGTGATCAATAACAAGCTGGCAATATTTAAGGCGCTGATGTTCAGTGCTTTAGTGGATCGGGGCATGCCTGACTCCATTAACTGTGTAGGGTGAGTGTGTTTAATCTATAGCAAAGCTGTCGCAAAATACAGAATGGCTGAATGCTGATGTCGGGTAAAATCTGTAAACTGGGGTTTTGGGAGCACAAAAATGTCAGAAAGCCTGTTTGCTTTAGAAAAGGCAGCTTTCGCCGCCTGGCCTGGTCTGGAGGTTCATGATGTTGGCCCCTGGCATTTGCGTTTTGCTAATGGTTATACCAAACGGGCAAATTCGGCTAATTTGTTGGCTAAAGTGGATCAGCTGTCATTAGATATGATGACAGAGATTGAAGCTCATTATCACAACCGAAATCTGCCGCCTATATTCCGGCTGGCTTCTTTTGCCGCTGAACCTGCTGTCGATAGCATGCTCACTGATCGTGGATACCGACTGAATGATGTGACCCTGGTGCAAACACAGTCGTTGCAGGACAAGGTTTTTGCAGATACCCCATACATTGAGTTTTTGCCGGTTGAGCAATGGTTCGAAGCTTTTCAGGGTATTTCCGGCAAAGTAGGAGATGGGCAAGCCACTCATCTGAAGATGCTGCAGGCTATTCGCGGTAAGTGCTCATTTGCTGTCCTGGCACAACAGGGGGAGGCGGTTTGCTGTGGTTTAGCGGTTGTGTCCGGGAGCTATTGTGGGCTTTTTGATATTGCTACTGCAGGTTATGCGCGTAAACAGGGCTTGGCAACCAGATTGTGTACGGATTTGCTGGCTTGGGGACAGCAGGAAGGTGCACAGACAGCTTATCTGCAAGTTACTGCGCATAATCTGGCTGCTATAAATGTTTATGAGCAGCTGGGTTTCCGGCGTGCTTACGAATACTGGTATCGTGTCGGTGCGCTGAGTGCTGTGAGCTAAACGGGTTTATGGCTATTTCATCGAGATTAGTCGCTCACTCAGTTTCTGATTGAGTACATCATAACCTCTGTCATTGAGGTGAAGTAAATCCCGGCTGTACTCTGGCCTGATCCTGCCTTTCTGTCCTGACAGTATCTGGTAACTATCGAAAATGACAACGTCTTCCTTTGCCTGAGTCATGATAAATTCATTGACTTCATTAATGCTGGCAGCAACATCATCTGACCACAGCAGTTTGCGTTCGAGCGGCACGACTCCAAGTGGAAAAACGGTGCTTAGAATAACGGTTGTGCCTTGTTGTCTGGCCTTGTGAATAATTTCCAGCACGTTATTTTTGCATTGGCTGACAATGGATGTGCGTAATGCGGGTTTTAATGGAATGACCTTGAGGTCGTTAACACATAGCTGCAGCACAATAATGTCGGCATTCAGTGGTGCAACATGCTTTTCATAGCGTAGGCGAATTTGTTCCGAAGTTTGATTGCCAATACCCCGGTTGATAAATTCGAACTCAGCGAATACTGGTGATTTCGGGGCTGGCCAGCTCAGTGCGCGGGAATCGCCAAAAAAGACGACACGTTTACTATTGGTGAGTTTTACCGGAGCTTCCTGTTGATAGGTATTGAGCTGTAATGGGTCAAGGCGCACCAGATTTGTATTCAGGTACAGGTGTTTAATCAGCAGGAATGCCCCGATATTTGCCAGTAAAGAAAGTAGCAAAATCAGGCCGAGGGTTATTTTTAGCAACATGTTTCAGGCTCGGTAGTAATAGTGGTTTATACATTGGGTTAGCCGGGAGTTTTATCTGTGTGGGAATCGTTGTATACCGCTGGAGTGTAGCCGATCCACGTCTATGCGTATGGGTTGATGGGATAATGTTACAATTCTGCCGTATCTCAGGGAACAAAAGGAATGCTGTGTCCGCGTTAAATCAATTGCCACTGATACTGGAGGCTATTTTGCTGACAGCTGACAAGCCTCTCTCGCCGGAACGGTTAGAGAAGTATTTTGCACCGGAAGAAGGAGTGAGCCGTGCTGTGATTCGGGAAGGTTTGGGCCAGCTGAAGCTCAAGTGCGAGGATCGGAGTTTTGAGTTGATTGAAACCGGCGCAGGTTATCGTTTGCAGACCCGGCAGGACTTTCAACTTTGGGTCGCACGCCATTATGAAGAGAAGCCACCTAAGTATTCACGGGCTTTTCTGGAAACACTGGCGTTAATTGCTTGGCGACAACCCATTACCCGTGGTGAGATTGAGGAAGTGCGGGGTGTGGGGGTTAATACAAATGTGATTAAAACCCTGCTTGAGCGAGACTGGATTCGTGTACTGGGCCACAAAGAAGTGCCGGGACGCCCTGAAATGTTAGGCACGACACGGCAATTTCTTGATTATTTCAATTTAAAATCGTTGGATGATCTGCCCGGTATTGCTGAAATTAAAGAGCTGGATATGGAAAGCCTGCAGCTTGATTTGCTAAATGATGCTCCTGATCGCACCTGAGTTAAAAAAACAGGTGCGTAAGAAGACTGCCTCTCAATAGAAAATATAGAAGAGGCTTTGAGGGTCAGCGACTGGCCCGTTGCGCCGGGCGGTAGGTATTCACTCTTTTTAGCCAGTCAGCCAGCATGCGTGCTTCACGTCGGTCTGCCGGAGCATTGGCGATACGCGTTACCAGCGTGTCATCAGCAGCCCGCATAAATTCCGCCAGTGCAGCAGCTCCGGGTTTGACGTCCTGCATGTTCTGTAGCACCTGCAACAATCCCCAGCCTTTGCCCTTATAGCGCTCTGCCGGATTTGAGCCATCTCCCTTAAATTGTACATAGTCGAGTAATGGATAGAGGCCACCGGGTGTTTTCAGAACAGTCTGGTAATTATTCATAACACGTGAACGCTCATTTGCGGGTAGTTTGCTTAATAACCTGGGCATAGTGTGCCTGAGGCGCATTGCCATGAAGTTTGCCTGTAAATTCAGTGTTTTTTGCATAAATTGGCGCAGTTCTTTCATTTGCACATCATTTTGTGCACGCCGGAACATGGTTGTGTTTGCCCATGGGCCTCCTGGTGATGGGCGCTGAGCAATCCATGCGGGCAATGGCGTGCCATTAGCCTTGGCATAGTTTAGGTACGCTGGGAAGGTTTCCTGAAAGCGACCGCGTTTACCAGCCGGATACCAGATAAATTCGCCTATACCAAGTACGGCAAAATTCTCCTTTTCATTCCACTGAATAAGGCGTTCAGGGTTGCCACCGGTTTGATTTTGAAAAATTCGCTGTGCCAGCCAGTTCAGGTTTTGTGGTTTGTTGCCCGGTGATCTCGTTTGAGCATGGTTAATCGTTGTATTGCTCTGGTGAGCTTGCGGTGTTGGTTGATTCTTTACCGGTGATATAGTCGGAACAGTCAGTACTTGCGGTTTTGCCGTATTGTAGGCAACAGGTGTTGGTTTGGGCTGGCTGACCGGTATTGCTTTTGCAGTAGTGAGTACTGAGTTTCCTGTGCCGGGTGCCGGGTAGGGTGATAAAACCGGTGCTTGTGGAATTTGAGGTCGGTAAGCCGGAGCGTAGCCGGGATACATGGCGGTATTCGTATTATTCATGGGTACAGGTACAACACAACCTGTTAAAACTCCGGCGATCAGGGCCAGAGAGATTAATGTTTTCATTATTAAGCCCTATTTTTAACATTATATTTTTTTATCATAGGGTAATTTAGTCGTATATGCGAATAAAAAGTTCAACCCAATAGTTGTCGTCTGCTGATGGCTTTTGCATACTGTTTTGGCATTACCGGTTCAGATTCAGAGTTAAAGGGTGGCTCAAATAATGGAAAAAATTAATGTACTGTTTGTGTGTATGGGAAATATTTGTCGCTCACCAACAGCGCAGGGTGTTTTTACGAACACTGTCGTATCCTGTGGTTTGCAGGAACGCATTCATATCGACTCTGCGGGTACGCATGCTTATCATATCGGGGAAAGCCCTGATGCGCGCTCACAGGTGGCAGCGTTGGAGCGGAACATTGATCTTTCTTCACAAAGAGCAAGACAGGTGAAGGAGATGGATTTTGAGCGCTTTCATTATGTTTTGGCGATGGATGAAGGAAATTTGTCAACGCTAAAACGCCAGGCTAAGGCAGCACAACAGGGGCGCATCCAATTATTCATGGAGTTTGCAGAGCGTTGGAATGAACGTGAAGTACCTGATCCTTACTATGGAGGAGACCGGGGTTTTGAGCGGGTGCTGGATATGGTTGAAGATGCGGCAGAGGGGTTGCTGCGACATTTGGTGCAACAGCACCAGTTGAAATGAAAGACGTTGTAAGCCTGACTGTGAAAATGATTTTAAAGATAAAATATAAAATTCCAGGTTTTACAATCAACCTACCTCTGTATATTAACAGAGGTAGGTTCTGACTTATCTCCTCATCCGGATTAGCAATTAGTCATCGCTGGCATGCATCCAAACCGGCCTTTTAGCTGCAGGGGCTGGTGCTGCTTTATCCGTAGCGGGTTTCGCTTCTGGTGGCTTCGAAATGGCTTTTTTTGCTTCAGTCGTTCCGGTTTCCGGCGAAGTGGCTTTGCCTTTATCTGGCTTCGGGACGGCTTCCTCTGCCTTAGCCTTAACTGGCTTTGTCGCGTCAGGCGTGCTTTTCGCTTTAGCAGGCTTTTCAGCCTTCTTCACAGGTTTATCTTCTGCTTTGCTGGCTTCAGGCTTGTTGCCAGCTGATGGTTTGCTGGACGTAGGTGATGGTTTCGCTTCCCTGGCTGGCGGTGCCGTTTTGGGTTTATCAGCAGGCTTGTCGTCAGCAGTAGCAGCTTGACCTGCAGACTGAGCTGGCTTGTCCTCAGTGCCAGCTTTGCCCGTTGCTGCAGCAGCTTGTTTCGGTGCTGAATCAACTTTGGGCTGTTCCTTAGCTTTCGCAGTTGTATCTTTCGCAGTCGGGTTTGCTTTTGGCTCATCCGGCTTTTTCGGTTTGGCTGTTGAAGTGTCAGCGGTTCCGGCTTTAGCTTCAGCAGTAACTGAACTGGCTGGCGTTTTATCAGCAACCGGTTTCGGTTTTGATTCACGGGAGTCAGCACTTGCAGGAGTTTTTGCAGATTGAGGTTGTTCTGCCCGTTTTTCCTGTGTTGTGACAGCCGGTTTAGTATCTGCTGCCTTCTCGTTAACCGGTTTGGTTTGATTGGTTGTTTGTTTTACCTCATTTTTGACGTCATTACCGGGCTTGTCAGCTGCTTTGTCTGCGGGTGATTTCGCCGGACGTTTGGGCTTGGGTTTATCAGCCTTTGCGGGTTTTTTCGGTACCAGGTCAATAACCAGAGGTTCCTGATTTTCTGCTGGCGCAGGGTTCTTACGCCTGCCACCCCGAACCTTTCTTCCGGTAGGTTTAGCGGCTGGTTTGCTGGTATTTTCTTGCGGAGTGTTTGTTTCAGTGTTATCTGCTTTGGTAACCGGTGTAGCTTCTGGTGTTGCAGGCGCTGGCGCTATTTCGGTCTTAGGAGTTTGTTGAGCTTTGGGCTCTTTCTTTACCGGCGTTTGTTCCGGACTAACGTTACCGGTTTCAGCGGTAGCATTATTGTCTGTGCTCCCAGTCTGTGTTTCCATTGCAGTTTGCTGTTTATTATGCTGTGAACGTCCTTTTCCCCGGCCTCGTCCACGCCCATTGTTACCATGGCCGTTTTCAGTAGTAGGTGTTGGAGCTTGCAAAGTGATTTCTAAAGGTGCTTCGCTCTCATTACCATTGGCTGCAGTATATTTATCATTCGATTTACGGTCATTACGGCGTCCCCCACGGCGGTTATTCCGCTTGTCCGTCTGTTCCTGAGTTGCCTGTGTATTCTGTTCGGTATTTTCCTGTGCAGAGTTTCCTGCTTTAGGCTGTTGCCGGCGGTTGTTATTACGCTTATTGCTTTTGGCTTCCGCATTACTTTGATTGCCATTCGCATCGCTGTTTTTGCGATTGTTACGCTGACGGCGGTTTTGCGGCTTAGTCTCACCATTGGTGTTGGCAGAATCCGTGTTTTTCTTACGATTCTGCTTATTTTGATGATTGCGGCGATTTTGCTGGCGCGGTTTATCGTTGTTTTCCTGCTTTCTTTTTGCTGCTTGTGCTTCTTTAACAGCGGCAATAGGTTCTTCAGTTTTAGCATTGCTACCAAACAAGCTGTTAAGAATACGGCGGATAAGCCCCGGATTTTTTTCTACATCTAATACGTCAGGCTTGGCTGCCTCGGGTTTCTTTTCGATTTGAGGCGCTGGCTGGCTGTGTACAACATTGCCCACAATGGCAGCTTCCGGTGCCTGAGTGGTTTGATTGTCAGTTTCACCTTGTTTACTGTCAACCGGGTCTGGCGGAGTTGCAATTTGTGAGTAACTGGCCCCTAAATCCTTCATTTCATCACTGCGGATGCGGGTGATTTCAAAGTGTGGGGTATCCAGGTGTGGGTTAGGAATAACAGTCAGCTCAATATTGCGGCGCTTTTGCACATCAGCAAGTGCATCCCGTTTTTCATTGAGTAGAAAAGTGGCAACGGGAACGGGTAGCTGGGCAATCACCCGGCCAGTCATTTCCTTCATTGACTCTTCTTCCATCAAACGCAGGATGGAGAGTGCCAGAGAGTCGGTATTCCGGATGCTGCCGTGACCGACACAGCGCGGGCAGACAATCTGGCTGGATTCTCCCAGCGATGGGCGCAGACGCTGGCGTGACATTTCCAGCAGGCCAAAGCGCGAGATACGCCCTACCTGTACTCTGGCGCGGTCAACTTTCAGTGCCTCTTTGAGGCGGCGTTCGACTTCGCGCTGGTGTTTGCTGGGCAGCATGTCGATAAAGTCGATAACGATAAGTCCACCAAGATCGCGCAGGCGTAATTGACGTGCGATCTCATCGGCTGCTTCCAGGTTGGTGTTGAGTGCAGTTTCTTCAATGCCCTTACCTTTTGTGGCCCGGGCAGAGTTAATATCAATCGAAATTAATGCTTCGGTATGATCAATAACGATTGCACCACCTGATGGTAGGTTCACCTCACGCTGGAAAGCGGTTTCGATTTGATATTCGACCTGGTAGCGGCTGAAGAGTGGGGTCGTGTCCTTATATTGCTTGAGCTTACGCAGGTTGTGCGGCATAACGGCCTGCATAAAATCATGGGCCTGCTTGTAAACCTGTGGGTCATCGATAACAATTTCACCAATATCCCGCCGGAAATAATCCCGTAATGCGCGAATAATGACATTGCTTTCCTGATATAGCAGTACTGGTGCTTTGTGCTGTTTAGAAGCGCTCTTAATGGCTTCCCAGACGGTCTTCAGGTAGTCGAGATCCCAGCTTAGTTCCTCCAGTTCCCGGTCAACGCCTGCGGTGCGCACAATCGCACCCATGCCATCGGGAATATCAAGATCAGACAGGATTTGTTTGATGTGTTGGCGATCATCGCCTTCGATACGCCTGGAAACTCCACCAGCACGTGGATTATTAGGCATTAAGACCAGATAACGTCCGGCAAGACTGATATAAGTGGTTAGTGCCGCGCCTTTATTGCCACGCTCCTCTTTGTCAACCTGTAACAGGATTTCCTGGCCTTCGCGCAGCACATCTTTGATGCCGGGGCGGCCCGGGCCATCAAGTTTTGCATCGGGGTGGTAACATTCGCGGGCAACTTCCCGGAACGACAAAAAACCATGGCGCTGAGCACCATAGTTCACAAAGGCGGCTTCGAGGCTTGGCTCGATTCTTGTAATGACCCCTTTATAAATATTGGCCTTTTTCTGTGCCCGAAATGGATGTTCTATATCCAGATCATACAGTCGCTGGCCATCGACCATCGCAACGCGGATTTCTTCCGCCTGTGTTGCGTTGATTAAAATTCTTTTCATGTAGTACTACACCGTTTATTGTGCAGCACCTGCTTACCCTAAGCTGTTTACAGAAAGTAGGCAGCCACAGTCATCAGAAAGAATGACTTCACATAAAGTTTTACAGAATAAGATGAATATTCAGTAAAATCAGCTGTATAACGAAGGGAGTGTTCACCCATCGTGATGTCTTTGTCTTCTATCCGTTACTGTTGCTCCGTTAATAAATGATCAAGAGGGTGCCAGAACAAATGTGTCTGCCGACTACATGGCAGAGCAATAATACTCATCTATAATTTCATTTGCGCAAGTCTGGTCTGGCTTCAGATATTCCCTGAATAATATGCAGTATACTGAGTTGTATTAAAGCAATTACAACTGCATATAATAATTCTTTGTCCTTCTCAAAATAAACAGTCATCTATGATATGGCAGGGTGCTGCAATTACACACCACACTACGCGCAGATTTTAATGCGGTAGCGCTGCTCATGGGGCAAGCTGACTTTGCTATCTTGTTTCGTACAGCTCGCCGCAGAATTCCCTGGAGGAATTCAATTGAATCATCTGGAGATGCGCCCTATCATGCATGGCTAAGTAGACGCAGCATGAAATACTTGTTTTTCCGCTCGTCTGGCGACATCAACCGTCGGGTTCAATGGTCAGGTAAAACTTTCCATCTGTCCATTAACCCAGACCGAATATATCAACTTGGTTAATTGCATTCAATCGAATTGCGCTAAATAACCCGCTCTGTGGAATATTTAATGGCTGTTTCCTTCCATACGGTGACTGAGCATGAGGCTGGTCAGCGAATTGATAACTTTTTGTTAAAGCACTTTAAGAAAGTGCCAAAGAGTGTGATTTATCGCATTGTGCGCAAAGGTGAAGTGCGGATTGATAAAAAACGGGTTAAACCTGATCGCAAACTGGTTGTGGGTGAAGAGATCCGTATCCCACCGGTGAAAGTTGAGGCAGAAAACCCTAACCGGCAGGAAGCACCAGCCGCATTATTGGAAATGATTGAGCGTGCTATTCTGTTGGAAGATGATTATCTGATTGTGTTGAATAAGCCTGCCGGTATTGCGGTGCATGGTGGGAGTGGCGTCAAATATGGTTTGATCGAAGCCTTTCGTCAGCTGAGGCCAAACTTACCGTTTGTCGAATTGGTACACCGGCTGGATCGTGATACCAGTGGGTTATTGCTGCTGGCCAAATCGCGTAAAGTCCTTAATGCCTTGCATGGTTTATTGCGTGATGGTGGGATGAAAAAGCATTATCAGGCGCTGGTATCCGGACAATGGCGTGACGGCAGGCAGCATGTCATTATGGAACTGGAGCGTGGTGAAGGTGGCGGAAGACAAAAAATGCAGGTTGTTTCGCATGACGCAAAAACAGCTGAAAGTATTTTTACACCGGAAACTATACTGAAGGATTGCACGCTGATGGATGTGCAAATTCTGACTGGCAGAATGCATCAGATCCGGGTGCAGCTGGCACAAATGGAACATCCGGTGCTTGGTGATGATCGTTATGGTGATTTTGCCCTGAATCGTGAGTACAGAAAAGCAGGCTTAAAGCGCTTATTTTTGCATGCAGCATACCTGGAGTTTATGTTGGATCTCAATGGCCACAAGTACCGTCTTGAAGCACCCATGCCGGATGAATTGAGGAAAGCTTTAAAACTAGCGAAGCGCCGCTCATGACATTTCCAACTGACTTACCCTCAAGGGAGCAAGCTTACTCATTGCTGATTTTCGATTGGGATGGAACGTTGATGGATTCTTCGGCCCGGATTGTGAAATGTATGCAATACGCGGCAAGATCTGTTGGTGTGGCTGAGGCTGATAGTGGTGCGGTGCGGAGTATGATCGGTTTGTCACTGGAAGTTACCGTTAGACGCCTGTATCCCGATTTGGATTATGCGCGCTGTGAACAGATGGTAGATGAATTCCGACGCAGGTCATTAAGTGACGAAGTTAAGATTAGTCCGTTATTTGATGGGGTGGAAGCTATTTTGCGCCAGTTGGTTGAGCAAGGGTATGATCTGGCGGTAGCTACGGGTAAATCACGACGGGGCCTGGACAAGGATTTGCTGGAGGCCGGTGTTGGTGACTTATTTCCGATTACCCGTACCGCTGATGAAACTTTCTCGAAACCTCATCCGTTAATGCTGCAGGAAATATTGACCGATTATGATTTGGACGCTAATGATGCGCTTATGATCGGTGATACCGAATACGATTTGCAGTTAGCGGCTAATGCTGGCATGGATGCCCTGGCAGTAAGCTACGGTGTGCATAATGCTGAACGGTTGCTTCAGTACCAGCCCTGTGGGTTGCTCGATACTTTTGAGCAATTACCGGATTGGCTATTAATGAATAAAAATCAGGTGAAATAATTAGTATGAATGAAGGGCAACATGCAATTGATGCGTTAAAAACCATTGCACTGGAAACTGTGAAGGAACAACGGCGTGCCCGGCGCTGGGGAATATTTTTCAAGTTGTTTTTTGTCGCGTATCTGCTGCTGACGTTGTTTTTGGTGTTTGGTTCGTTGGGTGGTAAGCGCGGGGTTGATGCAATTGCTGCAGAAGAAATCACCGCTGTGGTTGATGTGAAAGGCGTGATTATGGATGGTGCTGAGGCCAGTGCGGATATGCTGGTGCCGGGGCTGCGCAAAGCATTTGAGCATGAGAAAACCAGGGGCGTGATCCTGCGTATCAACAGCCCTGGCGGTAGTCCGGTGCAGGCGGGCTATATCAATGATGAAATCCGTCGCTTACGGGAAAAATATGAAGATATTCCGGTTTATGCAGTAGTGTCTGATATGTGCGCTTCCGGTGGTTATTACATTGCAGTTGCTGCAGACGAGATTTATGCCGATAAAGCCAGCCTGGTTGGTTCCATTGGTGTGCGCATGGATAGTTTTGGTTTTACTGAAGCGATGAAAAAGCTGGGTGTCGAGCGGCGACTTTATACTGCAGGCGCGAATAAGGGCATGCTTGATCCATTCCTGCCGGAAGAGCCGGGGCAGATTTCGCACGTTGAAAAAATGCTTGATGTAACACATCAACAGTTTATCAAGGTTGTCAAAGATGGCCGTGGTGACCGGTTGAAGAATAATCCTGATATATTCAGTGGCTTGTTCTGGACGGGTGAAACAGCCGTTGAACTGGGCTTGGTTGATGGTTTGGGCAGCACATCGTACGTTGCCCGCGAGTTAATTGGTGCCGAAAGTATGGTCAACTTTACGGTACAGAAAGATTTAATCCAACGGCTGGCTGATCGTGTCAGTGCTTCACTGAAAATGCTGGTGGTGGGAGAAACTACGCCAAAGACAGTCCTGTATTAGAACTGTCTCTGGTTATATTCTACAATTGTTCAGCGACTTTTCGTGCAGTGGCAAAGTCTGTTTTGCCGCTGCCTAACTTTGGAACTTCTTCTACCGCTTGAATGACGGCGGGTATCATGAGTGGATTCATCTCTCCGTCAATCAGTTGACGTTTGATGGCTTTTGGTTCATGTTCTCCGGCTATTAGCAGAATAACCTTCTCTCCTTTTTTGGCATCCGGCAGATTAACCGCAACCAGTTCCAGTTCTGGTTGCTGCAGGATATTTCGCACTTCCTGTTCAACCGCGCTTAGGCTTACCATCTCACCACCCAGTTTGGCAAAACGCGAATAACGATCAACGATGGTGAGAAAGCCATCCTTGTCGACATGACCTTTATCGCCGGATTTATACCAGCGATGTCCGTCCAGTTCGACAATAACTTCAGCCGTTTTCCCCGGGTTATTCAGATAGCCCTGCATCACCTGTGGCCCGCCAATAAGGATCAAACCATCCTCGCCGGTAGGTAATTTCTCCAGAGTATTTGAGTCAACGATGCGGAAGCTGGTGCCTGGTAATGGCAAGCCAATGGTGCCTAAACGGTTAGCTGGCTGGAATGTCCAGGTATCAGTTTCCAGCTGATCCGGCGCATTCACACCGGCAACAGGAGATGTTTCTGTGGTGCCGTAACCTTCAAGGATATTTTTATTGAAGCGTTCCATGAATAGCTGACGGATTTCGGGCGGCAGCTTTTCGGCACCCGCAACGATGTAGCGCAGTGATTGCATCATCAGTGGATGAATCTTTTTATTGCGGGCGTAAAGACGGAAGAAGGTGGCTGTGCCAAAGAGCACCGTTGCCTCGTATTTAGCAACACCCCTGGCGATAGCGACGGCATCTGTCGGATCAGGGTGGCAAACAACCGGAATGCCCTCAGATAATGGCAACAGCACGCCTGCGGTTAGGCCAAAGGCATGGAATGCAGGTAGCGTCCCCATAATTACATCGTTTTCCAGCGTATTCAGCATATCGGAGACCTGACGCGAATTGGTGGCGAGGTTACGATGAGAGAGCTGTACGCCTTTGGGAGCACCTTCACTGCCGCTGGAAAACAGAATAGCCGCAGTACTTTCCATATTAATGCGTTGGATGTGTAACGCCTGTAACAAAGCTGTTGGCAGGAGTATAACTTTTAGTAGCGTGGTGATGCGCTGTGTTTGTGTGATGTCTTTACGCAGGTCTTCCAGATAAATCAGTGGTGTATCCGGGTAAATAGCTGCAATGTCAATATTGCGTTCTTTTAACCGTTTCAGGAATAAGCGAGAGGTGTAAATATGTTTTATATCTGCCTGTTTTACCGCACTTTGCAGTGCTTCTGTACTGGCGGTGTAATTCAGGTTAACAACGGTTTTTCCCAGTGAGAGGACAGCCATATTGGTAATGCAGCTGGCGACACTGGTTGGGAGAAGCAAGCCGATGTTTTGCTCTGGACTGTATTTTTTTATTAGCCCGGCAAATAATAATACCCCGGTGACCAGTCGGTTATTACTCAGTGGTTCACCTTCAACATCACTGGCAGCCAGGCGAAAACCATGGCGTTTTGCTGAACGTAGCCAGTTGACGGGGAGCGGATCAAGTGTTTTCGAATAGGTATCCCATGAGCTGAAGGATAAATCAAACACCTGTTGTTTCAGGCGGTGTGCCGGCGTATCAGAAGGCAATGGTTCGCCAAAAGACACCATAATGTCACGCTTAAAGCCGGATTGACGGGACTGGCGGAAAAATCCACTGGAACGGGAGAAACGGCTGCCCCAAAGACCGTGCAGATAAAAAGGGATGATGGTTGCACCGGTACCCTGAACGGCGGTTTCATAATCCTTGCTAAAGGCAGATAGCTGGCCGGTACGGCTGATTGCACCTTCCGGAAATAAACATACAGCCTCGCCATTGTTCAGGAGTTCATGGATTTTTGCGCTCATCCCGGCTTTATTTTCCGGGTCTATCTGAATGACGTTGAGCATTTTCAACATTTGTTGCAGGTACCAGCGTTCGTAATAGCCTTTCTCGACAACAAAGTGCAGTTCACGTGGAAAGGCCATTTGTACCAGAGCCCAGTCAATAAAGCTGATGTGATTGCCCATTAATAACATACCGCCCTCAGTGGGCAAGTTATCAAATCCCTGCACTTTCAGGCGGTAGCGGGCACGAAATAAACGACTGGCAACGAAGCGGAGCAGTGATTGCGGCAGTTTGATAATGGAGTAGACGGCTGTGCCCAGTGCAACCAAAATCAGGAAAATAAACATATACAGGCTGTTAAAACCAACCAGTGCCATGAGAATCGTCAGGCCAAGAAAGCTCAGCATGAGCACATTATTGAGCATATTGTAAGAGGCCAGTACACGGCCAAGGTGTTCTTTGGGGGCGTGGTATTGCATCATAGCGTTGAGTGGAATAATGAATAACCCTCCCATTACACCGAGCGCCATGAAATTAACGGCCTGTAAAACAGGGCTGTCCAGCCAGGCCATGAGTATCAGGCACAGGGTAATCCCCACTGCGCCAATTGGTACCAGTCCGGTTTCGATGTGATTGCGTGAGATATAACCCGCTAAAAGAGATCCGGTCATGATTCCAATGCCGGCGAATGCCATAATTCCCTGCAATTCTGCCGTGCTGGTAATACCGAGGTGTTCTTTAGCAAAAGCAGGGTAGGTGGCAAGAACTACCTGCGAGATGGCCCAGAATATTGAGACCCCCATAATCGTGAGCCAGATAATCTGGTGACTCCAGACCCGGTGCAGGTTAGCTTTGGCCGTTTTGCCGGTCAGGTAATCTTTATGGTCAAATTGAATGTCAGGATTCATCTCGCTGGTTTTTGGAATCCGGTAAGCCTGCCACAGTTCAAGCAGAGTGAAACCCACTAATAACCAACCCAGTGGAGCGACGTTCTGTAATACGCTGGATTTGTCGGTGAGCATTACATCTTTCAACAGACTTTCGAAAAGAACGGAAAAGAAGAAGGTGCTGATCAGGATGGAAATCATGGCAGTGGACTGTGCCAGCGCATTGCCTTGTGGAAGTTTGGTTTCTCCCGCCAGCTCGCGGATGTAACCAATTTTTGCCGGGCCATAGAAAGCGCTTTGCATGGCCAGTAAAAAAGTCATGCCAAAGCCGAACCAGAACCAGCCCATGTAATAGCTAAGCGTGATAAGCAACGTTAGAATGGTTGCACCCCAGGCGCTATAGCGCATTATCAGGTGTTTGGGGTATTTATCTGACAGATACCCCGCCGGGGTGAATAGCATAATAAATGGCAGGAGAATCAGCGCATTAACAATTGCTGTTAAGATGATCTGTGTTGGGCCATCGTATATTTTAAAGATGGTGTTCTGGATAATTATCTTATGGCCGAGATCGACAAAAGCATTCAGGAATACGACGGTGATAAAGGCAATAAAGCCCTGGATGCGTAACACCTGTAGCATGATTCTCCTCCGGTTTTAGTGGTTTATGAAAGCGGGCTTTCAATCATTGCACGATACGTGCTTTTGTGGGATTAGCCAACTTTTTACAAAAGAGTAGCGTTATCCTGAACTTTAAGTAGCAACACTCAGTGGGGTGACAATAGTCTAAAGCCCGCTGTTTAACAGAGCAAAGGACATTAAGCGCCTGAAAGCCCTTGTGTCTGCGTTTAGGGAAGTTATGTAATTATTGGGAAAGCAACTGAAGAGGAGAGCAAGATGATCAGAGTATCTTACCAGTGCCGGGAAGAAGGACCGGAGTTGATTAATCATGAGCAGGTGGCGACAAGCTATCAGGATGTTTGTGAGGTGGTCGATAATTTTCCCTGGGTGAAAGAAGCGGAATTGTCGGAAAAGTATGGTGAGGGTGGTGCGCTGTTTTTTACACTTGGTGAGCCGGGCGGGAAGCATGCTTGTTTTCAGTTGACGCCGACAGGCATAGCTGAAGCATTGCTTGATTTGGATATTGTGCTGAAAACTGGTGTGCTTGGCTTATTTGGCAGGCGGGCTGTAAATAAGCATTTTGATGTCGTATCGGTTGAGCAGGCTAAAATCCAGTTGAAAGAACTGTTTGAGCACTCGGTTGATTCACTCTATGCAAAGTATCAATAAAAAATAATGATGCAGAACATGAACCCGGCTCTTATCCCTATCACATAACAGTTTTTTGCGCTTTTCGCTGCTAACGGTGATAATAAATTGCCTCTAATAAATGATTCGGGGTAGCCCATGTTTAAGCATATTCGCGAAGATGTCATGTGTGTCTTCGACCGTGATCCGGCAGCGCGAAATGTTCTTGAGATTATTACTACCAGTCCTGGTATTCACGCCATCATCTGGCATCGCCTGAATCACTGGTTATGGGGTAAAGGCTTTAAGTGGCTGGCGCGTTTTCTGTCTAATATTCCCCGGCTATATACCGGTATTGAAATCCACCCTGGTGCTACGATTGGTCGCCGTTTCTTTATTGACCATGGTATGGGGATTGTCATTGGGGAAACCGCAGAGATTGGTGATGATTGCTCGCTCTATCATGGCGTCACTTTGGGTGGTACCAGCTGGAGTCCGGGTAAACGGCACCCAACGCTGAAAAATAATATTGTTATTGGAGCCGGAGCGAAAGTGCTTGGTCCGATCACAATTCATGATGATGCACGTGTCGGTTCCAATGCAGTCGTGGTGAAGGATGTACCAAAAGATACTACTGTGGTGGGTGTGCCGGGAAAACAGGTGGTTCGGAGACCGGCATTTGCAGATGCGCGGCGTGAAGCTATGGCGGAGAAAATTGGCTTTGATGCTTATGGGGCAACCCGGGATATGCCTGATCCAACTGCAAATGCGGTGAATCGCATGCTTGATCATATCCATTTGATGGAAGACCGCATGAATAAAATGTGTCAGGAAATCAATCGTCTGAATAGCGAGTTTGATGCCGGGCCAATGCCAAAATTGGAGGCCGAGAAAATTGTATGTGAGGCTGAAAAGGTCTGATTGCTATATTGCTATGTATCGCACACATTGATCATAACTTGATTCCAGCTTGCTGAATAAGCGATGGCTGCACTCAGGTATTTTGCGTGATTGCGGCCATAAATAGCATCAGTAACACCATCAAGGCACCGTGTCGGGCAGTTGTTTTTAGCTGCATTATAAACATCAGGCGTTAGCCCGGGAACAGTGGCGCTGCGCCCCACATTGCATAAAAAGTAGCGTTTATCTGTACTAATTGCTTGTTGAGCATCTGCGACCGGGTTCAGCGTCTTCAACGTTGCCAGTTTGGCGATGAACTGTTCATCTTGCTGGTTGGCTGTAGAAGTGACAGAGGGCGTTGGCTTTTTGTTGGAATCCATACATGCTGTAACCAGAAGTATGCAAACCAATGGCAAAGTGTACGGAAGTGTGGCCTTTAAAGTTGAAACTGCTGGGTGATTGATTCTGCTCATGATGTTGCAGTCCTTTGCCGGTTAGCGTGCCTGCTCATTGTGTGGCGCAAGCGGATGAATATAACAATAGCTCCACTGATTAATAATAGCGGTAAAGGTATTGATCCGCCACCACCAACGGGATTGGTATTATCGTTTCCGTCGGTATTTGTATCTGTATTATCGTCGGTTGATTGATCAGTGTCGTTTTTATAGCTGGCGACATGAGGCGTGGTACCGGAGAGTGCAAAAAAGACATTGCTGCTGCATTTAACCCGAATATTTTGAACGCGGTTGTTTAATTGTACGGTTTCAGCGCCATCATTCGGCGTATTGCGCAGAACATCGATAAAGGTTGTTCCCTGGTTATTGGTGTAGGCGATATCGACTTCTGCACAATTGATGGGGGCTTGATCTGTTCCGGCAACTTGCCAGCGAATTTCATGGCTTCCCGGACTCAGACTACTCGCCGGGTGCAGGACGCTGAAACGCTGGCCAGTGTCATGCACGTTCAGCTTTACCGTATCGTTGCTGCTTGCGCCTTTGCCATCCCGCACAATGAGGCGGAAGTTTAACTCCCGGTTTGAGCGTGGCAGGCTTTCACCACTGCTAAAGGCTTGCGAGGTATTGAGCAAACCCGCAATATCCGGGACATGACGTAAGCCTGAGTTGCTTAGCCTGTTGCTTTTAATTAATGCATTATTGGCGGTATCTGTACCCAGAGCTGAAGCCGCGCCTAAATCAACCTGATCCCAGCCATATAACAGCGTGTCGCCATCACTGTCGCTGGCGCTGCCATTTAAAATGAAAGGAGTGCGAGCCGGAATGGTATGATCATTACCGGCATTTACTACCGGTAGTTTATTGTTCAGGCTGATATTAGTTGCACAGGCGGCGGCACTTCCATTGTGCGTCAGTTTATGTATTTGTTCGATAGAGCCAATATGGAATTGCGGGTCAACGTTTTGCTGAAAGTTATCTGCTCCACATAAGCCGGCATAGCTCATGATTGTGCCGCCACTACCTGGCTCAAATGCAGTTTCTGCGATACGGCCACCGCCACCGCAGCTACTCCGTGTACCATTAAAAGTGTGGGTGGCACCCAGTTGGTGACCAAGTTCATGAGCCACATAATCGACAATAAAGCTGTCACCTACCAGGATATTGGAGGCGGTAAAGCCCTGTGCCTTCTGACCGTTACCACAAACTGAAGATACTAAAGCAATGCCATCTCCACCAAAAGCTGAGCCTAAGACATGGCCGATATCGTAGCGATTAGAGCCAACCAGTGTGTCGAGTACCTGCTGGTTTTGATAAGCAGATAACAATGAAGAGGTATTGTCGAAAGGATCGTTAGCCGGATCGGTGAAAACGGTTTCAGTGCCGCTCACCAGTTTCAGGGTAATGCCCAGTTCCTGTTCGTAAATTTCATTGATGCGGTTTACTGTGGTGATAATAGCGCTGTAGGCTGAGGCTTGAGAGCCACCAAATTTCTGCGTGTATTCGCCGGTTGCGGAAACTGCCAAGTCATAGCTCAGCAGATTTTCCCCCGGGCGTTGGGCATAATTCCGGAGATTCTGATTGGGAGGGTTTGTTAAGTTCAGGGTGTTTTTGTTTGTCCATGACAAACCACTACTTCCCGTGTTTGTGACACCACAGCTGAATGTTTGGGGCTGTTGTTTGCCTGACTGTCGTTTGCTGAAACTCTGGTAGTGCTGAGTTGTTGTTTGGGCGGGGTTATTGTCTGGCTCAATCAACCATTGATCACCATCACGGCTGCGTAACATGACATAAAAACCACGTGCAGTAAGCTCGGCACGCCCGGAAATAATATCAGGGTGATCACTGCTGACTTTCCAGGTTTTTATCAGGGGGTAGCGTTGCTGTAATTCCGCTGATAATAGTGCTACCGGTTGCAGTGTAATGCTTGCATTACTGCCATTGGGCAAGGGTATTTCCAGGTTCAGAAGGTTGTCTGGGTTTTCAGTGTTGCGCTGATATGTTGTCTGATGTGAGGTATTGGCAATCAGGTGCCTCAGTTGATTTTCGTCCAGCTGTACTATGCGGCGACTGGTTTCAGCATTATTTTTTGTTGTATCTTTTGCAGAAATATCCTGCCATAACGAAGCAGAAAGCTGTTCTGCCAGGCTATTACCTGTGCTGAGCAGCAGGGTTAACGAGATGCATAAAGCAGCTGGAAGTAAACCGGTTTTCATAGTGTAGCCCGATGTATTGTTTTTGTCGGAAGGTATAGTAAAACCTGGATTGCCACTTATGGCTGAATGAAGCCGGATTTTTTCTTTCTCAGACTTTTCGTGGGCGTCTATCCAGTAATTTTGCACCAAAAAAACCACCAATATATAGCATGGTGGCAAATAGCAGCATTAGGTAGCCATAGACTTCTTCATTTGGAGTGAAGGCGTACCAGCAGCCAAATATCAGGTAAATCAGCGAAACGATGGTGGCGTACACATGAGTGGCAGGCAGGCCACGCAGGATGCCCCGGATTAATAATGCCAGTGGCAGAATAAATATCAGCATTTCCAGCCAAAGCGGCACTTCCTGTATCGGCGCAAGCCAGCCATTCCAGATGCAGATTAAGCCGATCAGGCCAAATAGCCCACCAATTGCACAGCCACGTACCCACCAGGCTTGCAGGGGAACATCGATATCCATTTTCATCGTTACAGTTTAACCGTTAATTCTGCGAGGCGTTTGCCCAGCGCAAAGCACAGACGCTGCTCTTCGTCTTGCAGGGGGCGTTGACTGTCGCTGCCTGATACATGGCTGGGGCCATAGGGCGTGCCGCCGCTTTGGGTGCTAATCAGGTCTGCGTCTGTGTAGGGCAAGCCGCTAATCAGCATACCATGATGCAATAATGGCGTGATCATCGAGAGCAGCGTACTTTCCTGGCCGCCATGCATACTGGATGTTGAGGTAAATACACCGGCAGGTTTGCCGCTTAGGCTGCCTGATAGCCACATCGCACTGGTTTGCTCAAGGAAGTATTTTAATGGGGCTGCCATATTACCGAAACGTCCGGGACTACCTAATGCCAACCCGTCACAGTTTTTCAGGTCGTCCAGAGTGGCATATGGCGCACCGGAGTCAGGGATGCTGTCAGCAGTTGCTTCACAGACGGCGGAAACCGGTGGCACGGTGCGTAGCACAGCTTCAGTGTCCCGGACACTTTCCACGCCGCGTGCAATATGCC
>JBMZDK010000039.1:0-21249 GCA_049614265.1 Thiolinea sp.
CTGGTTCCCTTTGGCTTATGCTGTTGCCAGCTCTTCGGTCTCTGCGATAAAAATATCCCGGTAGCTGGCATAGTTTGCCCCTACCAATACCGGCAACAAAATCAGAAAGCCTATCCCAAAAGCAAAAGTGGCCAGTGCCGCTAATAAAAGACTCAGAGCAAGTAATATTGAAACTGGCACAAGGTTGTGGATAAATCCCTGTAAACTGAGTTGTACGGCTTTCAACGGGTTGACTCCCTCAAAGAGGGTCAGTGGTACAGCGTGCGCGAAAGCAGCAAACCCTCCAATCAGAATCAGAAGTTGTGCCCATAGAATCAGTGGATGTTGGTGGAGAAAGCCTTGTGTCAGCAGGCTGATCTCTGGTGTTGTGTATGATCCGGTATTGTAAATCGGATAAAGACTCTGAAATATTGCGCTACTGAAAGGTGATAGTGCCAGGATTAGCAACAGAAAATACAACAGCATCAGTGCACCTAGCAAAAACAGATTGAGTCTTGGTGGTTGCAGGCCAAAACCAAAAGCGATGTACTCAACCTGTGGTGAAGTGCCATGTTCACTACGATCTGCAGCATAGAGCAAACCGGCAAAAAATATGGGCAGCAACAGCACCATAATAAAAATGCCTACTGCCGGAATCATAATAAGTATAGCGATACTGATGAAGAACAGTAGCGACATAGCAAACCACGCGCCAATGTTGGCAGAAAAATAATGCCATCCTGCATTAAGCCAATGCAGAGCACGGAGGAAAGACACAGAGTTTATGGTCATTTTAAAGCCCTTTGATTGTTTTTAAGCCATTATTATTGTTACTGTTATTGCCAATCATTTAGTTATCTTATCTCCGGCCAAAAGTCAATCCATAAAGAAAATATGCCGGGCAATTGTTAGAATAGCTGCTTTTAATTTTTCCTGAGATCCAGACAGAAAAATGCTTAATCCAGAAACGGCTTTACGCCGGAAAACGCTTCTTATCATCCTTGATGGCTTTGGTGTAAACCCCAGTAAAAAATATAATGCGGTATATGAGGCCGACACCCCAAATCTTGATAAGTACTTTGGCAAGCACCCTCACACAACCCTACAGGCCTCCGGCTTGTCAGTTGGCCTGCCGGATGGGCAGATGGGAAACTCCGAAGTAGGGCATATAACTATCGGCTGTGGTTCGATTCTGAAGCAGGATCTGGTCAGGATAGATGAGGCAATAGAAGACGGTAGTCTTGCACAGAATCCGGCCTTACTGGCTGCTGTTTCCAGAGCGAAAGAAGCACAGCGTCCGCTGCATTTGATGGGCTTGGTATCTGATGGTGGTGTGCACAGTCACCTGAACCATCTCGAAGCCTTGTTACAGGTTTGCCATACTCATGGTGTCAAGCCGGTTGTGCATGCAATTACTGATGGTCGCGATACTGCGCCACGTTGTGCCGGACAATATATTGAACGTCTTGAGCAGGTATTGCAGCAAACCGGTGGTCAGCTGGCGAGTATTTGCGGGCGCTTCTATGCCATGGATCGTGATCAGCGCTGGGAACGGACGAAAGTGGCCTGGGATGCTTATGTAAAGGGTACAGGTATCAGTGCCACTGATGGTATGAGTGCAATTACTGATGCTTATGCGGCGGATGAGGGAGATGAGTTTATTAAACCACGTTTATTGCCTGATGCTGAAACCATAACAACGGGTGATGAAGTTGTGTTTTTTAATTTCCGTAATGACCGACCCAGGCAGATGACAGAGGCGTTGGCTTTAGAGGGTTTTTCCGGGTTTGAACGTGATGGTTTTGGTTTAGCATCACTAACTACACTGACTGAATACGATAAAAATTACCCGTTACCTGTGATGTTTGCGCCTGACCGGCCAACGACTAACCTGGCTGCCACCATTAGTCAGGCTGGTTTAAAGCAGTTTCATTGTTCAGAAACTGAGAAATATGCTCATGTCACCTTTTTCTTTAATAGCGGGCGTGAACAGGCTTATGCAGGAGAAGAACGACAGGTAATCGATTCACCACAGGTCGAGACTTACGATCTGCAGCCGGAGATGAGTGCTCCGGAAGTGGCTGATGCGGTGATTGCGGCTATGCAAAGCGATCAATATGCATTTATCGTAGTGAATTTTGCTAATGGCGATATGGTTGGTCATTCGGCGGTGCCGGGTGCGGTAATTAAGGCGGTCGAAGCTTTGGATAAGGAAGTAGGGCGCGTGTTGGATGAGTCAGTAAACAGCGAATATTCCGTCCTGTTAACTGCCGATCACGGTAATTGTGATGAATATATCGATCCGTTAACCGGTGAGCCAAATACACAACATACCGTTTACCCGGTGCCCTGCTTAATCATGGATAAAGTGAACTGGCGTTTATCCACTGGTGCTGGTCTGGCAAATATTGCCCCGACGATATTGCAATTAATGGGGCTGGAGCAGCCTGTCGGAATGACTGGACGCAGTATGCTGTTGGAGGAAGTCTAGTTTTCCGTAGCAAGCAGGTTTGCAGAAGTGTGCATATTTCACTTCGCAAATAGTAGCGTGTGAGTATAATCGGGCGTTTTTGTCGCGAACAGCAAGGAAATTGAATGAGTAGCGATTCTGGACACCACCCTGAAAGACCAAGTGGCCGTAGCCATGATGCAATGCGTGCAGTTAAATTCACCCGACATTATACCTGCCATGCTGAAGGCTCAGTATTGGTTGAATTTGGCAATACCAGGGTATTGTGTACCGCGACAGTGGATGAGCGTGTGCCACCGTTTCTGAAAGGAAAAGGTCAGGGCTGGGTGACTGCTGAATACGGTATGTTGCCACGTTCTACCAATAGCCGGATGATGCGTGAAGCGGCTAAAGGTAAGCAAAGTGGTCGTACAATGGAGATTCAGCGTTTGATTGGGCGTTCATTGCGTGCGGTGGTGGATCTGGAGGCCCTGGGTGAGCGGCAGATTACTTTAGACTGTGATGTGCTGCAGGCAGATGGTGGCACCCGGACAGCATCTATTTCCGGTGCTTATGTAGCGTTGCGTGATGCATGTTCAGTTTTAATGAAGCAGAGGAAAATCAAAAAAGACCCGATCCATGGGCAGGTAGCTTCAGTATCGGTTGGCATTTATAACGGTGCTGCGGTTCTGGATCTGGATTATCCTGAAGACTCTAATGCTGAGACGGATATGAATGTGGTGATGAACGAAGCCGGTCAGTTTATTGAGCTACAGGGAACTGCTGAAGGTCATGCTTTCCGCCGCGAAGAGCTGGATCAGTTATTGATTCTGGCAGAAAAAGGTATCAATGAAATTATTGTGACCCAGAACCAGGCGTTGGCAGAATGACAAAGCAGGTTGTGTTGGCCAGCGGTAACGCCGGAAAGTTAAAAGAGTTTTCTATACTGCTGGCAGGTCTGGGTGCTGATGTTGTGCCGCAATCTGCTTTAAATGTACCTGAGGCAGATGAAACCGGTCTTAGCTTTGTCGAGAACGCTATTCTAAAAGCCCGGAATGCTGCGGAGTTTACGGGCTTGCCAGCACTGGCGGATGACTCTGGAATCGTTGTGGATGCTTTACAGGGACAACCCGGAATATACTCTGCACGCTTTTCGGGTGTCGGGGCCGGTAATGCCGCAAACAACCGTAAGTTGCTGGCTGAGTTACAGGATGTTCCTGTCGAACAGCGCAGTGCCCGTTTCCGCTGCTGTATTGTTTTTGCGCGTGATGCAAGAGATCCGGTACCATTGATCGCCGAGGCAAGCTGGGAGGGGCAGATTCTACTGTCTCCTGCCGGTGAACAGGGGTTCGGGTATGATCCCTTGTTTTATGTGCCCACACATGGCTGTAGTGCAGCTGAGCTGGATACAGTAGAGAAAAGCCGTATTAGTCATCGCGGTCAGGCGATGCAGATTATGAATCAATTGTTGGCAGAAATAGCCTGTTTCTGACTGTTGTAAGTAATAAGGATAGTATCATGGGTGTTATCAGAACGTTCTGGCTTGGAATGCGGGCGACCCTGTTCTGGATAGGCTTTATTTTAACGACGACTGCCTATTTATTCATTTTACCTGTCCTGGCATTCTTTCCTTACCATATTTGTTATCCCGTCTTAAAAAAGTGGATTGACATTAGTTTGTGGTGGTTAAAAGTCAGTTGTGGTGTCGATTATCGCATCGTTGGCAGGGAAAATATTCCTACTGATTCGGCAGCAATTATTATGGCAAACCATCAGTCAGTCTGGGAAACGATGGCTGTGGCTCAGATTTTTCCGCCTTTGACCTGGGTGCTGAAAAAAGAGTTGTTCCGGATTCCGGTATTTGGCTGGGGGCTGAAAATGACCCGGCCGGTTGCTATTGACCGGACAGCTGGCCGGACTGCTGTGGAACAGGTGAAAATTCAGGGTAAAGACCGTTTGGATGAAGGTATCTGGATTGTGGTCTTTCCGGAAGGCACCAGAGTCAAACCGGGCGAGAAAAAGCCTTATCGGCCGGGTGGGGCAATTTTAGCTGAATATTCACGCTATCCGGTTGTGCCGGTTGCACATAATTCGGGAGCGAGCTGGCCTAAGCACTCATACATCAAACAGCCTGGTACTATCACTGTGAGTATTGGTGAGCCGATTAAAACCAGAGGACGTTCAGTAGAAGAGATTTTGACTCAGGTTGAAAATTGGATTGAGACAGAGAAAGCTGAATTGGTATTTTGATCGATGCTGAAAAAAGGACTTGCCTACTTAATGAAATAAGCAGGCAAGTGAGAAGGAGTCAGAAACCTTGCATGACATCTGACTTAGAAAAATGAAACATTGACCCCGGCAGAGTACACATCAACATCTGTTTCCAGTGTGTTGATATCGTGTCCATGATCGTGAATTTCAACGAGGTGGGCGCTCTCACCAACATCATAGTAACGATCCCAGCCGGCTTTTAGTGAAACATTGTGATTTAGCTCATATTCCAGACCTGCGCCAACCAGTGCACTAACGCCACTGTCTTTGGCTGTGCCGGGGTAATCAATACGCGAGTGGGTTTCAGTTGTCCAACGCATTGCGCCTGCTTTACCGTATACATGTAATGGTGATGTCTGGCTGACACGGTGACGGAGTACACCAGCAACAGTGATACCCGTGGTTTCCTGAGAAACATCTATTGGGTCTGTGTAGTAATACGATGCGGTATTACCCAGGTCAGCATAACCGGCTTCAATAGCCAGACTTTCGCTGATCTGGAAACCACCATAGATGTGCCCGACGCTGCCACCATCCCCAATGCGACAATCTTCGTTGTCAGCGTGAGCTTTTTCACAAAAGCCGTAGTTGTCCATCTGGCTTGCGCCATTGTCCACATGGCCACTACCAATTGTGGCACCAAGATAAAAGGGTGAAGCGCCACCGGCAAAAGCACTGCTGGCGAACATGCTGAAAAAGACAGCTGTTGTCAGGTTAAATTTGTTCATTACCCTATTCCTGATTAAATATAAAAAATTTCAATTCATGATGAGCTTTTATCTGTTTTGCTGCCGTTCAGAATGGGATAAAAGGAAGTGATTTTGTGATAAGTGATGGCAATATGGTTGACTTTTCTTTAATCCTGAGGGACTTTCGGGGATTTTTCCTGGCTAAATGACCGGAATTCATAGGAATTTAACTTGGGTTGCGTATAATCCGCTTCTTTTTGTTCGTTTGAGTAAAGCATTGTGATTCATAATCTACGCAATATTGCCATTATTGCCCACGTTGACCATGGCAAAACCACACTGGTGGATAAACTGCTGCAGCAGTCCGGTACGTTCGATGCACGTGCGGATGTTGATGAACGGGTTATGGATTCCAATGCATTGGAGAAAGAACGCGGCATTACGATTCTGGCAAAGAATACGGCGATCAACTGGCTGAACCCGGCAGATAATACTGAGTATCGTATTAATATTGTAGACACTCCCGGACACGCTGATTTTGGCGGTGAAGTCGAACGCGTTCTGTCGATGGTGGATTCCGTCCTGCTGTTAGTTGATGCTGTTGATGGCCCAATGCCTCAGACACGATTTGTGACGCAAAAGGCCTTTTCCCATGGGCTTAAGCCAATTGTTGTCATTAATAAAATTGACCGGCCTGGTGCTAACCCTGAAAAAGTTATGGATCAGGTCTTTGATTTGTTCGATAAGCTGGGCGCAACTGATGAGCAGTTAGATTTTCCGGTGGTTTATGCTTCGGCGCTGAACGGTTTTGCCGGGTTGGAAGAGGATGTCAGCGAAGGTGATATGACGCCATTGTTCCAGACGATTCTGGAGCACGTGTCTGCGCCGGATGTTGATCCTGATGCACCTTTTCAGATGCAGATTAGCCAGCTGGACTACAGTCCTTATCTGGGCGTCATTGGCATTGGCCGTATCAAGCAGGGGCGGGTCAAAAGTAATACCCAGGTTAAAGCAATAGGCACTGACGGTAAGTCGCGTAATGGCCGGGTACTGAAGATTTTGGGGTTCCATGGTCTGGAACGTATTGAGGTAAAAGAGGCTCAGGCCGGTGATATTATTGCATTTTCCGGTATGGACGAATTGCATATCTCCGATACGCTGTGTGATCCGGATCATGTTCAGGCGTTGCCTGCACTGACGGTGGATGAGCCAACCGTTACGATGACCTTCCTGGTTAATACTTCACCATTTTCCGGTAAAGAAGTAAAAACCGGCACTTCATCACGCCGTTTGCAGGAGCGTTTGCAACAGGAGTTACTGCACAACGTTGCACTGCGGGTAGAGCCGACAGATGATCCGGAGAAATTCCGTGTTTCCGGCCGTGGTGAGCTGCACCTGGGTATTCTGATTGAGAATATGCGCCGTGAAGGTTACGAGCTGGCAGTATCGCGTCCGGAAGTCATTATCCGTGAAGGCGAAAATGGTGAACGTGAAGAGCCATATGAAAGTGTGACACTGGATGTTGAGGATCAGCATCAGGGAAGCATTATGGAAGCACTTGGTCTGCGTCGTGGTGATTTGCAGAATATGGAACCCGATGGTAAAGGTCGGGTGCGCCTTGAATACCTGATGCCTTCACGTGGCTTGATTGGTTTCCAGACCGACTTTATGACAATGACCTCCGGTACTGGTTTGCTTTACCACACTTTTGACCATTATGGCCCTTATAAAGCAGGACGCATCGGTCAGCGCAACAATGGCGTGTTGATTGCTAACGCAACAGGTAAGGCACTGGCGTACTCACTGTTTAACTTGCAGGAGCGCGGCAAGCTGTTCATCGGCCATGCGGAAGAGGTTTACGAAGGCATGGTGATTGGCATTCATAGCAGGGATAACGATTTGGTGGTTAATCCGCTGAAAGGTAAACAGCTGACGAATGTGCGTGCCTCCGGTACTGATGAGAATTTAATTCTGACCCCGCCGGTACGGTTTACTCTGGAGCAGGCACTGGAGTTTATTGATGATGATGAATTGGTTGAAGTGACGCCACAGAGTATCAGAATTCGTAAACGCCACCTGATTGAACACGAGCGCAAACGTGCTTCACGTGCGGCAGCTGCCTAATTTTCCTTCTGAATCAGTAGGTTGTTTTTGGCTGAGAGGTGGTTGAAAAAATATTCAAAAAAAGTGCGATTTTTTTAAACTATTTTTGAACCGTTTTTGAAATGCTTGCGACTTACAGTTACACACTACCTCCCTCGTAGTAGATGTGGCTGCAGGTCTATACCCTCGAACCAGCAGCGCAGTAATTTAGGCCACCTTGTTCCGCAAGGTGGCCTTATTTTTATATGCCTTGTTTTCAATGAACATAACGCCTTGTGGCTTTACGCAGCTATGCTAAGTTCAGCCTGAGCGTTTGCTGTACATTGCGGTTGCGCAAACTGAGAGCGTTTACTCAGCAATAACTCTAAGCCCAGCTCATCACGGTGTTTGAGCAGTAATTGTTGGTGTGAACGTGGCACTGCCGAGCCAGGAATAAAGCCTGTTGCGCCGTAGTTCTTAGCAATGCGTGCCTGCAAAATAAGCTGTCGCTCGGGACTAAGCTCAGGCAATACCGGTAATACACTTAAATTTACTTGCTTAGCCGCATTGCATCGAATGTTGGCGCGTAATTGACGCATGTTCTGCGGTAAATCCGGTGCGTCGTCTGCGCTGACCTGCAGCAAAATACCCCCGTCCCCGTTATTGTTGCTATGTTGTTTCAGCCAGTGACAGGCCTGTTGCATATCCTGTGAATTCATTTTTGCTGAAGTATGCAATGCGATAACCTGCTGCCAGTTATTGTCCTGTAGCTTGGTATGCAGAGAGTCTGTGTTGTGGCGGATACGGTTGAACGTAGAATGCAGCACTTTAGCCTGTGGTTGAATGTTACCGCCTGCATACCAGCAATCTGCGGATTTACCTGCCTGTTTCGCTATATCAGGGGGTAAGCGATAGAGTGTGCTTGCATTGACTTCGGCAATTATACGTTGCTCATTATCAAGAAGGGCAATACGGCCGGATAGTTGAACCTGTAACTTTTCTGCCGGTGATAGCTGTAATGAGAATGGCATTGGCCATAAGTAGCCATTAGCAAGCCTGCAGCCTTTAATGACACTCACATGGTCTTCCCGGGTGAGATAACCTTCTAAAGGTGCTAACGCCCCTTGAAGGAAAAGATCCAGCGTTGCAAGTTCTTCGCGATTGAGTTGTTTGTTCAGAATACTCATCATAACCACCGTTTCAGTTTTTCACTATACCTTGAGTATGGAATAAAACTAATGATCTTAATAAGTGATAAAATTTGATAAAAATATCTATTATTTAGATGATTTTGAGCAATATTTGCTAACTCTATTGGCAATATGCAGCCATAACAACTAAACCTATAGGTAAGGCACGCAAAGTTCATGGGAGCAGAGCGTGATTTTCTTTTTACCAGTGGGCTGATTATTTCCGGGAATGAAGTAATCTGCTGATGCGACAGGGAGTTCTAGTATGCGTCAGTTTATCCTTATCAGCTTAATCATACTGATGGCCTTCATGGCCGTATTGGTAGGTGATGCCTATGCGGCAGCGGTGTTGCTTTGAGAGCATTAATGGCTGTTTGGCCAATATTAAAAAAACCGCTGTTAACAGCGGTTTTTTTATAAAATCAGATTTGTTGCCGGATTGACTATTTCCAGAAACCGGCTTCTTCAGAAGCTAATTCCCGGACTTGACCTGCTATTTCAGTATAGCGTTCACGATAATCTTTCCATTCCCCGACGTAGTAATCTTCGGCGTTGAACTCGCCGGATTGCTCATATGCCATGAATTTTTTCTGCATTTCGAGCATTTCTGCGATCAATTCCTGCTTGGTTGCCATGATACTGCCTCTGATATGACTGAATTCTGTCAATATAATAAACTGTGGTATGGCTGCTGGTTAATATCCTCTTCGGGTTAGAAAAGGATATCGCCGCCATGCTATTCAGTCGGTTTTAGGGTTTTTATGCCTTTATGTGGCAGGAATAGCCCGCAGCCAAATTCCCGACCGGCACCTAATCCATATTGTTGCAGGCGGATAGACGGATCGTTCTCAAGGTCTGCGATCATCAGGTGGCGGGTGAACTGCGAACCGTTTGGAGTGCTGAGATAGTGGCTTTTACCGCACATCATTTTTTTGACTTTGAAATCAGCAACTACTTTTATTTCATCTGCCATACGTTGCAAAAAACTATCTTCTGCTTCGTTTGGGGCCGACAGTACATAACGGGCAAAAATAACGGAGGCATTGAGGAACGGTTTTTCCTTGCCCTTGCCAACCGCAATTGAGTAACCGTCTATATCTAACGTTTTTCCTGCCAGTTCAAGGGTGTCCGGTAATCGCTTTTTGGGAATCCGCAGCATCATTCGGGTGCGTTTTGAAGGTATGAGTAGCTGGTCACTGTTATCTTCAGGACGTAACCAGCCATTTGCATCACCGGCAACATGGATGCTATGTACGCCGCTACTACGATCTTTACCTATCCAGGGCAAATATTCCCTGATTGCTTCAGACAGTGCCCAGTTATGATCCTGTGGCAGTTGTCTGCAGTTAATGGCGAAGCTGACATCCAGTATGTCATCCGGTGCTTGCCAGGGTAGAGTTTTGTCTTCATCTTCCTGCCAGAACATCAGTAGTTACCGCGCAGAAGAAAAGGCAATTTCGAGCTGATCCTGCCAGTTGTCCGGACGATCATCGTAGGCAGGTGGCTCAATATCAACCTGAAAAAAAATACTGCCGCTTTCCAGCGCATAACGCTGGATAGTTTTTTCAAGGGCTGCAAAGCTGGTTATATTGTCACCTTCCTGCAGCAGGATCTCGCTGAGATTAAGCATATGGCTAACACACCTGACTATGATTAAGGCGGATCATTGTAGCGGGTGTTTTTATACGAAGCCAATAAGCCGGTGTCCGCGCCATAGGTTTGGTTGCCCCCACCAGCGTTGAGCCAGTGTCGCATAGATCGAACGAAAATCTGTGGTGTGCATGACATTGTCATTGGCATCCAGGCTATGCAAATTAGGGTGGCGGCCGTGGATGCCGGGCCGTACATTGCCCCCCATCACCAGGTGAGCAGAAGCTGTGCCGTGGTCAGTGCCCTGGCCTTTATTTTCTTTGATGCGACGGCCAAACTCAGAGTATGTCACTACCAGCATACGATCCCAGACACCAGCCCGTTTCATCGCTTCAGCAAAGGCAGCCAGATTATAGCCGACATGATAGAGGGCGTTCGCATGCGCCCCGGGCTGCCCTACATGGGTGTCAAAACCGTTTTGGGTGACTTTATAAACCGGTGCATCAACACCATGAACAATTAGCTCAGCAACGGATTTCAGGCTATGCCCCAACACGCCTTTTGGTGCCTGCATGTGAACTTGTTTAGGGTGACGGAGCCTGGCGGCGATTTGTTTTCCCACATTGGAGAGCTGGTGTTGAGTGCCGGTAACATGGGCTAATGCAGCTGTGCGTTTATTAACAGCAACGCTTTTTATTAAGCGGTTTTGGGCCATAAAGGCTCGTGGGTTTTCCATTGAAATGCTATTGATGTGGCTACCGGATAAAGGGCCGAGTGCATTTTGATCACGACTGACAGCGATACCATGCAGCCCCTGTTTAAAGCGCGGTAATACTTTGTTGAGCCAGCCAGCAGATGAGTTAGCCTGCAGAACACCAGTGTCCCATACATCCATGGAGCGAAAATGTGACAGTATACTGTTAGGGTAGCCAACACCCTGAATCCAGGCCATGTCACCGGCATCCCAAACAGATTTCAGAGGTTGCAGGGACTTATGCATGCCCATGCCATCTTTGAGTGGAATCAGGTTTTGTTTTTTTATAGCAATTTTGTTGCGCAGGTGGTGATAACGGTCATCATCATATGGAATTAGGGTATTGAAACCATCATTGCCGCCTTTCAGCTCAACCAAAACCAGAATCCGGCCATTGTATGCCGGATTTTGAGCTGCCAGTGTGATTTCAGGCATAGCTCCTATTATTGCGCTTGCACCTGCGAGGTGCATAAAATCTCTTCGATTCATCGTCTTTCCCTACGTGACCTGATAAGCCGGATCAAGTACCAGCTCTCTGACATACCGTTGTCTGCTATCCATATTATGAGCAATTGGCTTTACCGGCTCAATGGCCAGTAACCAATTGCGTAACTGATCGTTGGATACTTTGGGCAGTCGCAATTCCACACCGGATTTGCGCCGTCTTGTGTTCAGGTTTCCTCTGGTTAAATTTGCTAATAGGGCAGTGCGGCGAAGTAGTGAATGTGTGCTGACCCATTCGTGGCCGCCAGACCAGCCTTTAACATTAGGGTGCTCAAATACGCCCTGCCCAAGATTATTCAGGCTGTGGGCAAGATCGTTACGTGGCAGGCTATATGGCAGGCTGCGTAGTGTGCCAATAGCGAGCTCGATCGGGGATTTGATTAAATTACCCCGGTTACGGGGATCCCAGAACTGCGGACTTTTGAGTATCACCTGCATCATGATCGACATATTATAGTTCGATCTGATCAATATATTGCTCCACTGGGCAATGACTGCGGGGTGTGGGCGTGAGACACTGATAAACTCATGCCAGAGCTTTTCTGCAAGGCGTTTGGCGGTATGAGGGTTTTTCAGCAATATGGTAATGATGTCATCGCCATGAAATCGCCCCCGTTGCCCCAGGAAAGTTTTTACACCAGCATCATGTTGGGTGCGGTCAAATGCGAACTGGCCCCGGTGATTAATTGTCCAGCCAGTGAATGCTCTGGCGGCTTCCTTAACGTCCCGTTCACTGTAACGACCACGGCCGATAGTGAAAATTTCCAGCAGCTCGCGGGAAAAGTTTTCATTGAGAGCGCCTTTACGGTTCTGGTAGCCATCAAGGTAAACCAGCATTGCGGGATCTTTGGCAATTTCCCTTAACATCAGTCCGTAGTTGCCCAAAGCATGTTTGCGTAACAAACGGTTTTGGTTAACCAGTAAAGAAGCCATCTTGGTTTTCTGGACTGAAGAAGGAAAGTGGTTGTGCCAGAATAGTGTCATGCGCTCCAGAAAAGGGCTGCGTGTGGTTAACATGTGTTGTAACCACCAGGCCTGAAGACCGCGCTTTTCTGTTTTGGCGATACGCATGACCATTTTACGCCGCGCCATATTGCGGTTGAGCATGCTCATTTTTTGCCAGTTAGAAAAATTTGGTACAGGCGGTAGCGACATGTCCTTGTTTTTCATAAGGAAAGCAACAGCCTGATCCAATGTGAATGCCTGGAAGCGTTGTACTTCCTCCCATTCAGCCCCAAACCCAGTACGAGCCAGCAGATGGCGCGCCTTTATAAAACCCAGTTTTGACATAACATCCCTATTTGATTGTCAGCACTTAAAACACCTCAAAGTCCGGAGACTGCGGTGATTACTGAGACTATCTTCCCCCGAAAGAAATCATAAAATGACAATCCAGACAAGGCAAGACAGTCTCAAATCACGGAAAGTTCCAATAAAATTTTTATAAACTTACTGTGTGCAGTCGCTATCTAAAATAGACCAATACTGATTTCAGGTCGAATTTTGTGATTATTATCTGCCAATAAACTTATTAAATGCGGAATTTGTGTGCAAAAATTTCTATTTTGATTGCAAAATAATCTGTTGGGCCAGAATTGAGGTGATGGTATTAACCACAGCTCCGGGATTTATAGCAGCTTGTTAGGCTGCTCATTCAGTATCCCGGTGTTTATTTGATATTGATAGGGAAATCATCTTCCCTGTTACCCCGAACAGCAGGCTTGCTCTGCTGTTTAAAGTGAGTGTTTTGCCATGCTAAAGATAAGCCGTGTATTAATCTTATTCTTTTTGTTTTTGCCTGTCTCAACTCTGGCATTTGCGCCATTAGGCAATCTGAAGGTTGAATCGGAGTGGGGTAATGCTGATCCCAAAGATGTAAAAGCAGTTTTAGATTCCGCCAATCAGGTTATTTCAGCTTATGTGGGAAGCCGTTCGCTGGGTACAGTGATTGTACGCAATGACCCTAAAGGGCCGATTTCTTTGTATGAGCGCGGGCCGGCGAATGAATATATTGTCTTGTTGGATGTTAAGGGACGCTATTGGGCGCAGCTGGCCTATCAGTTTGCGCATGAGATGTGTCACTTGCTAACCAATTATGATCTTGCCCCTAACAATGTTACTCGTCAGCAATGGTTTGAGGAGTCAATCTGTGAGGCATTCAGTTTGTTTGTTCTGGAGCGTATGGCGGAACAATGGGCTGTGGAGGCGCCTTATCCAAACTGGAAATCTTATGCCCGGGAGCTAAAACGTTATGCGGAAAGTATGCTGAAACAAGAACACCGGACATTTGCACCTGACTTATCTAACTGGTATCGGGAGAATAAACAGGTACTTGAAGATAACCCCTACGCACAAAACCGGCGTCTTAATGAGAAGTTCGCTTCGCATATACTGGATTTGCTGAACCGGCAGCCCGGTCAGTGGGCAGCATTGAATTATCTGAATTTGGGGGCGAATACTGAAGACCGGAGCCTTTCAAAATATCTGAATGACTGGTATCAAAATGCACCGGCGCAATACCAACAAATTGTTGTCGAAATACAACAATTGGTACTGAAAAACTGAGTTTGCCAGCCAGATAAAGACCTGCTATTTATCGGATAAATTTTATTTTAGCCATAAAGTGTGGGATATTTACAACATAAGATGAACTTTTCGGCATTTGCTGCATCAGACTTCTTAAAGGAGGTTACATTACAATCACTGAGGGCTTATAAAATGGAAAAACCATTATTATTTTTAGGCGCGCTCACCGTTTTTATGATGGGCTATTGGGTACCGGAAGACCGCCATGTACCCGTAGAAGGCGCTAAACCATACGACTGGAATCCGGCATCATTCTGGTATGTTGGCGGTCAGAAAGCGCAAAAGGGTATCAATATTTTTGCACGCAAAGGTACACCGGTTGAAGCAACAACAGGTGGCTGGGTGGTATACCGCGAAAATGATCCCAAAGGCGATAATTCAGTTTATGTGCTGGGCTCAAAATGGCGCATTCATCATTATGCAAATCTGGATGCTGTTGATGTATCGCCGGGTTCATGGGTAAAAACCGGTGAACAGATTGGTACTGTAGGTTTGCCTCAGCAAAACGCAGTTGCCCGTCCCGCGAATTTGTACTACTCAATTCGTTCACTGCCGCCACAGGTTTCTGAGTGGGAACCGGAAAAGCCGTTTTGGTTTGAGCGTGTCTTTTATGTCGACCCGAACAAGTTTTTGACGGAATATCAGGCAAGTGATACTGCGCAGGCTAAACATTAGCTGATAGCTTCGGCGTTTAGTGATGCAAAACAGGGCTAATGCAGATCTGATTAACAGTAACAGGTAACATTGATGATGGATATTACCAAAATCGTTGATGTGCAACGGGGTGCTTTGGCACCCCGTTGCATTTGTATCGCTGTTTTTTTCTGCTTGTCCGGCCTGTTAAATTATTTCGGGATATCAGTATAAGATCATTGTGCCAGATTGCCCTGCCATCACGTATAATCAGTATTCCTCCAAAATAAAGCTAATACGCATGAGCACAAAACCTCTTATTCTTGTTGATGGTTCTTCCTACCTGTTCCGGGCTTTTCATGCGTTACCGCCGCTGACCAACTCCAAAGGCGAAGCCACCGGTGCAATGCATGGCGTATTGAATATGCTGGATAAGTTGCGCAAGGATTATGCGCCGGAACATATGGTGGTCATCTTTGATGCACCGGGAAAAACCTTCCGTGATGACATGTATCCGGAATATAAAGCCAATCGTCCTTCAATGCCGGATGAGCTGCGGAGTCAGATAGAACCGTTGCTGGAAATTATCCGCGCGCAGGGTTACCCATTGCTGATTATTCCTGATGTGGAAGCGGATGATGTTATTGGTACTCTGGCAACCTTATATGATGGCAAGGTGGTGATCTCGACCGGTGATAAGGATATGGCGCAGCTGGTGACAGAGGAGGTTCACCTCATCAACACCATGAGTAATACCTATTCTGATATTGCCGGTGTGCAGGAAAAGTTTGGAGTGTTGCCGGAGCGGATTAAAGATTATCTGGCCTTGATTGGCGACAAAGTAGATAACGTACCTGGTGTTGAAAAAGTTGGGCCGAAAACAGCAGTTAAGTGGCTGGATCAGTATGGGTCGCTGGAAAATATCATGGCTCATGCGAGTGAGTTTAAAGGCAAGATCGGTGAGAATCTGCGTGCTGCATTAGGGCATTTACCATTGTCCTATGAATTGGTGACGATCAAGTGTGATGTGGAGCTGGATTGTACACCGGAGGCGCTGTCATTTTTGCCGCAGGATACAGAAAAACTGGATGAGCTTTATAGTCGGTTTGAGTTTACTACTCGCCTGAAAGCCTTGCGTGCCGACGCTAATACTGGTGCAGGTAGTGATAGTGCCAGCGGCAATACAGAAACTGATAGTGACAATTCAGAAGAACGTTCCGGAGAAGATGATTCTGCTACTAATTATCAAACCATCCTGACACAAGATGATTTAACTGCCTGGCTGGAGGAGCTGCGTGCAGCCAAGTTATTTGCTTTTGATACCGAAACAACCAGTTTGGATTATATGCAGGCTGAGGTTGTTGGTGTGTCCTTTTCTGTTCAGTCAGGTGAAGCAGCGTACCTGCCTTTTGGACACGATTACATTGGGGCGCCACAGCAGCTTGCGCGGGATGATGTATTCGCGCAGTTAAAGCCGTTGTTGGAAGATCCTGAGATTTTAAAAGTTGGTCAGAATCTGAAATATGACCGTTCCGTTTTGTTAAACCATGGCATTACGTTGCGTGGTATTCAACACGACACAATGCTGCAATCTTATGTTTTGGATTCCACGGCTAATCGCCATGATATGGATACCTTGTGCCTGAAGCATTTGGGGCATAGCAATATCAGTTTTGAAACCATTGCTGGCAAGGGTAAAAAGCAGCTGACGTTTAACCAGATTGCACTGGAAGAGGCCGGGCCGTATGCTGCCGAAGATGCTGATATGACATTGCAACTGCATCAGCACTTTTGGCCTCAGCTGGAAGCATTGGATGCGCAACGTGACTTGTATGAAAATATTGAGCTGCCGTTAGTCAGTGTTTTGTCTGATATTGAGCGTAATGGTGTATTAGTAGATGCGCAGATGTTGGGCAAACAAAGTCAGGAATTGGTCGGGCGGATGAACACGCTGGTTGAGCAGGCTTATAGCGTTGCCGGTGAGGAGTTTAACCTATCTTCGCCTAAACAGATCCAGGCGATTTTCTTTGAAAAACTGGGTTTGCCGGTGATTCGTAAAACACCTAAAGGCCAGCCATCAACAGCAGAAGATGTGCTGGAAGAGTTATCGGCAATGGGGCACGAACTACCAACGTTGATTCTGGAACATCGCGGTCTGAATAAACTGAAATCGACGTATACCGATAAACTGCCGGAGCAAATTAACGAAACAACCGGTCGTGTGCATACTTCGTATCATCAGGCGGTTACGGCGACAGGGCGCTTGTCGTCTTCTGATCCGAACCTGCAAAATATCCCGATTCGTAATGCCGAAGGGCGGCGTATACGTCAGGCGTTTGTAGCACCGGATGGCTTTAAAATTCTGGCGGCAGATTATTCACAGATTGAATTGCGGATTATGGCGCATTTGTCGGGTGATAAGGGGTTGCTGGAAGCGTTTGCGGCAGGGAAAGATATTCATCGTGCCACTGCAGCAGAGGTGTTTGATACTGAGCTGGAACAAGTTACTACTGAACAACGGCGGGCAGCGAAAGCCGTGAACTTTGGTTTGATCTATGGAATGTCAGCGTTTGGTTTGGCTAAACAACTCGGTGTGGAGCGTTCCGAAGCGCAGCGTTATGTCGATTTGTATTTTGACCGTTATCCCGGTGTACAGGGTTATATGGATAGCACGAAGGAAAAGGCAAAAGCGCAGGGGTACGTTGAAACCTTATTCGGGCGGCGATTGTACCTGCCGGAGATTAAGGCGCGTAATGCGGCGCGGCGACAGTATGCAGAACGTACTGCGATCAATGCACCGATGCAGGGCACGGCAGCAGATATTATTAAGCAGGCGATGATTGCTGTACATCAATGGTTACAGGCTGATCAGACCAAAACCAAAATGATTATGCAGGTGCATGATGAACTGGTGTTTGAAGTGCCTGAGGCGGAAATTGATGCCATTGATAATAAGGTTAAGGCTCTGATGACCGGCGCAGCACAGCTGGATGTACCTTTAGTGGTGGATAGTGGCATCGGTATTAACTGGGATGAGGCACATTAAATAATTACACCAGTCAGGATCATGTGTATCCTGAATAAAGCCAGTAATTAGACTAAAATAATAAACAGGTAGTATGGGGGAAATTATTGTCCATGCTGCCTTGCTATGCTAAAAGGCTCGGGCATTTAAAATGCCTGATAACCATTGCAGGCAGGCCCAAATACATGTCGGGTTTTAGCTCTGTCAAAAAGTCTTGCTAATCGATTCGTTTTTTAGTGGCTAATGGCTTTTTGTGCAAAATTTTATAAAAAATCAGAAAAAGGATAATAATGGCTGGATTTATTGAAGGGATTTTTACTTTTCCTACCGTATTTTATGGTGGTTTACTGGTATTGGTTGTTTTGTACTGGTTGAGCGCCATCTTTGGTATTGCAGAAGTGGATTCTTTTGATGGTGATATGGATCTGGAAGCAGAGGGTGATGCAAGTGGGCTTTCTGGCTGGCTGACTAAGTTTAAATTAGACGGTATCCCACTAACTATCACATTATCACTGATTATTCTTGCATCCTGGGTACTGTGTTTTGTGGCGGTGCATTACATCTATCACTTATTGCCTGCTGTCTGGATAAAAATTCTGGTGGGGTTCTGGTTATTGCTTATTGCTCCGGTGATTGCTGCGGTACTGATTTCACCAATCTTACAGCCGCTAAAGCCCTTATTTAAAAAGTTGCCTGAACAGCGTGCAGCTAATCTTGTTGGACAATACGCTGTCATTCGTACCGGCAAAGTGACGGCTACCATGGGTGAGGCTGACTTTCAGGATGGAGGAGCTGGGCTGATCCTGAAGGTTCGGGCTGCTGAGCCTAATGCTTTTAAACGTGGCGACCGGGTTAAGCTCAAAAGCTACGATATTGATAGCAGTACTTATCAGATTTAAATTTAATCATATTTTTATAAAATTAAATGGAGCGTCGGCTCCGGATAATCTTTAATCTTCTCAGGAGGGAAATCATGGGAACACTTTCCATTATGACAATGGTTGTGGTTGGTATTATTGCCTTGGTCGTTATTGGCCTGGTGGTCGCGTTTAATCGTTTTTATGTCAAAGTGCCCCAGGGTTGGGCGTTAATCATCAATGACATGAGCAGTACGCCAAAGGTGAAGTTTACCGGTGGTATTGTCTGGCCGGTCATTAATAAGAAAGAATTAATGAAGGTCTCCCTGATTACTTTAGAAATTGATCGTAAAAATAAAGATGGCTTGATTTGTCGCGATAATATTCGTGCTGATATTAGCGTGGCGTTTTATTTACGGGTCAATGAAACACAGGAAGACGTGCTGAAGGTGGCAAAAGCCATTGGTGTTGACCGTGCTTCGGACAAAGCAGCAGTTAATGAGTTGTTTAATGCCAAGTTTGCTGAAGCGTTAAAAACCGTAGGTAAGCAAATGGATTTTGTCGAGCTGTTTGAAGACCGGATTGGTTTCCGTGACAAGATTGTTGAGGTTATTGGTAATGACCTGAATGGCTATGCGCTGGAAGATGTGGCGATTGATTATCTGGAGCAAACGCCAAAGTCTGCGCTGGATTCGAGCAATATTCTGGATGCTGAGGGGATTCGTAAGATTACTGAGCTGACCGCAACACACAATGTGCACACCAATGAGTTGGAGCGCAATGAGCAGCTGGCAGTTAAGAAAAAGGATGTGGAAACCCGTGAGGCAATGCTGGCATTAGAGCGGCAGGAAGCAGATGCGGAAGCACGCCAGCAGCGGGAGATCGAAACCATTAAGGCGCGTGAGGAAGCTGAAACTGCAAAAATTCAGGAAGAAGAACGTTTACGCTCGGAACAGGCGCGCATTGCCACTGAACAGGAAGTTCAGGTGTTGGAAGAAAACCGCAAACGTGAGGTTGAGGTTGCATCGAATAATCGTCAGCGCGCAGTAGTGATTGAGGAAGAGAAGGTCACGCGGGCGAAAGAACTGGAGATGGTCGCGCGTGAGCGTGAAGTTGAGTTGCAGCGCATTGATAAGGAAAAAGCGCTGGAAGAACAGAAGAAAGAAATTGCGAATACGGTACGCGAGCGTATTGCGGTAGAGAAAACGGTTGCCGAGCAGGAAGAAAAGATCAATGAAGTGCGCGAAGTATCAGAAGCTGAGCGGCAGAAGCAGGTCGCGATTCTGAAGGCGCAGGCGGATGCTGAAGAAGAGCTGGTGAAGCAGGTCAAACAAGCTGAGGCGGATGAAACGAAGGCTAAGCATAAGGCGCAGGAAATCAACACTATTGCCGCCGCAGAGTTAGAAGCATCAGCGAAGCAGGCAGACGCCAAGAAGAAGCTGGCGGAAGGCTTGCAGGCCGAGCAGGCAGCTGCTGGCCTGGCAGAAGCACAGGTGCGGGAGGCTGATGCTATTGCACACGAGAAAGAAGGTTTGGCGCAGGCCAAAGTCATCGAAGCTCAGGCCGCTGCAAAAGAGAAAGAAGGCCTGATGGAAGCGCGGGTACTGGAAGAGAAGATGGAAGCGGAGGCCAAAGGTGAAGAGCAAATCGCACTGGCTGAAGCGCGTGGTAATAAAGAAAAAGGCCTGGCTGAGGCAGAAGTCATTCGCACCCGCTTCCAGGCAGAGGCTGAAGGCTTGATTGAGAAATTCAAAGCAATGGATCAGATGTCTGAGAATGCGCGTGATCATGAAGAATTCCGACTCAAACTGGAGAAAGAATTCGAGCAGGCAATGGCTGATATTGCGGCGAATGAAAAGATTTCGGTGGAACAGGCGCAGGCAATGGCGACAGCACTGGCGAAGGCGAAAATTGATATTGTCGGTGGGGATGGTGACTTCTTTAATTCGTTCTCACGTTCACTGTCGTTGGGTAAGTCGATTGAAGGGGTGGTGGGGAAGAGTCCTACTGCTGAGCAGTTGATTCAGAAGTTTTTGGGATCAGGTTCTGATAAGAGCAAATAAACCCAATCTCCAGTGAAAAAATCTCAGCGAATCGAAAAACTATGACTGATACCACCGACCAGACTGTTGCCGAAAGCAACGCCTATGAAATCATCCGCGCCCGCCTGGAAAAACAGGGCGCAGCATTGGAAGCGTTAACGGCAAAGCTCAACAAAGCCCGCCTTGCCGAATTCCAGAGCACGACGATGGAAGTCACTGGCCGCTTGCGGGTACGCACGGAAAATAATTGTGTTGCCCGCGATATCGTCCAGGTCGGTGAGCATCTGTTGTTCGGCTATAACGTCTATATCGGGCTGAAAAAAGAAACCCGTATTGAAGACGTGTTTACCCTCTATACGCTCACCGAAGCGGATGGGCAGTACGAGTTGCAACCCGCACCATTGGAAGGCAGTTTCCTTAGCCATCCGAGTTTTGCCGGTGATTTCCGTGAGTTATACGCTTACTACAAACATGCCCGCCTGATCCAGTTAATGGTGAAAGACAGCAAGTTATTGGCAGCGTTTCAGATTGGTGACCGGATCACTGATTTGCGTGTGTTCCGTTGGGCCATTGGTGCAGACGGTGAGCTGACTTATAT
>JBMZDK010000040.1:0-21043 GCA_049614265.1 Thiolinea sp.
AACTTGAAATTAAAAATTTTGCTTTGCTGTGATTACAGATTATTGACAATGTCGGCTCGTGCTCCGGGTACTTCCTGTGAGTTTGGTGCCCTAACCATAAGCATGTGTAATATATGCTGCCAGTTCGCGTGCAAGATGGTTGCCCTGAGCATCCGCACAATACAAGGCAATAGAAAACTCGGTTAATTCAGGCAGCTGTCCATTATCTTCCACAACGACCCGGTGCGGGTGGTCAGTAAATTCCATTTCCACACCGACACAAAGATCGGCAGTGATCATCGCGACAGTGACCATTTCATCATCAGTGCTTACCATGTCAACCCAGTCGATACCGGCCTTGTTCAGTGCTTCCAGGGTAGAACGCCGGAAAGCGCAGTTATTGGTAAAGCCCAGAGGCAAGGGGCGTTTTTTCCATGCCACACCGTTGTGTGCGCCAATCCACGCCAGCGATTGCTTACTGATTATATTGCCATCGCTGTCAGGCTGAACCTCGGTAGTTAGCATGACGTCGTGTTCACCATTCTGGAACTGCTGCTTCAATATGCTGGTGCGTTCAGTTGCCAGTTTCACCTGAACACGCGGGTAGTCGCGGCTGAAAGCTTTGAGCACTCCCGGAATATGCGGATACAGAATATCAGCCGGAACGCCAAGCCGTACCTGACCTTCATAATCGGGTGAGGTTAACCGCCCCCAGGCTTCATCATTCAGTTCCAGCATCTGACGGGCGAAGTGTAATAGTTGTTCGCCTGCCGTAGTGGGCCTCATACCCTGCGCGGAGCGTTCGAACATACTGAGGCCAAGGCTGGTTTCCAGGCGTTTAATCTGCATGCTGATAGCGGACTGGGTCATAAACAAGCGGGTGGCAGCACGCGTCATGCTGCCTGATTCTGCAATCGTGACAAAGCTGCGCAAGGTGCTGAGGTCAAGGTTACGCAGACGATTTGGGTTATTCATCAGTATTTTTCCTGTGCGTTGCCGGGGTTTTGTCCAGCGCTTTTAGTCATCAATATTTGTGAGGGCAAGCTTCAATATAATTCGTTTCACTTATATGGCCTGTTGTCGCTATAGTCAATATTCGTTAAGTAATTATTTCTTAGTTCACAAATATTGATAGGTGTTATCATGACTACAAATACTGCTGTTTACCTGTCAGGCCCAGGCCGGTTTGATCTTGCTGATGTCTTCGCGGGTAAAGCGATACTGCGGCGGAGCAGGGACTGGTTGGCTACCCGCCGGTTGAAAATACAGATTCAGAAGGAAAGGCGTGAACTGGAACAGCTTCCGGAACATTTATTGCGTGATATTGGCGTGAATCAGGCCGATGCGTTACAGGAGTCCCGGCGTGGATTTCATGATATTCCGGTGGAACGGTGTATGCATTGAGGATTCTGAGGCGGTGTTTCCGATCCTGCGATATGATGCGTGCTTTACAGCAATGGAAGTCAGCATGAAAATCTGGGTTGATGCAGATGCCTGTCCGGTGGTGATTAAAGAAATATTGTTTCGTGCTGCTGAACGCACGGGTGTTGATGTGACACTGGTGGCGAATCAATATATCAAAGTACCGGCTCTGCAGAATATCAGGATGTTACAGGTCGGTTCCGGTTTTGATGTCGCGGATAACGAGATTGTAAAACGTTGTAATCCCGGTGAACTGGTGATTACAGCTGACATACCACTGGCTGCTGAGGTACTGGATAAAGGAGCTGATGCGTTGAATCCGCGCGGCGAGCGTTATTCAACGGATACCATAAAGGCAAAACTGAGTATGCGTGACTTTATGGATACGTTGCGTGGCAGCGGGATTGATACCGGTGGGCCGCCGCCATTGAATCAGGGAGATCGCAAAGCATTTGCTAACCAGCTGGATCGTTGGCTGGCACAGCAAAAGTGATGGTTTGTCCGGCCGGGGCCATGTAGTTGGCCCCGGCTGGTATCAGGAGGCTTTAGCCTGCTGTGTGTTGCCATTGTTTTTACGATTTCTGCGCCGCTGATTATTATTGGGTTTTGTCGCAGAAGGTGTCTGGCCACCGGTGTTGTTCCGGTTCCTGTTATTGTCCTGAGTACGCTTGTTAGCCTTACGGTTTTCGCCGCGTTTCGGTTTATTATTTGGTTGGCTGGCGTTTCGATTCCGCGCTGGTTTACCCTGATTTCCTGCGCCCCGCTGACCATCCTGATGATCTTTGGCGGCTTTAGGTTTTTTGGGTTTTTTCACTTTCTTCGTCAGGTCTGATGCCGGTACATCATGATCAGGCTCAAAACCATCAATGAGCTTACGTGGCAGAATTCGCCCGATCAGGCGTTCAATATCAGATAATTCCTTAAACTCGTCAGCACTCACCAGTGAAACTGCCTGTCCGGTTGCTCCTGCGCGTCCGGTGCGGCCTATACGGTGCACATAATCTTCTGAGACATTGGGCAGGTCAACGTTCACGACTTGTGGCAACTGATCAATGTCAAGTCCACGTGCTGCGATATCCGTGGCGACTAAAATTCTTATTTCGCCATTTTTAAAGCCGCTCAGAGCGCGTGTGCGCTGATTCTGGGATTTATTACCGTGAATGGCTGCGGCTTCAATTCCGCCTTTTAACAGATATTTTGCCAGCCGGTCAGCGCCATGTTTGGTGCGACTGAATACCAGTACCTGTGACCATTTATTTTCAATAATCAGTTGTTTCAGTAGCGCTGGCTTTTGCTTCTTATCCACCGGGCAAATCCACTGTTCTACCGTTTTGGCGGTGGTATTGCGTGGTGAGACAGAAATTTCCACCGGGTTATGAATTAAACCCTTGGCAAGTTTGCGAATATCATCGGAGAAGGTGGCAGAGAACATCAGATTCTGCCGTTCAGGCGGTAATAATCTGATGATTTTGCGGATGTCATGGATAAAACCCATGTCCAGCATGCGGTCTGCTTCATCAAGTACCAGAATTTCCAGCTGCTTGAATTTCACTGCGTTTTGGTTAAACAGATCCAATAAACGGCCAGGTGTGGCGACAAGAATATCGACGCCCGGGCGCAGGCGCTGCATTTGCGGATTGATCTTCACTCCACCAAATACTACTGAGGAACGCAGAGGAAGGTGGGAGCCATAAGTACTGACGCTTTCGCCAACCTGTGCCGCCAGTTCCCTGGTAGGGGTTAGGATGAGCGCCCTTACCTGATTTGCTCGCGCGCGCTGGCCACGGGATAAACGTTCCAGGATGGGCAGTGTAAAGCCTGCCGTTTTGCCCGTGCCGGTCTGAGCGGCGGCCATAACATCACGCCCCTCTAAGACAGCAGGGATAGCTTTTGCCTGAATAGGTGACGGGGTTTGATAGCCTTGTTCGGTGACAGCCGTAACGAGTGGTGCAGACAGGCCCAGTGAAGAAAAACTCATGAAAATCTCTATAATTTGAATGATGCTGGCCGTTGTGAGGCCAGTTGGTTGCAGTCGCTATTCGCAGTCGTATTGTGAGGTGCGCGAAGCTTACAGGAGTGTGACTGGATAAGCCATAGCTAAGTTTCGGTAAATGTTAAGATTTATGAGTGATTTGTTTTATTTGGAGCAGTGTATGCAGAATTCACCTTATACGAATACCTTTATTACTGTAGCCGAAGATAGTAACGCCGACAGTGGTTTAGTGCCTAAACCCCGTGGCAAAAACGAAACCATTGCGCAAATTGAATAAAAGCAATGCGTTCGTCTCGGAAGTAGCGCTGTTATTCAGCAGTATTCAACGGCATTATTCCATCACGACCTGAAAGCTGACTTGCTGTACTTCTGCCGGGCGTAATTCGGGTAGATAGAGCCATTTAATATGTGTGTAATCTCTGGCGTTTGCCTGTCGCCAGCTACCATCGGCCTGTTGCACTTCCAGCTGCCCGGCCTGCCCCCAGCTATCTCCACCATCAACAGAAAACAAAATATCGCAGTTCTCACCATTTGCGGTATCAGGAATATAAACCGTGTCAGGAGGAACAGGGGAGGTGATATCAATATCGCCGGACGCTTTATAGCCAGTGTTACGGAATGACACAGTGTACATCATGCGGTTATCTGCGAAGGCTTGCTGGCTACCGGTCATCTCCAGCGTAAAACCCCCTTCATCCAGGGCGGAATACAGGTCATGTTGCGGTGAGTGCGCAGAAAGTGTTGGCGTTTTAGCGTTAGCGACAGATACCAGCAAAGCTGCGCACAGCAAACCCTGCCAGAATGGCCTGAATTGGTTAGTCATGATGTAAGCCCTTGTTGTTATTGTTATATTTTAATTGCGATGCAATGAAATTGAGGTTGCCACAGTGATTTTTCTGAGGCAAATAAAGCAGATTAGTGGTGGGTAGGACGCTGTTGTGAATGGACTGAGTCTCATGGCTGGCAGTTATCAGCGCTTGCTGTGCATTAGTCGTGAGGTCTGCATAGGTTTTGATATGGCGGGCTGCTATACTCCGCATGATTCAGCAATGTCCAACAAGTGAAGATAACCCCATGTTGATACTGATTTCTCCCGCTAAAAAACTCGATTATGACGCTGAACCAGTGACTGACAGTTATAGTCAGCCACAGTTTCTTGATCAGTCCCGGTTGCTGGTTGACCAGCTGAAGGCACTTGGACCGCATGAGCTGGGCAGCCTGATGCACCTCAGTGATAAACTGGCAGCATTAAATTTTGAGCGTTATGCCGAATGGCAACAGCCTTTCAGTCCGGATAATGCCAAACAGGCACTTCTGGCGTTTCGTGGTGATGTGTATGCCGGTATGGATGCCGATTCCATGGATGCTGCGACACTGGATTATGCACAGGAACACCTGCGTATTCTGTCCGGTTTATATGGTGTATTGCGGCCATTGGATTTGATGCAGGCTTATCGTCTGGAAATGGGGACGTCACTCAAAAATTCGCGTGGCAAAGATTTATATGCATTTTGGGGCAGTATCATTACCGACAAGCTGAATGAGGATCTGGCTGTTTCCGGTTCCGAATTAATTGTGAACCTGGCGTCAAATGAATACTTTAAATCAGTAAGAAAAAAAGAGCTGGATGGTCATCTGGTCACGCCTGCTTTCAAAGACTGGAAAAACGGCCAGTACAAAATGATCAGTTTCTTTGCCAAAAAGGCCCGTGGCATGATGACACGTTATTTACTTGAGCAGCGGGTCGATCAGCCGGAAGGGCTGCTGGACTTTACCGGGGGCGGTTATGTTTACAATGCTGAGCTGACTAAAAAGCCCGAAGAGCCGGTATTTACGCGGCGGCAGGATTAAGCAGAAATGAGTGAATTTTTTCTGCAGGGTTTACTGCACCCTGTCTTTATGCCTGCGCACCTGATTCTTTTACTGGCGCTGGGGTTGCTGGCCGGTCAGCAGGGTGCTGGTGCTGTTAAGATAGTTGGTGGAATTCTATTACTGAGTCTGGCACTTGCCTGTGGCAGTACGCTGCAATGGCGTCTGCGCATTGAGCTGGAAATACCTCTGTTATTAAGTGCGATGTTGATTGGTAGTCTGGTCATTTTACGCCTGGAGTTGCCGCGCTGGCCGTTATTGCTACTGGCTTTATTGACTGGTGTGCTGATTGGGCTGGATTCGGCAGCACCGCGTATTCCCGGTTTGCGGGGCGCCAAAGTCTATGCATTGTTAGCCGGTACCACTTTATCTTCCTGCGTGATTTCCCTGATTTGCGGATTATTTGCCTTAATGGTGCGTAATTTGCTGGAAGGCATTGTCATAAGAGTATTGGGTGCCTGGATTACCGCCGGAGCAGTATTAGTGCTGGCTCTGTATTTTGTCCGGGATCGTTTGGCCTGACATATTTTAAATGGATGATGTATGAATAAATTTTGTCGGATGCTGCCGGGCTGTTTGCTGGCAGGCTTATTCTGTTTTCAAACCGCTCTGGCGGGCGGGGTGCACTATAAGGTGAATACCAGTACCAGTTTTTACTCTGATAATGCTGCAAATCTGGCGGGTGTGCGGATGAACTGGGTCTATGATCCGGAGGTTTCAGCCTATATTATCGAGGGGCGTGATACGTCAGAAGCCGGATTGCAGCAGCTGGCTGAGGATATGATCGCTGATTTACATGAGCTTGGATACTTCACGCAATTTATGCTGGATGGTGCACCGTTGCCAGTGGAAAAAGTGACGGAATTCAGTATTAAACTGACGTCTGAAAATCGTCTGCAGCTGGGGTTGCAGCTGCCTTTGCAGCAAGCAATTGATGTGAGTGATAAAACCATCGCGTTGACACTGGCTGATCCGGATGGCACTGCTGATATGGTCTACAGTGGTGCAGAGCGTATTACATTGGGTGAGGCATTGGCAGAAAAATGCAGCCAGCCGGAATTGCAGTCTGAGTTGGTGGATGCCGGTGGTCACCAGCTCACGATTCAGACCGCCAGCATTGCCTGTCAGTGAGTGTTGCGCATTACCATGTGTTTATTCCGGGGCTATTTGCTCCGCTAACTTTGTGGCAGCGGGATTTTGGATTTCAGCCTGAATCACCCGGTTTAATGCGCCTGTTGGCTGATTACCAGCAGCAGCAACTACCGGTAACCGGTTTAGAGCGTAGCCTGTTACATCATTTGGGTTGTGATGTTGCTGAGCAATTGCCCTGGTCGGTCTTGCGCCACCGGTTTGAATCCGGTGGCATGTATCAACCGCCATTGTTATGTGCGGATCCGGTGCATTTACAAAGCGGCAGTGATGCTATTGTGCTCAATCCTGTTGCTCCTGAACTAAGCCCAGCTGAAGCCGAGCGTATCATTACTGATCTCAATCAGCATCTTGAACAGGATGGTTTGATTCTTAAAGCTTTTCACCCGCAACGCTGGTATTTACATCAGCTGGATGAGCGCTTCAGCCATTCATTGCCACAGACGACACCGTTGCCTGAAGTTGGTAAGGGTAATATCTTTCCGGCATTGCCGCAGGGTGGGGATAAGTATTGGCATCAGTTGCTGAATGAAATTCAGATGTTGCTGCATAACCACAGCATTAATCAGGCACGGGAGCACAGTGGACAATTGCCGGTCAATGGTGTTTGGTTTTGGGGTGAAGGTGATGCAGATACTGACGGCCTGCGTCAGACTACCAGCGTACAGGGTGGCGGTGTGTGTGGGCAGGTGATTGCAGCAGCAATAAAAACACCGTGGCAGTCCAATATTAACTCCGATACTCATGCTATGCCGGAATCGGGTGATGTGCTGATGATCCTGGATCAGTTACAGTCTGCGGTTGCTGTTGATCAGCCTCAGGTCTGGCAGCAGGCTTTAGATGGTTTGAGTGAGTATTTTGATTACTTGTATGGTGTCCTGCATTCCGGTGGTAATGTCAGCCTATATGACACCAGCGGCAGAATATTCGCCTGTGAAAGGGTGCCGGGTTGGCAGTTCTGGCGGCCCAAAAATGCTGATTGGCAACAACTTATCAATTGAAGTGGCTAAAATTCTATGTATCCAGTGATCCGGTTAATCGGTAGTGCCGTACGGGCACACTTTGCACCTGAAACAGGTATCGACGAAGCGAGTGAAATGTCTTTTATTTGCCGGCCCTGGGACATTGATATGTTCTTTGAAATGAATAATGGCCGAATTCTGACTTTATATGATTTAGGGCGCTTTGATCTGGCAATCCGTGGCGGTCTGATGAGTGTTTTGCGTAAGAAAAAATGGGGGCTGGTTGTTGCTGGCGCGTCAGTGCGTTATCGCCGCCGGGTCAGAATGTTTGATAAGGTGACCATGCGCAGCAAGCTTGCGGGTTTTGATGAGCGCTGGGTTTATATCCTTCAGTCAATGTGGGTAAGAGGGCAACCGACATCATCCATACTGCTGCGCACCGCTGTTACCCGTAAGGGCAGTACGGTACCGGTGTCTGAAATTCTGGCGGAATTTAATCGGCCGGATTGGCGGATGGAACCTGATGGATGGATTAAAGACTGGATTGCCAGCGAAGTTGTCCGGGAATGGCCACCCGGGAGATCATAAAGGTTTTACAGCGTGTTATATGCCTGAATCTGGTTATATAGCCAGATTAAAATTGGCCGCTCCGGCTATATACAAAAACAGTTAAGATAGCGCCCAAATCAAAGGAGATAGGTAATGTCACGAATTGTATATGTGAACGGTGAATTCCTGCCTGAAGCAGAAGCCAAGATTTCGGTGTTTGATCGTGGTTTTTTATTTGCTGATGGTGTGTATGAAGTTAGCTCAGTTTTGCAGGGTAAACTGATCGACAATGATGGCCATATGGTGCGTCTGCACCGCTCGATGGATGAGCTGGAAATGAAGGCCCCGGCCAGCGATGATGAAATCTTACAGGCACAGCAGGAATTGATTCAGCGTAATAATATCGAGGAAGGCCTGGTCTATCTTCAGGTGACCCGTGGTGCTGCTGATCGTGACTTTGCTTATCCGGCTGCAGACACTCCGTCGTCTCTGGTTATGTTCACACAAAGCAAAACACTGATTGATAGCCCGCAGGCGAAAAATGGGATAAAAATCGCTTCTATCCCGGATATTCGCTGGAAACGACGTGATATTAAAACCGTTGGTTTACTGGCTCCCAGCATGGGCAAGATGCAGGCGAAAAAAGCCGGTGCAGATGATGCCTGGATGGTGGAAGAGGGCTATGTCACCGAGGGCACTTCTAATAATGCTTACATCATTACGCAGGACAATGTGTTGGTGACCCGTCATGTCGGTAATGAAATCCTGAATGGGATTACCCGCCGCGCTGTACTGAAACTGGCAGAAAAGACGGAACTGACGATTGAAGAGCGTTCTTTTACGCTGGAAGAGGCGTATGCAGCAAAAGAAGCTTTTGTTACTTCAGCAACGACCTTTGTCTGGCCGGTAACTGAAATTGATGGTCATGCAGTGGCTGACGGCAAGCCTGGTGAGTTTGCGGCGAAATTACGCGAATTGTATATTGAGGAAGCACTGGCAGCCTGAGTATTCGTAAACCCCTGATAGCATTTCTGCTATCAGGGGTAACTGTTTGTCAGTGGGTTAAACGGAGCTTTCCGCTACAGCTTAATACCCGGTAAATTCAGGCCATATTCCCGCGCACATTGTTTTGCAATGTCATATCCGGCATCAGCATGACGCATCACACCTGAAGCAGGGTCATTCCACAACACCCGCTTAATCCGTGCTGCAGCGTCATCCGTTCCATCACAGCAGATCACCAGTCCGGCATGCTGTGAGTACCCCATACCGACTCCACCACCATGATGAAATGAAACCCAGGTTGCCCCACCGGCTGTGCTTAACAGCAGGTTTAATAACGCCCAGTCAGAAACGGCATCTGAACCATCCATCATTGCTTCCGTTTCCCGGTTAGGGCTGGCCACCGAGCCGGAATCTAGATGGTCGCGGCCAATAACCACCGGTGCTTTCAGTTCGCCATTTTTCACCATTTCATTAAAGGCGAGTCCAATCCGGTCACGGTCGCCTAGCCCGATCCAGCAAATGCGGGAAGGCAGGCCCTGAAAATCGATACGTTCCTGCGCCATATCCAGCCAGTTATGCAGGTGAGGGTTATCCGGAATCAACTCTTTGACTTTGGCATCTGTTTTGTAGATGTCCTCCGGGTCTCCGGATAATGCAACCCAGCGAAATGGCCCGACGCCACGGCAAAATAAGGGGCGGATATAGGCCGGAACAAAGCCGGGAAAGTCAAAGGCATTCGCAACACCGCGATCCTTGGCTTCCTGTCGGATATTATTGCCGTAATCCACCGTCGGAATACCTTGTGCATGGAAGTCGAGCATTGCCTGTACGTGTACTGCCATCGAATCACGTGCAGCGTTTGCCACCGCCTCGGGATTGCTTTGTGCCTGTTCACGCCAGTGTTCGACTGTCCAGCCTGCGGGCAGATAACCATTAACCGGATCATGGGCTGAGGTCTGGTCGGTGACTAAATCCGGTCTGATGCCTTGTTTGGCCATTGTGGGCAGCACTTCCGCAGCATTACCTAAGACACCAACTGAAATAGCTTTGCCCGCAGCATGTGCTTCTTCAATAAGCTGGAGTGCTGCTTCAACCGTTGGTGCACTGGTGTCCAGATAACGGTTGCGCAGACGGAAATCAATCCGGCTCTGGTCACACTCAATTGCCAGCAATGAAAAACCGGCCATGGTTGCTGCGAGGGGTTGCGCGCCACCCATGCCACCCAAACCAGCGGTCAGTATCCATTTGCCCTGGGCATTGCCGTTAAAATGCTGACGTGCTGCTTCAACAAAGGTTTCATAAGTGCCCTGAACAATCCCCTGTGAGCCAATATAAATCCAGCTGCCTGCGGTCATCTGGCCGAACATCATCAGGTCGTTTTTATCCAGCTCATTAAAATGTTCCCAGTTTGACCAGGCGGGTACCAGATTAGAATTGGCAATCAGAACGCGTGGCGCATCAGGGTGAGTTTTAAACACGCCGACGGGTTTGCCTGATTGTATGCACAGGCTTTCGTCATCGTTGAGTTCTTTGAGGGTAGCCAGAATCTGGTCGAAGCTTTCCCAGTTTCTTGCGGCCCGTCCGATGCCACCGTAAACCACCAGTTCTTCCGGACGCTCAGCGACAGCAGGGTCGAGATTGTTCTGGATCATGCGGTAAGGCGCTTCGGTGAGCCAGCTTTTGCAACTTAATGTTGTGCCACGTGGTGCGCTGATAGTGCGGGAGGTATCCCGACGGGTCATTTTAGTCATGATGATTTCCTCTGATTCGGGGAATAGCGGGCGCCAAGATCATAGCGGCTGCTGGGGTAGGTCATATAAGCGTTGGTGACAACTTGACCATGCTTCCATGTCCGGCGTTGTAGGCGCAAGCAGGGTTCGTTGGCAGCAATAGACAATTGTTCCACTAGCAGCGCATCCGGCAATATAGCCTGCACAATATGTTCTATTTCATCTGGCACGATCTGGCTGACCAGATAATCTGTGGGTGTCACTTGGGTGAAGTCGACCTGCATAAAATCCGGTACCAGGGTCGGACGGACATAACGGTCTTCCAGTTGGATGGGGATTTCGTCCTGAAAATGGATCACGATAATATGGAAAAGCTGCTCGCCGGGTGGCAGCGTAAAACGTTCAGCAATATCCGCATCAGCTTCAGTCTCCTCCAGCAACAATATTTCAGCGCGATGCGTTTTACCCTGGGCAGCGATCTCTTCGGCAATTGAACGCAGCTCAATCAGGCTGGCATGGCGCGGTGGTTCGGCAACAAAGGTACCTAAACCGTGAACCCGTTTTAAAATCCCTGCGGCAGCCAGTTCCCGAAACGGGCGGTTAATTGTCATACGGCTCACATTTAAATCCGCAGCTAACTGGTTTTCTGAAGGGATTTGTGTGCCCGGTGGCCAGCTGCCATTGTCGATTTTGCTTTGAATGGCATCTTTAATGCGCTGATATATTGGCAGACTGCTGTCATCAGGCAAATCAGCCGGTGTTAGTATGGCAATCATTTTTCAACCTCAGCGTACTTTGCCGCGATAAAGCACGTGCTGACAACGTGTGTCTCCGATGCGATAGCTCAATTCTGCCGGATCATGGGCCTGCCAGCAGATCAGATCAGCCTGTTTGCCCACACTCAGTGTGCCTGTTTTGTCTGATAAACCGAGCGCCTGAGCGCCATGACGTGTTACACCCGCCAGTGCCTCCTCCGGTGTCAGATGGAAGAACGTGCAGGCCATATTCATCACCAGTGGCAATGAAGTCATTGGTGAGCTGCCGGGATTGCTATCGGTTGCCAGCGCTATGGGAACATTATGCTCACGTAATGCAGCAATGGGCGGCAGTTTGGTTTCGCGCAGATAGTAGAATGCGCCGGGCAAAAGTACGGCGGTAGTATTATTGGCTGACAGTACCGGTACATCTTCTGCGGCCAGATATTCCAGGTGATCGACTGACAGCGCTTTGTGTTCGGCGGCTAATACCGCACCTTTTAAGTCGCTGAGCTGTTCAGCATGCAGTTTAACCGGCAAGTCATATTGGTGAGCAGTATCAAATACTCTGGCAACCTGCTGCGGGCTGAAGGCAATGCCCTCGCAAAAGGCATCGACATGATCAGCCAGGTTTTCTGCTGCAACCGCAGGTAATATTTCCCGGCAAACCAAATCGATGTATTTATCGCTCCGGCCAGAGAATTCAACGGGCAGGGCATGGGCACCAAGAAAGGTGGTGACGATATCAACAGGATAATCCTGCCCCAGCTGCCGTGCTACCCGCAGCATTTTGAGTTCGTCTTTTACGTTCAGCCCATAACCGGACTTGATTTCAATTGTGGTGGCGCCCCCTTCCATAATCGCTTCCAGCCGTGGTGCAGACTGGTCATACAGTTCAGCTTCACTGGCATGGCGGGTGGCAGTGACAGTGGAGACAATACCACCACCGTTATTGGCAATTGCTTCATAACTGGCACCCTGCAGCCGCATTTCAAATTCTCTGGCACGGTTACCGCCGTAAACCAGGTGAGTATGACAGTCCACTAAGCCGGGGGTAACCAGCTGTCCGCGACAATCCTGAATGGTAGTACAGCGTTGCGGGTAGTCTGCGGGCAATGCCCCGGTTTTCCCCAGCCAGCTGATTTTACCGTCGCTGACTGCGATAGCTGCTTCATCGAGCAGGCCGTAAGGGCTTCCGTTGGCTTCCATAGTCGCGAGGCGTGCATTCAGCCATAGTGTATCAACAGCTGTTGTGGGGAAGGGTGTTTGCTGGCTGCTGCTTATATTCATTGGTGCAGTCGTTTTGACAGAGGAGATTGCTATTAAATCATTCTTGTATATACAAGTCTATACTTTTGTTGTGCTATACCCTCTAATCAGCTTTTTATTGACGCAACAAGAGGAAAGCGGCTTTATATTGATCAGATAGGTACTATGGAAAAGCCTGTCAGCTGTATAGCTTCGGGCATCTGATAGCTTTAGTGTGTGTAATAAAAAATTCTAAATAGCCAGCAATGAGATGAATAATGGAGAATAATGCTTCTCTTTATTTTACTGAGACTCAGCCCCTCATTTATAAAAGACTGCTGAGAACAATCCGGATTCTTTGGGTCGCTGCTACATTTGTACTGGTAGTTTCGTTGTTGCGGGCTATGTCTCTGTACTTTGAAAATCTGGATATCTCAGATCCACGTCTTTCTCATCAATTGCTCAGTTCAGCGATCTTTTCTCCTTACATTCTGGCAGTGTTTTATGCTGAACGTGTGGCTAAAGACAATCCGCGACTCGGAACACAAATCACCTTGCTGGCCAGCTTTGCTATTTTATCGGTTCAGGTACTTATTAACGGTGATCAGGCAGTACATGCAATGATGGCGCTACCAATGCTGATGGTGTTAGCCGGCTTTTTTACCAATATCCGGGTGTCGTTGTTTACCACTCTGGCAACAGCAGCACTGGTCGCCATACTGACCTTCATTGAGCTAATGGGATTAAAGCCGTTAAGCCCTGAGAGTAATGGTTATTATAGCTTCAGGAGCGGGGTGTATATTGGCCTGATTTTGTTTACGGCTCATGGTCTGATACAAATTATCGTGCGTGATTTTTTTGCTATTCAGGAAGGCTTGGTGCAGCAAAAACAGCGTGCTGAATACATTGCTACCCGTGACCCGCTGACAAATTTGTATAACCGTTATTATACTGAGCAGGCATCCAATGCGTTTTTTGCCAGAGCAAAATCAGGGGAGCAGGGGTTTGTGCTGTTTCTGGATGTCGATAATTTCAAAATGATCAACACCCGGTTTGGGCATGAGGGTGGCGATTATGCCTTGCAGATTATTGCGGATCGTTTACAGCAGATTGTGATGAGTAATCAGGCTGTGGCCTGCCGGATTGGTGGCGATGAGTTTATTGTTCTGCTGATTGGTTCGCGGGATGAGGCAACCGCGATGTCGGGCCAAATTCTTGATGCGGTATCCCGGCCATTTGAGTTGTTTGATGACTCATTACAAATCACTTGCTCTATTGGCATTGCGCGTGCTGATAAAGACAGCACGTTCCGTGACCTTTACCGTCAGGCTGATACTGCGATGCACCGGGCTAAGTATGTCGGTAAAAACACGCAGATTGAGCATCACCAGGCGTACACTGATGAAGAGCTGGCGCATGCGAATACATTGTCCAGCCTGAAGCAGGCGCTGGACAGAAAGGAATTTATCCTGCACTACCAGCCTCAGATTGATCTCCAGTCCGGACAAATTATTGGTATGGAGGCACTGATTCGCTGGCAGCTCAATGGTAAAGAGTTATTACCGGATAAGTTCATTGAACTGGCGGAGCAGCATGGCCTGATTCATTCAATTAGTGAGTGGGTTATTCAGCAGGCCTGCCGGGATTGTAAAGACCTGCATGAGCAGGGCTATGATCATTTGTTTGTGGCCGTGAATATTTCTGCTGCGCAGTTGGAGCGCAATAATCTGTGTAAAACGGTGCAGGCCAGCTTGTCAGACTCAGGCTTACCCGCCAGTGCACTGGAACTTGAACTGACAGAAACGACATTGTTTAAACAAGTGAATAATACCAGTTATGAACAATTGCAGCAGATTCGGCAGATGGGTGTGGAGCTGTCGATTGATGATTTTGGTACGGGATATTCTAATCTGCAGTACCTTGGCCAGCTGGATATTCAACGTTTGAAAATCGATAAATCCTTTGTGATGCAGCTGACTGATACTTCGGATAAAGCCCGTGATCTGGTATCAGCAATTATTGATATTGCCAAACGCTTTCAGCTCAAGACAGTAGCGGAGGGTATCGAGAACAGCGAAATCGCCACGATCCTGCAAGGCATGAAGTGTGATGTGGCTCAGGGCTATTACTGGTCAAGACCGGTGCCAATTAGCTCGATCCTTACCTTATTACAGAACAGCTCACAAAAGCACGCCCTGCCAGCTGGTTGATGACTTTGCCGTGATAAAGTTAAGTGTCAACTTTCTTGTATATACAAGTCTATACTTTTATACTTCCGTTCTGTATTACTGTTAACACAACGCTTCATGCGAACGTTATCAGGTACTTTTGTGCTGGACTCTCACTGCATTTGGCTTTGTTTGTTGAGAACTTTTACCACGCTGCTTAGGCCACCATAATGACAAAACTCCACTTCCGACAGGCTCTGTTATCTACCGGCTGGGCTAATAATGTCCGTATTACTCTCGACTCCGTCGGCAATATTGCTCAAATAGATACTGAGATTCCCGGTGCAGCAAATGGTTGTCTGTTGCCCGGTATGGCTAATCTGCATTCTCATGCACATCAGCGTGCGATGGCCGGATTAGCCGAACGGGCAGGCAGCACGGATGACAGCTTCTGGACATGGCGCACATTGATGTATCAATTCCTGGCAGCGATCCGGCCGGAGCATCTGCATGTCATTGCTGCACAGCTTTATATTGAGATGCTGAAGGCGGGTTATACACGGGTGGCGGAGTTTCAGTATCTGCACCATCAGCCAAACGGCCAGCCCTATGACAACCCGGCGGAAATGTCATTGCAAACGCTGGCGGCGGCACGTGAAGTAGGGATTGGTATAACAAATCTGCCGGTACATTATCAATTCGGTGGTTTTGGTGAGCAGACTCTGGGTGAGCAGCAGCGGCGTTTTGCCAATGACCCGGAATTATTTATGCAGATGATGGCCGCTTTAAAGCAGGCTTCCGCCGATGATGCCAATGTGGTGACAGGTATGGCGGCACACTCCCTGCGGGCGGCCAGTAAACAGAGCCTGGGGCGCATTTTGGAAGCAATGCAGGCTGATGATACCTTGCCGGTGCATATCCATATTGCGGAGCAAACCAAAGAGGTGGATGACTGTGTGGACTGGAGCGGTGCGCGACCGGTGGAATACCTCATGGAGCATTTCGCCGTTGATGAACATTGGTGCCTTATCCATGCCACACACATGACCAATGCTGAAACCCGTGCGGTGGCAGACAGTGGTGCTGTGGTCGGTTTGTGCCCGGCAACGGAAGGTAATCTGGGAGATGGTTTCTTCAATGCTGTGGAATATCTGGAGCATGGCGGACGGTTTGGTATTGGTTCTGATAGTCATATTTCTGTCTCTCCGGCTGAGGAATTACGTTGGCTGGAGTACGGGCAGCGTTTATTACACCGCTCACGCAATGTGCTGGCGGGTGGTTATCAGCGTAGTACCGGGCGTAATTTGTTTGACAAGGCGGTGGGCGGTGGTGCGCAGGCTTGTGGTCACAATAGCGGTGCGATTGCGGTAGGGAAACGCGCGGATTTTGTGGTGCTCGATACGGATCACCCGTTGCTGTGTGAACGCGAAGGAGATGAACTGCTGGACAGCTGGATTTTTTCCGGTAACAGCAGTGTCGTGCGGGATGTTTATGTGGGTGGAAAGCCTGTTATCCGGCAGGGGGAACATGCGCAGGAAGCGGAGATTGCCGGTCGGTTTAAAGCTGTGCTGCGGGAACTGAGGACTGCGGGATGAATAGATTGCTGTTAACACCGGGTGAGCTGACCTTAGCAGAGTTACGACGGGTATTTTTTGATGGTGTGATACTGAGCCTGACTGAGGATACCTGGGCGACGGTAGAAACTGCGCAGGCGGTGGTGCGGGAGAAAGTCGAGGGTGGCGATATTGTTTATGGCGTGAACACTGGCTTTGGTTTATTGGCACAAAAACATATCGAACCGGAGTTGCTCAGCACCTTACAGCATAACCTGATTCTGTCGCATGCCACCGGTGTGGGGGAGTATCTGGATGCAGCAACGGTGAGGCTGATTTTACTGCTGAAGATCAATGGCCTGTCGCGCGGTGTCTCGGGTGTGCGGCGTGAAGTGCTGGAATTGCTGCTCAGCATGCTGAATCAGGATATTTTGCCTGCTATTCCTGCCAAGGGTTCGGTGGGGGCCTCGGGTGATTTGGCGCCACTGGCCCACTTGAGCCTGCCCGTTATTGGTGAGGGCAGGGTGCATTATCGGGGTGAGCTGATGGGGAGTACTGAAGCTTTCCAACAAGCTGGTTTACAGCCTCTGAAGCTGGCGGCAAAAGAGGGGCTGGCTCTGCTTAATGGTACTCAGGTGTCTACTGCACTGGCGCTTAAAGGCTTATTTGAAGCCGAGCAGAATATGAATAGTGCCTTTGTTGCCGGAAGTTTGACGGTTGAGGCAGCCTTAGGCAGTCGGGTGCCATTCGACGCCCGCATTCAGGCGGTGCGTGGTCAGCCTGGTCAAATTGCCGCTGCGGGTATCTATCGCGATTTATTGCGGGACAGTGAGATTGCGGCTTCGCATGCGGAATGTGACAAGGTACAGGATCCATATTCGCTACGTTGTCAGCCGCAGGTGATGGGGGCGTGTCTGGATCAGCTGCGTCATGCGGCGAAGATTATTGAAATCGAAGCTAATGCGGTATCGGATAATCCGCTGATATTTACTGAGTCGGGTGATATTCTTTCAGGAGGCAATTTCCATGCACAGCCTGTCGCCTTTGCTGCAGATAATATTGCGCTGGCGGTAGCAGAAACAGGAGCGCTGTCAGAGCGGCGCATGGCCTTGTTGCTGGATACCAATATGAGTGCCTTACCGCCGTTTCTGGTCGAAGATGCCGGGGTGAACAGTGGTTTTATGATCGCGCAGGTGACAGCGGCAGCATTGGCGAGTGAGAACAAAAGTCTGGCGCATCCGGCCAGCGTGGACAGCCTGCCGACCTCCGCCAATCAGGAGGATCATGTCAGTATGGCAACGTTTGCGGCGCGGCGGTTAACGGATATGAACCTGAATACCCGTTATGTCGTGGCTGTTGAACTGCTGGCAGCCTGTCAGGGTATTGAACTGCGTCGGCCATTAGCCTCCAATGCATTACTGGAAGGGTATTGGTCTGCGGTGCGTTCGGTGGCAGCATATTGGGATCATGATCGCTATTTTCAGCCGGATCTGGAGGCGATAGCGGGGCTGATTCGGGCGAACACCTTTGGCGACTGGGTGGCGGGCTATATCGAGGATTAACTTTAGGGCAGGTGGTAATGTTCATCAAAAACACATGGTATGCGGCGGGCTGGAGTAATGGTTTTGACCGGGAGTTACGGTCGTTGATGATTCTTGGGGAGCAGGTGGTGATATTCCGCAAGGAGAATGGTGATCCGGTGGCGCTTGAGGATGCCTGTCCACACCGGAAGTTACCTCTGTCTAAAGGCTGTGTCGCCGGTGATACCGTGGTGTGTGGCTACCATGGCCTGACGTTTGATGGCAGTGGTCAATGTGTGGAGGCGCCTACGCAAAAAGAGCTGATACCCAAACGTGCGCGGGTGCATAGTTATCCGGTGGAAGATCGTTACGGGATGCTGTGGATTTGGATGGGTGAGCCATCATTGGCTGATCAGGATAAGATTTTCCATATCCCGAATTTTGATAACCCGACCTGGGGCAAAACCGAATGCGGTGCGATGGATATTGCCTGTCATTATCTGTATATCACCGATAACCTGCTGGATCCCTCGCACGTCGCCTGGGTGCATCTTAGTTCATTTGCCGGTGCAGGAACTGATGATGGCCCGCTGGACATTGAAGTGCTGGATAATGGCGTGCTGGTGTCGCGCTGGGTCTATGATCAGGCTCCACCGCCTTATTATGCTGATTTGCTGCCGTTTTCGGGTAGTTGTGACCGTAAACAGCACTATGAGTGCCAGCTTCCGGCGATCGCTATCAATAAATCCGTGTATGCACCGGCTGGTTTGGGTGTTTCCGATGATTATTCACCGGAAAATACCTTTATCAATATTTCCTACAATTTTATGACACCGGTTGATGAAGATAACAGCCGCTATTTCTGGTTTCAGCATCGCAATATGTTCGCGGATGATGAAGCAATGTCCGCAAAGATGTTTGCCGGGGCAAAAATGGCATTTCAGGAAGACCGCGAAGTGTTGACGCGGGTGCATACTGGGATGAAGCATAAACGTACACCGAATATTAATCTGAAGCTGGATCTGGGGGCGGTGCGGTTCCGAACCCTGGTGGATCAAAGGATTGCGGTGGAACAGGCAGGGCAAAGTTAGGCGTTTCAGACGCGATTGCAACCAAACCGGTGATCTGTCCGTTTATTGATGAACACAATGATAAACGGAGACCAGACATGGCAAGCTCTCATATTGACCAACAGCGCCGGAATTTTCTTTTGTCCGGTGCGGCATTAGCAGCAGCACCTTTATTAATCCCGACACAAGCTCTGGCTGCTGAAAAAGATCGTTATGGTATTCGTGGTCAGCTGGCACCGGAAATTACTCTGGATTACTGGATCGATAAAGAGGGTAAAGCCGGTCATTTCTCCGTGGCGGAAAACCGGGGGAAATGGGTATTTCTGAAGTGTTTTCAAAACTGGTGCCCCGGCTGTCATGCAACGGGCTTCCCAACCCTTAAAGCGTTTGCTGATGAATTTCATGATCACCCTAAAGTAGCCATTGCCGGTATCCAGACAGTGTTCGAAGGCTTTACTGCGAATACACAGGATGATGTGCGTAAGCTCCAGCTGCGTTATGAGCTGCCGATTACTATGGGGCATGATCCCGGTAATGAAGATACGCACGAGCGGCCACAGACGATGGCGAAATATCGTACTGGTGGTACTCCGTGGTTAATCCTGATTGCGCCGGATGGTCGCGTGGTTTTCAATAGCTTTCATGTCAAAACAGACAAACTGATTGCGTATGTGAAAGAGCAGCTGGTCTGAATTTGAGCTGGCTCTTGGTTACAACAACGACCCGGTCTGCACCCGTTCCACCACACAATCCAGCTCCCCATCGGCTAACTGCGTCACAATTGACTGGCCGGGTTTCACTTGTTTCACACTTTTGATCAGCCGTTTGCGCTGATCCCGCGCCAGAGAATAACCGCGATCCAGCGTAGCCAGCGGACTATAAGCATCCAGTTTAGCCGCCGCCAGCCGCAGGGCATCCTGATGCTTTTCCAGTCGCAGCCGGATTAACTGTTCCAGCTGTTGGCTGGTTTGCTGTAACGTCTGTTGGCTTAGTTTGATGTCACGTATGGGCGACTGGTTATGTAGCCGTGAATGTAAATGCTGAAGTTTTTCTTGCTGTTGTAGCAATTTGCGCTGTGCTGCCTGCTGCAGGCGCATATCCAGCTCATCCAGACGTTGCGCATTTTGTTGTAATTTTCGTGTGGGTTGCTGGGTATTCAGGCGCTGTGTCAGGTTGTTCAGCGTGTGTTGCTGCTGTTGTAAATAACGTGCCTGCCGTGTCAGCAGCTGTATATTCAGACGATCCAGTTGTTGTGATAGAGCCTGCATATCCGGACTAACCAACTCCGCTGCGGCGGATGGTGTTGGTGCGCGCTGATCAGCAACAAAATCAGCAATGGTGAAATCAACCTCATGCCCGACGCCGGAAATAACCGGCAGGGCGCTGTCATGAATCGCCCGGGCAACAATCTCTTCGTTGAACGGCCATAAGTCTTCCAGTGAGCCGCCACCCCGTGCCAGTATTAATACATCGCAGGGTAATTCACGCTTGTCCCGGTTTGCCTGACGCAGTGCTTTAACGATTTCGCCCTTTGCCTGTTCTCCCTGTACTGCTACCGGGTAAATTGTTACCGGGATCTGTGGACAGCGCCGTTTCAGTACATTGAGAATATCGCGGATTGCGGCTCCACTGGGTGAGGTGATGACACCAATGTGGTGGGGAAAGGCAGGTAATTCCTGTTTATCTGCCGCATCAAATAAACCTTCTTCACTCAGTTTTTGTTTCAGTGCTTCAAACTGGCGTTGTAACTGTCCTTCACCGGCATCTTCCATCCGGCTGACAATAAACTGATAATCACCGCGTGGCTCATACAAACCGACCTGCCCACGGGCGACGACTTTCATGCCATTCTCAATCTCCAGCTGGCAACTCATTGCCCGGTTACGGAACATCGCACAGCGTAACTGGGCGCCGGAATCCTTGAGTGAAAAATACAGGTGGCCGGAACGGGGGCGGGCGAGATTGGAGATTTCACCTTCAATCCAGAGTGCGGGGAAGCCTTGCGATAACAGTTGATTAACTTCGGCGTTGAGTTCAGTGACACTAAGGATGATGCGTTGATCTGCCATAG
>JBMZDK010000041.1:0-20939 GCA_049614265.1 Thiolinea sp.
GGCCATACATCTGCAAATCGGTCAGTCCATATCCTCACTAAAACAGGAGAATATTCTGATACTGGGCTCTGGTTTCTCTTTTCATAACCTGCGTGCATTAAGAGCCGGAAGCACTGAAAAACCGGATGATGACAACGAGGCCTTTGAAGGCTGGCTGAGTGATACCTGTACCAATATTTCACTATCTTCCGAAGAACGCATGGAACGACTGCTTCAATGGGCCGAGGCCCCTTCAGCCCGCTATTGTCATCCCAGAGAAGAACATTTATTACCGCTGCATGTTTGTTATGGAGCCTCCGAAACCGTGGGTAAACAGGTGTTTGATGACATCGTTATCGGGAAAAGGACTTCTGGTTTTCTCTGGTAGTTGGTTATCGGGTGTTGGCTTTTAAGCTGTGTGTGGCTTTAAAAACCATAACCGCATGCGGAGCGGTTTTAACAGTGGATGGGGGAGGATATGTGGTGGTTTGGTAGTGTCCTTGCTGGAATGGGTAGACGAGCAGTTATAGCATCCTTAGACTCTAACCTTACACAACGATTCAAAGTCTAATCATTACCGGGGTACTTATGACAAGACACGCTGATCTTATAGTTGTCGGGGCCGGGTGGGCCGGTCTTTACGCGGCAAAATATGCTCGTGCTGCGGGACTTGAAGTCTTGATTCTTGAAGCCCGAACGGATTTAGGTGGTGTCTGGAATTACAGTGATGACCCCGCGCTAATTACGGTGATGCGCAACACTGTCTCTTCCTCTTCCCGCCATGTGACGGAAGCTTCTGATTTCTCTATGGGCGAAGCAGCAGGAAACTTTTTCCAACATGATGACGCATTACAATATCTAAAGGCATATGCCGAACGATTTGACCTGTCCGACAAAATCGTAACCGGCGCTCGCATCACACAAGCCCGTAAAGCCAATGATATTTGGATGATCGATACCGAAAATGGCGACTCGTTTTCTGCGGACAGAATCGCCATCTGTACTGGTGTTCATCAGAAACGTCGACCCATGAATGGTGCCGTCAGTGACTTTTCCGGAACGTTGCTGCATGCCGGAGACATCAAAGATGTCCGGGACATTAAAGTAGGTGCCGATGATCATTTCATTGTTTACGGCGGGGGTGAAACAGCTTCCGATATCGTGCATGACCTTGCCAGTGGAACGGATGCAAAAATCACATGGGCCATTCGTGGCGGGCAACACTTCTTCCGTAAGGCGCCACTGCGACGTGGTCAGGGGCCAGGGGAATACGACCGCACGGATATGGCGCTCGATGAATATTCTTCAGCAACCATTGGCCTTGTCACCAGGCCGGAAGAGGGTAAGCCCGGGATGCGTCACCGTTGTAATGTGGCTACCTCGCGGAGTGTTTTTTCTTATCAGGGCCATGGTGTTGCAGAATGGTGCAACGACATCCCCTGGTTTCGCCAATTCTTCAATAAAAATGGCCATGCCCTTGATCATATTTGGAACGGGCGGGTATCTCCGGCGCGCGCTATTCAGCAATGCAAGGGCGATAACGTCGTGTTCGAAGATGGAAGTTCTTGCCGGGCAACTCATATTGTCTGTTGTTTCGGGTATGAACCTGATTTTTCTTTTTTACCAGAGGAATTGCGTCGTACACCCACACATCAATTACACCGGCTTGTATTTCACCCGGATGATCCGTCGCTCTCATTCTTTGGTTTTGCCCGGCCAACAATCCTCTCGCTGCCTTTCATGATTGAACTGCAGTGCCTGTATGCTGAGTCTGTCTGGTCTGGTGCAATCAAACTGCCTGATCAAGCTACGCGTGTGACTGAAGCTGCGACTGACTCAGCGTCGCTTGATAAGGTTTTCGGTTATGAACGCTCCAATAAAAATATCACTTGCCCTTTTTGGTATATAGATTTGATGATGCGTGTCATGGGCGAAGAAATTGATGGTCGTAGAATGCTAGCCGGGCGCTTTAACCCTCTGAAAAATTGGTCACTGTTCTCAAAAGCGATGCGAATGCCGATGTCCCCGCTGTTTCTTCGTATTCTGCTGGGGAAATACGGGCCAGAAGAGTTGGCACGCAGTGATGAATATCTTTCTCCGATGCCTTTTCAATTGCGGCGTTCTCGTAAAGCCTCTTTTGTGCGCTACTTTTTCTCCTATACATTGATGATTGGTCTTTCGCGTTTGCTTTTTCTCGACACGATATTTGACCGAATCGCGCTCAAAAGGATTGCGCGACGAGGTTATGCAATAAACCGCCGCTCCCTGCTGCACCATAAGAAATAGCGGTTATTTCCAGAATCTCGCGTAGTTGTTGTCTGATGATGAGTATCTATTGAAAATCCGGTTGGAAGAAATCGATGGTGAACTGAAGCAGATGTCAGGATTCTTGATTAGTCTTGCTGCGATATATGTTGTTGAGCTTTCCTGCTGTGAGCGAGATAAGCAATCAAGTGTGGATTATACTGGCATAGCCTGCGAAAGCAGCCGATAATAAAACCCACATCGAAATCTCTATCTAAATGACCGAAAAGTCAGCCGCTACCTGAAGGTTTGCGGATGGTTTTCCGGTTAATCACTCCATAAGGAATAAGCAATGAGCGTAAATTACCTTCCTTCCAACAAGGGTGAGCGTGTTCAGCTTGCGGTTACCCCGGAATCTGCCGGTTGGAAATACCTGAGTTTTTCTGTGCTTGATCACAGCGATGGTGCGGCATTTGAAGATCAGCGCGACGGTCAGGAGACTGCCATTGTCCCGTTGAGTGGTTCCGGAACGTTTGAAGTCAACGGTACCCGTTATGAGCTTTCCCGTAGCAGCGTTTTCGAACAAATGCCTCAGGTGTTGTACGTACACCCCGGTGATCAGATTAAATTACTCACCGGAGGTACCTTACTGTTTGCTATTGGCTCGGCACCGGCGGAAGGTGTTTACCCAACCCGCCTGCATCAGCCACAGGAAATGCGCTCAGAAATTCGTGGTGGTGGCTCAGCATATCGCCAGGTTAATCACATTCTGGCGGCGCCGATGCCCGCAGAACGACTGATTTTGTTTGAAGTATACGTACCGCGAGGCTGCTGGTCAGGCTGGGCGCCTCATTGCCATGATGGTCATGATGGTTCACCGTATCTGGAAGAGACTTACTATTTCAAACTACAGCCCGACAACGGTTTCTGGATGCACCGTAACTGGCGTGACGGTGATTTTAATGACGTAATGTCAGGACAGGATGGTGATTGTGCGCTGGTACCGCAGGGGTATCACTCCAGTGTTTGTTGTCCGGGTTCACATATGTTTTTCCTTAACTTTTTGGCGGGCGAACTGATTCAGGATAAGCGTTCTACGCCGCCGTGTTTCCATAGTGATTTCACGTGGATTGAGGAAGACTGGGAGCAGGGGGCGTGGGAATTGCCGATTGTTAAAAAACCGAAGTAGTTTTTGCTGTTGATATAAAGATTTAGGGATAACCACGTTCTGGTTGGGTTGGCTCGTCCGGTTAAGGTGAATACTCTTGCCGGAAAGTTAAACAATCAAGACGTGGTTTTGTCTTTACCCCCAACTTACTCAAAAATCCGTCCCGGATTCAAAATCCCATTGGGGTCAAACGTCGTTTTCAGGGTGCGCATCAATGTCAGTTCTTCTTCACTGCGGCATAGTGATAAATATTTGCGCTTGCTTATGCCTACGCCATGCTCAGCGGTTACCGTGCCGTTAAACTGGTGCACGACTTCATATACGGTGTCATAAATTGCTTGCACATCTGCCGGGTTGCCTGTCCAGGTAATAAAGTGCAGGTTGCCATCGGCGATATGACCCAGCGGCAGGTTATTAACATCAGCAAAGCGTGTCTGTAACGCCTGATCCGTCGCTATAATAAAGTCTTTCATGCGGCTAATCGGTAAACCAACATCAAAAGTGGCAAAGCCATTCAGACCTGCCATCAAATCTGCCACTCCGTCACGGATTGCCCAGAAAGCATCACTGTCTTTACCGCTGGCCGCAATCAGCGCATCACTGATTAGTCCGGTTTCCATAAAGTCAAACAGTGCCTGCTGAAATTGATCAGGTGTGCAGCCTTCGGCCTCCAGTAATACGTAGATCGCGTGTTGCTGATCAAAAGGCTGTTGCGCCGGTTCACTGACTTCACAAATGGCGTTGACATATTTCTGCCACATTACTTCAAACGAAGTGACGCCAGGTAGTTCCGCCATAATACCCTGCAAAAAAGCAGTGGTGGATTCAAAATCCGGTAGAGCGCACAGTGCGGTTTGCTGGGTTTTACTGGCTGGATAGAGACGCAGAACCAATTCAGTGATCACCCCCAGTGTCCCTTCGGAGCCAATGAATAAATGCTTCAGGTCGTAACCGGCATTATTCTTAATCATCTTATTCATCGAGCGCATTACCGTGCCATTGGCCAGTACTGCTTCCATGCCCAGTACCAGCGCTCGTGCTGAACCAAAGCGCACGACCTGGTTGCCCCCGGCATTGGTGGCAACATTACCGCCGATGTGGCAGGAACCGCGTGCACCAAGGTCAAGTGGGAAGCGTAAACCAACATCCGCTGCAGCCTGTTGAATCACCTGTAACGGGGTACCGGCTTTCACCGTCATTGTCATGCCCTGCTGATCTAGTTCGGTGATGCCGTTTAGTCGTTCCAGCGATAAGGCGACTTCGCCTGCCAGTGGTGTGGCACCGCTGCTCAAGCCAGTCATGCCCCCTTGGGTGACGACAGCCAGGCCATTCGTATCACAGTAAGACAGTGCTTTGCTGAGTGCTGTACTGTCTTCCGGGCGAATAACCAGTGCCGGAGCACAGGCATTCTCACCGCCCCAGTCAACATGATAGCGGGCTTCAATCGCATCACCGCTGAGTACGCTGCGGGCATCGAGGATTTCAGTCAGAGCGGAGATATGCTGGTTCATGGTATGGAGCCTCAGTCATCTGGTGTTGAGTGTTACTTTACCGCTTTCAGCTCAGGCTGCATAGATTTGCAGGTTAGCGCAGATCCTTACTTTATAGCGCTTGAAAACGTCTCTCCTGCCACTTAGTATGAAGCGCTTTCAGCATTTGAGCTTTCTACTTCTATATGAATAAAACCGGCAATCTCCGAAAAATGCGCACCGAGCTAACCAGTCCGGTTAGTTATTCCCTGATGCTGAATGATGAAGCCATCCCATTGAACCCTGTGATTGGCCACTCCTTAAAGCTGACTTATACCGGTACGATTAACTGTGTTCACTGTGGACGCAAAACTAAAAAGAGCTTTAATCAGGGGTATTGTTATCCCGATTTTATTAAGTTGGCACAATGTGATTCCTGCATTATAAAGCCGGAGAAATGTCATTATGCGGAGGGGACTTGTCGTGAGCCGGAGTGGGGGGAAGCAAACTGTTTTCAGCCACATTATGTTTATCTGGCGAATTCTTCCGGGTTGAAGGTCGGTATTACCCGCCATAACCAAATACCAACCCGCTGGATTGACCAGGGGGCAGTGGCTGCGGTGCCGGTGATGAAAGTGAAATCGCGACAGATTTCCGGTTTGATGGAAGTTGCATTTAAAGACCACGTTGCCGATAAAACCAGCTGGCAGAAAATGCTGAAAGGTGTCGCTGAACCGGTTGATATGCTGGCGCGGCGTGATGAATTGTTGGAAGAAGTGCAGGAAGGTATTGCCGGGTTACAGGAACGTTTTGGCGAGGATGCCGTTGAGCTGTTGCCGGATGCTGAAGTGGTCGATATTGAATTTCCGGTGCAGGCCTATCCGACTAAGGTAAAGTCGTTTAATTTTGATAAAGACCCGGTAGTGGAGGGCGTATTGCAGGGCATTAAGGGGCAGTACCTGATTTTTGATAACGGGGTGATCAATATTCGTAAATTTGGCGGGTATGAAGTGACGGTGGAGACAGCAAGCTGCTAACCAACATTTTCAGGCCGTTTTATAGGCGAGATGTTGGTAATATGAAAGTGACGTTGTTTGGATGAGCAAACAGAGGCCAAAAAAGCCGAACAGGCAGTTTGCAGGTAGGTATGGGTCTTACATTACGCTAAAACGTTTGTATTTATTGAGGTATCGTGCCTCGCGCATCATTTTATATGCGCTTTCCAGCATGGCCTGTGGTGTTGTTGCCATTGGGAGCTGGCAAAATATCAGCCAGCCTTCTCACTATAATCCTAAAAGTCATACCTGGCATGAAACCAACGGGTTTGATATTTTCTTTGATGTGCTTTTTTCCATTTTATTTGGTGCCGGAGCAATTCTCACTTTTTTGAGCGTTTTGGGATTTATTCTGTTTCGTTCTGTGACGTGTGCCGCTTATGAGGGCTACAGAATGCGCCATAGGAAAAAGAGAAGGGATAAAAGAAGTAGCGGCTAAAGTTTGTTCAGTACATGACTAACCGCAAATAACGCAAATCCTGCTGTCACTGACATCACTGAACCAATTCCACCCGCGCAGCTCAGCCCCTCGGCGGGTGCCGCCTCAGGTCGCTCCCGTGTCACGCCACCGTTTATATCCGGAAACACCATTTGCTCTTCCGACCATACACAAGCCACGTCAAAACGTCGCTTTGGGTTACGGCTGAAACCATATTCCTGTCGTAGCTGTTTACGGACGCGGGATAGCAAAGGGTCGTGTTGGCTGCGTGTCAGGTCAGTGAGACGAATTTTAGTCGGGTCGCACTGCCCACCGGCACCACCAACTGTTATAACAGGGATTTTATGGCGCTTGCAGTGTGCGATCATTGCGGCTTTTAAGCGGAAATTATCAATACAGTCCAGCACATAGTCATAGCGGTTTTCAGTTTCGCTATTGATCAATTGTGGAATGTTATCCGTATCTATAAAGTCTTCGATCAGATTAACTTTGCAGCCAGGGTTGATTTCAACAATACGTTGATGGAGTACCTCGATTTTCGCCATGCCCACGGTGCTACTAAGTGCAGGCAGCTGACGGTTGATGTTGGACTCTGCTACGTTGTCGAGATCAATCAGAGTGAGTTGACCAACGCCGCTGCGGGCCAGTGCTTCCACTGCCCATGAGCCGACACCACCAACCCCAATGACACAAACATGTGCCTGCATAAATCGTTCCAGCTTTGCCGTGCCGTAAGTACGTGCGATTCCACCAAAACGGCGCTGAAAGTCATATTCAGGGTAAGTTTTAGGATCCATCATGCTAAACGCTCGCCAGATTACCTTTATCCTCCAGCCATGCCTTGCGATCCGATGCCCGTTTCTTTGCCAGTAACATGTCCATCAGGCTATCGGCGGTGGCTTCGTCTTCAATGGTAAGCTGAACCAGTCGGCGGGTGTCAGGAGCGATGGTGGTTTCCCGTAACTGAGGCGGATTCATTTCGCCCAAACCTTTAAAGCGGGTCACGGCTACCTGGCCCCGCTTTTTGGAGCGGGCAATTTTATCAAGGCGTGCCTGCTTCTCTGCCTCGTCCAGCGCGTAATAAACTTCTTTGCCAATATCGATGCGGAATAATGGCGGCATTGCAATGTAAACATGACCGGCAGCTACCAGAGGCCGGAAGTGTTTCACAAACAGTGCGCAGAGCAATGTAGCGATATGGGCGCCATCTGAGTCCGCATCGGCAAGAATGCAGACTTTTCCATAACGTAGCTGGTCAAGATTGCAGTTACCCGGCTCGACACCAATGGCAACAGAAATGTCGTGTACCTCCTGAGACCCCAGTACCTGTTCAGGATCAACCTCCCAGGTATTCAGGATTTTACCACGCAACGGCATAATGGCCTGAAACTCACGATCCCGCGCCTGCTTCGCTGATCCACCTGCAGAATCACCTTCTACTAAAAACAGTTCGGTGCGGGTGGGATCCTGAGAAGTACAGTCTGCCAGCTTGCCGGGCAGGGCAGGGCCGCTGGTTACTTTTTTCCGTACCACTTTTTTACTGGCTCGCATCCGGCGCCCGGCATTGCTAATTGCCATCTGAGCGAGTTGCTCACCAATTTCATTGTGCTGATTGAGGTACAGGCTGAAGGCGTCTTTGAGTGTGGCAGAAACAAAACTGGCTGCTTCACGTGATGACAGGCGTTCTTTGGTTTGACCGGCAAACTGTGGTTCCTGCATTTTAAAAGACAGGATAAAACTGATATTTTCCCAGACGTCATCCGGCGTTAGTTTCAGACCGCGCGGAAGTAAGTTGCGGAACTCGCAAAACTCACGTAGCGCATCTGTCGTGCCGGTACGGAGACCATTGACATGTGTGCCCCCCTGCGCAGTTGGTATCAGGTTGACATAACTTTCCTGAATACTGTCACCGCCTTCAGGCAGCCATAAAATAGACCAGTCGACGGTTTCCGTTTCCGTTTTCATTTCTCCGGTGAAAGGTGACTCCGGCAGTAGAGTGAAACCTTCCACCGCTTCCAGCAAATAGTCCTCTAAGCCGGACTCGTAGTACCACGTTTCGCTTTCATCGCTGATGTGGTTGTTAAACGTAATGTGTAAGCCGGGGCATAAGACTGCCTTTGCGCGCAGTGTATGTTTCAGGCGGGCGACGGAAAAGCGTGCGCTGTCGAAGTACTGACTGTCAGGCCAGAAATGCAGTTCTGTACCGGTATCTTTTTTTGTTGCTTTGCCACAAACTTCCAGTTCGCTGTCTTTATCTCCACCGGCAAAGCTCATCGCCCAGACTTTCCCATCACGTTTAATATTGACCTGTAAACGTTTGGACAGGGCATTGACGACAGAAACACCAACACCGTGCAGGCCGCCGGAAAACTGGTAATTCTGATCAGAGAATTTCCCGCCGGCATGAAGGGTGGCAAGAATGACTTCAACGCCCGGGATGCCCTGTTCCGGGTGAATGTCCACCGGCATGCCCCGGCCGTTATCACTGACGGAGAGTGACTGGTCTTTGTGTAAAGTAACAATTATTTTGTCAGCAAAACCAGCCAGTGCCTCGTCGACGCTGTTGTCAATGACTTCCTGAGCGAGGTGATTAGGGCGTGTGGTGTCGGTGTACATGCCGGGGCGCTTACGAACCGGATCCAATCCGGTCAGCACTTCTATTGCAGCAGCATCATAAGAGTTTTTGCTCATTGTTATCGGTCGGCTTTGTTGAGTTAGTTTTATAGGGATGCGCTGAAACATAGCTTTAATCGTGCTGTGCGTAAAGGTCTGTACGAAAAAACGACCTTGCAGGCAGACTGTCAGTATAATGTGTTGTTGATCCTGAAAAAACAGAGACTGGGTCATGCTTACTTGAATTGTGATGGATTTGGCTCCACTATTAGCGTTAAATCATGCCGTCAGCAGGAGATTTCAGGCCAATGTATAAGCAAATTATTAAAATACCTTTTATCTACGCGTTGTTTGCCGTTATTTATCTTTCCGGCAGTCAGGCGATTGCCCGTAGCCTTCCCGAATTCGCCGAGTTGGTTCGGGAAAATGGTTCTGCTGTTGTGAATATCTCTACCAGTAAAAAAGTCTCACCGAAACAAATGATTCCGGAAAAATACCGGCGTGGTGTGCCACCGGGATCTGAAGAATTATTTGATGACCTGATGAAACGCTTTTTTGGCGGTGAGAATGGTGAGACGCCATTTGACTTTGATTCTAACGCCCGTGGTTCCGGTTTTATTCTGTCAGCAGACGGCTATGTGGTAACGAACCATCATGTGGTGAATGGCGCGGATGAGGTTGTTGTAAAGCTGAATGACCGGCGTGAATTTAAAGCTAAGATTATTGGCAGTGATAAGCGCAGTGATGTGGCTTTATTAAAGATTGAAGCCAGTGGCTTGCCGACACTGAAAATTGGTGATTCTGAGAAAATTGAGGTTGGTGAATGGGTGCTTGCGATTGGTTCTCCCTTTGGTTTTGAATCAAGTGCAACGGCCGGGATTGTCAGTGCAACAGGGCGTAATTTGCCAAGCGACTCCTATGTACCTTTTATTCAAACCGATGTGGCTATCAATCCGGGAAATTCCGGTGGGCCGCTGTTTAACCTTGATGGCGAAGTGATTGGTATTAATTCCCAGATATACAGCCGCTCCGGTGGTTTTATGGGCGTATCTTTTGCTATCCCGGTTAATATGGCAATGGATGTCATTGGTCAGCTCAAATCCGGCGGTAAAGTTAAACGTGGCTGGATCGGTGTCTACATTCAGGAAGTGGATCAAAATCTGGCGAAGTCATTTGGTATGAGCCGTCCGTCAGGTGCATTGGTTGCACAAGTGATGGCTGATGGGCCGTCTGAAGGTACTTTACAGGCAGGCGATGTCATTCTTGAGTTTAATGGCCGCCCGGTTGCCAGTGCTGCGGTTTTACCTTCGATGGTTGGTGTAACCAATGCTGGCCAGAAAATTCCTCTGGTAGTTATGCGGGCAAAAGAACGTCTGAATATTGAATTGACGATTGGTGAGTTGCCCGGAGAAGATGAACTATCTGAACTGAAGCCAACACAGGAGTCGGCTCCGGCCCCTGCAGCGAAGCAAAGTGCTTTAGGCATGGAATACGTCGATCTGGATGAAATGACACGTGATGAGAGTGGTATTGGTTCCGGCGGTATTCTGGTGGAAAGTGTGACCGGAGACCCAGCCCGCCAGGCAGGTATTCAGGCAGGTGATGTAATTAGTATGATTGATAATCGCCAGATTAAATCTGCACGGCAATTCGGTAAACTGATATCTGACTTACCTTCAGGTGAAACAGTGGCGATGCTGATTCATCGGGATGGAGCGGCTCGTTTTATGGCCTTGAAAATCGATGAGTAGCCTGGATTTTTGAGCTTTGCCACGCGGATGGTTTCTGGCTGAAAGACAAAATTATCAATAAACCGATTAATGTAGCGAACTGGCTTTGAATTATCCGGCAAAAACTTTATTAACCGTGTATTATCGCGAGGGCTGTCATTTGTGCGAACAGATGACAGCCTCTTTGCGTTTATTGCAGCGAGAACTGACGTTCGAAATCGAGTTAATCGATATTGACAGAGATGACGTATTGCGTAAACGCTATGATGTGGATGTGCCGGTAGTGGCATGCAATGGCGAAGTCATTTGTTACCACTTCTTTGAAGAAGACATGGTGCGGAAATCAATTGAGACGCGTAATAACACATGAAAAAAATTCACTTTCAAGAATGGAAGTTTCTGACTTCCACAGAAACTAATAATGGCTGAAGTAAATCCGAATATACGCAATTTTTCCATTATTGCGCACATCGATCACGGTAAATCCACGCTGTCTGACCGCTTTATTCAGGTCTGTGGTGGCTTGTCAGAGCGCGAAATGGATGCACAAGTACTGGACTCCATGGATTTGGAGCGTGAGCGTGGTATCACGATAAAGGCACAGAGTGTTTCGCTGGATTATAAGGCCCGTAATGGTGAGGTTTATCAACTGAATTTCATCGATACGCCCGGGCATGTTGATTTTTCTTATGAGGTATCACGCTCCTTGTCTGCCTGTGAAGGTGCGTTACTGGTTGTGGATGCTTCGCAGGGAGTTGAGGCACAGAGTGTTGCCAACTGCTATACCGCCATCGATCTGGATCTTGAAGTGGTGCCGGTGTTGAATAAAATCGACCTGCCGGCAGCTGACCCTGACCGGGTCAAGACTGAGATTGAAGAGATTATTGGTCTGGATGCAACTGATGCCATTGAGGTGAGTGCAAAATCCGGCATTGGGGTTGAGGATCTGCTTGAGCAGCTGGTTGAGCGCATCCCCGCACCGGAAGGTAATCCTGATGCACCGTTGAAAGCATTGATTATTGACTCATGGTTCGATAACTATGTCGGGGTAGTGTCATTGATTCGCGTGGTCGATGGTGAACTGCGCAAAAAACAAAAAATCCGGGCAATGTCGAATAACCGGGATTTTCAGGTTGAGCGAGTCGGTATTTACACGCCTAAACAGCAGGATAAAGATGTATTGCGGGCTGGTGAGGTCGGCTATCTTATTGCGGGTATTAAAGAAATCGACGCAGCAAAAGTGGGTGATACGTTTACGGATACCCATAAGCCTGCTGATGAACCGATGCCCGGTTTTAAAGAAGTCCAGCCACGGGTTTTTGCCGGTATTTTCCCGGTAGAGTCGGATCAGTATGAAGATTTACGTGATGCACTGCAAAAACTGAACCTGAATGATGCTTCACTGTACTATGAACCGGAAGTATCGCAGGCTTTAGGTTTTGGTTTCCGTTGTGGTTTCCTTGGTATGTTACACATGGAAATCATCCAGGAGCGACTGGAGCGGGAATATAATCTCGACCTGATAACAACGGCACCAACGGTTGTTTATGAGGTCGAAACCACCGATGGTGAAGTGCAGAAGATCCATAATCCTTCTGAGCTGCCGCCGGTAAATAAGATTGGCGAAATTCGCGAACCGATTATTCGGGGCAATATTCTGGTGCCGCAGGACTATGTTGGCAATGTCATTACGCTATGTATCGAAAAGCGTGGTGTGCAAAAAGAAATGCAATATCTGGGCAATCAGGTGACATTGACCTATGATTTACCTTTGAGTGAGGTAGTACTGGATTTCTTTGATCGCCTGAAGTCGGTGAGCCGTGGTTATGCGTCGTTTGATTATGAGCTTGATCGTTTTGAGGCTGCGCCAATGGTTAGGGTTGATATCCTGATTAATGGTGAGCGGGTCGATGCACTGGCCTTGATGGTACATCGTGATTTCGCTCAGCAGCGTGGTCGTTCTCTGGCTGAGCGGATGAAAGAGCTGATCCCACGGCAGATGTTTGAAGTGGCGATTCAGGCGGCGATTGGGGCGCATATTATTGCGCGGACAACAGTAAAAGCGATGCGTAAGAATGTACTGGCTAAGTGTTACGGTGGTGATGTGAGCCGTAAACGCAAGTTGCTGGAAAAGCAGAAGGCCGGTAAAAAGCGTATGAAGCAAGTGGGTAGTGTGGACATTCCACAGGAAGCGTTCCTGGCTGTGTTAAAAGTAAGTGATAAATAAAAGGAAACAAGTGCATGGACTTTGATTTGGAATTCTGGCTGGTTATTGCGACCGGTGTGTGCGGGGTAATCTGGTTTCTGTACTGGTTGTTTACCCGTGGCCGCAAAGAAGATAAAGAGGAGCCGATACTGGTCGAGTATGCCCGTTCCTTTTTTCCGGTATTGTTAATTGTCCTGATATTGCGTTCATTTATTGCTGAGCCTTTCCGTATTCCTTCCGGTTCAATGTTGCCAACGCTGGAGATTGGCGACTTTATCCTGGTGAATAAATTCGCTTATGGTGTGCGTTTGCCTATTACGCATCAGAAACTGTTTGATGTCGGGCAGCCAAAGACTGGTGATGTCATGGTTTTCCGCTATCCAAAAAATCCTAAGGTTGACTATATAAAGCGCCTGGTGGGTGTGCCGGGCGATGTGGTTGAGTTTGACAATAAAGAACTCACTATCAATGGTGAGCCGGTTAAAAGAGAAGCGCTGGGTGAGTATGAAGCGCGTGATCAGCGGAACGTTATCCGGCAGACCTTTCGTCTCAGAGAGACGCTGGGGGAAATTGATCATGATATGCTGATTGTGCCCGGTAGCGGCGGGCGTGTCGGAAAAATTACTGTGCCGGAAGGCCATTACTTTGTGATGGGAGATAACCGTGATATGAGTAATGATGGCCGTATGTGGGGACTGGTACCGGAAGAGAATCTGGTCGGTAAAGCCCTGTTAGTTTGGCTACACTTTAACTGGAACGGTGATGGAATTAATTTTTCCCGTATTGGCATGATTGAGTAATAACAAGCGCATGCAATCATTCCGGTGATTTTAGTGTGCTAAGGTTCCCGACCGGCTTCACCCTGTCGGGTCGCCACAATAAAAGTCCTTAAATAATCAACAAAAATAACGGTAATAATAATGAGCAAGCAATGTAAAAAGCAGCGTGGTGCCAGTTTTGTTAGCTGGATGATTCTGGCAGCAGCATTTGTTTTTGTGCTGGTTACAGTCGCTAAGATTGCGCCGGTATACATGGAATTTGCGACAGTGAAGTCAATGGTTGATGAGATTGCTGCAGATGACAAAATTTCAGGGAAAAACAGCAGTCGCCAGTTACGTGCCAAACTGGATAACTATATGAATGTAAATGGTCTTTATACGGTGAAGCCGGAATATTTCTCGCTGGTGAAACTGCCGGAGCAAAAAAATGCCAGAGCTTTGCAGGTCGAGTATGAAGTACGTAAACATTGGTTGGCTAATATTGATTTCACGATGAATTTTCAACATGCAGCAGTGTTAAAGAGGCAAAATTAAATGTGGATAAACTGACAAAATTGTTATCGCCTGAGTTGATGGCTACCGATACCTTTGTTCGGGCCATCACTCACCGGAGCGCCAACGGCAAGAATAATGAGCGTATGGAGTTCCTTGGTGATAGTGTGCTGGGTCTCATTATCACCACGGAGCTTTACCGCCAGATGCCAAGAGCTTCTGAAGGCTATCTTAGCCGTCTGCGGGCATCACTGGTCAATGAGAATGCACTGGCACAATTATCTGCTGAATTGGCACTGGGTGATTTTTTGCGCCTTGGGCCGGGGGAGCTGAAAAGCGGTGGTTTCCGGCGTAAGTCGATTCTGGCTGATGCATTGGAAGCACTGATTGGGTGTATTTACCTGGAGCAGGGGCTCCGGGAAGCTGAAACCTTTGTATTAACTATATTCACTGAACGTTTGAATAACCTGCCTTCTGAAGATGACCTGAAAGACCCGAAAAGCCGTTTGCAGGAGTTTCTTCAGTCCCGTGGCCACGATTTGCCGAATTATCAGCTGCTTGGTGTTGAAGGGGAAGCCCATCGTCAGACCTTTACTGCTGAGTGTAGAATACCGGTTATGAAAATTATTACTCAGGGTGTGTCCGGCAGCCGGCGTAAGGCAGAGCAGGATGCTGCAGCAAAGGCTTTTGATCAGGTAATGTCTGCACATGACAAATAAACAGCGTTTTGGTTACGTCGCAATTGCGGGGCGACCTAATGTCGGTAAATCGACATTGATGAATCATTTGGTTGGCTTTAAGGTGTCTGCGATTGCCAACAAACCACAAACCACCCGGCATAACATTCGTGGCATATTAACCGAAGGCGAGTATCAGATTGTGTTTCGTGATACGCCGGGAATTCATAAGGCGGCGAAGAGCCTGTTGAACAAAACCATTAATCTGGAAGCAGTTGCTGCACTGGAAGGGGCAGATGCTGTGGTAATGATGGTAGAGGCGTTACGCTGGACAGAAGAAGATGATCTGGTATTGAAGCGCTTGCAGCATGTGAAATGCCCGGTTTTTCTGGTGGCAAACAAGGTGGATCAGATTAAACGACGGTCTGATATGTTGGGCTGGTTGCAGGAAGTAACGGCGAAGCGGGAGTTTGCTGAAATTTTCCCGTTATCTGCAACTAAGCTGGTTAATACTGATGTGCTTAAAACGTCTTTATTCAAGGTAATACCGCAAGCTGATTGGTCCTACGCTGAAGATGATGTTACTGATCAGTCCACGCGCTTTATTTGCGCGGAGCTGGTGCGGGAACAGTTAATGACTTACCTGCATCAGGAGCTGCCTTATTCTACGGCAGTTGATATTGAGAAGTTTGATGAGCAGGGAAAGGTTATTGCGATCCATGCGGTGATTTGGGTGAGTCGTGATAGCCAAAAAGGCATTATCATTGGACGTAAAGGCGAAATGCTGAAACGTATAGGCAGTTCGGCACGTTTGGCGCTAGAAGAATTTCTCGGATGTAAGGTAATGCTAAAGTTGTGGGTTAAAGTCGAAGAAAACTGGGAGAATAGTCCGCGCCATTTACAAAGTCTGGGCATTACATCCTAACTGGTTCGGGGTAATGAAATCCATAGCAGGTTATTCACTAAGCACTTAGTCATTTTTATGAGTTCCCCCAGCCTCACATATATCCTCCGGCGTAATGCATACCGCGATAATAGTCTGCTGCTTGATTGCTTTAACGAGTACGAAGGACGGATAACGGTTGTTGCGCGTTTCTCAAAACGTCAGAGTAATCGTATCAAAGGTATGCTTGAGCCATTCCGTCTGCTGGATATGCGCTGGTCGGGCAAAGGTGATGTTCATACGTTGGTGCACGCTGAAGAAAAGCGACGTTATGCGCTAAAACAAGGTGCTCTGGTACAGGCAACTTATGCTAATGAGTTGTTGTTACGCGCATTCCAGCCCGGAGAAGGTGATGCTGATCTGTTTGCGCATTATCGGCGTATCCTGCACCATCTTGAAGGAGGCGCAGATTTACCAGCTCTCATGCAGTTTGAGTTGGCCGTGCTGGCGGTTTGTGGTTATGAATTAAATCTCTGGCAGGATGATGCGACACAGGCTGCTCTGCAACCGGAACTGAACTACCATTTCCAGCCTGAACGTGGTTTATTGCCTTTGCATGCAAAGTTTGACGCTGAGCAAGAAAGCTTATCCTGTGATGCCCCTCAAAATGGCGTGTTGATTTCGGGTGAATTACTGATTGCACTGCGCTATCCTGAGGTCGTGCCTGCTGAACAGTGGCAGGTATTGCGCAGAGTGCTGGATCAAATGCTGGCGCTGCTGCTAAATGGTAAAACTTTATATGCACGACAGTTGCTGAGTGTTACCACCTGAACCGTAAGATGACGTGAGTAAACAGACATGAGTGAGCCACTTGAACTGGGTGTGAATATTGATCATATCGCCAATATCAGACAAGCACGTTTCACCCCTTATCCCGATTTGCTTGAAGCCGTGACACTGGTTGAAGATGCCGGTGCTCATGCGATTACCATGCATTTGCGTGAAGATCGCCGCCATGTGCAGGATGCTGATATTTACGCTGTGCGAAAACACATGAAAACGCGAATGAACTTTGAAATGGCAGCGACACAGGAGATGGTTGCTATAGCGCTGGATGTGCAGCCCGAAGATGTGTGTGTGGTGCCTGAAAAGCGTGAGGAATTAACGACTGAGGGCGGGCTGGATATTATTGGGCAGTTTGAGCGCATCCAAAATGTGACTAAACAATTGAAACAGGCTGATATTCAGGTGTCATTGTTTATTGAGCCGGATATCGAGCACATCAGGCGGGTGCCGGATATTGGTGCGCCAGTCATTGAACTGCATACCGGTACTTATGCGAATCATAGCGGTGATGAGAAAAAGCGTGAGTTGGATCGTATTCAGCAGGCTGCAGAATTTGCACATGATCTGGGTATTAAAGTAAATGCTGGTCATGGGCTGGATTACCAGAATACGCCCGTTATTGCTGCTATTCCTCAAATGCGGGAATTAAATATCGGTCATGCGATGGTGGCCCGGGCGGTGTTTGTTGGTATCCATGCGGCGACGGTGGAGATGCTTGCGTTGATGAATAGTGTACGCTCGGCTTAGTTGAGGTACATGGATTAAATCAGTGAGAATCATCGGTGTTGGTACAGATATCGTGGAAATTGATCGTATCAGTCGCCTGATGGAAGGTGGCAACGATCGTTTTGTGCGTCGTGTCCTGCATAAGAATGAATACGAACAGTTTCAACATATAAACACAGCGCTGTCGAATAACTGGCTGGCAAAACGGTTTGCAACCAAAGAGGCTTGCTCAAAAGCATTGGGTACCGGGATTGGGGCACATGCTCAGCTCACTGAAATTGAAACCTGTCATGATGAATTAGGAAAGCCGCAATTGGTTTTGCACGGTATTACGCTGGCAACTGCTGAACGCCTTGGTGTACATGATATGTCCTTGTCACTGGCGGATGAGCGTTCCTATGCCGTGGCTTTTGTGGTACTAAGCGGTACGTAGGACGGAAACAAAATGAGGAATCGCTGATGAACTACCCTACAGTCGAAAGTTTTATTGGTAATACGCCTTTGGTGCGTTTGCAACGTATGCCGGGTAATACCAGTAATACGATTTTGGCCAAGTTGGAGGGGAATAATCCGGCTGGTTCAGTAAAAGACCGGCCTGCGCTCAATATGATTCGTCAGGCAGCGGAGCGTGGTGATATTAAGCCGGGTGATACACTGATTGAAGCGACCAGCGGGAATACCGGTATAGCACTGGCAATGGCGGCGGCAATTATGGGTTACCGCATGGTGCTTTTGATGCCGGATAATCTCAGTATGGAGCGACGTGCATCAATGAAAGCCTACGGTGCTGAACTAATCCTGGTGAGCAAAGCAGAAGGTGGCATGGAAGGTGCGCGCGATATTGCCTTGCAGATGGAACGCGATGGCAAGGGCAAAGTACTGAATCAGTTTGCGAACCCGGATAATCCCACTGCTCATGTGCTGGGCACCGGGCCGGAGATTTGGCGTGATACTAATGGTGAAGTGACGCACTTTGTTAGTGCAATGGGTACGACCGGTACTATTATGGGAAATAGTGCTTACCTGAAATCGAAAAAACCGGATATCCGGATTGTAGGTGTGCGTCCTGCTACGCAGGAAGACCAGATTCCGGGGATTCGGCGCTGGACTGAGGAATATTTGCCTGAGATATTTGAACACGCACGCGTAGACCTGGAAGTAGATGTAACACAGGAAGAATCGGAAGAGACCATGCGCCGATTGGCTGTAGAAGAAGGCATTTTTTGCGGTGTGTCTTCAGGGGGGGCTGTGGCGGCTGCTTTACGTGTTTCAGAAACCGTGGAAAATGCTACGATTGTGACGATTATTTGTGATCGGGGTGATCGTTATATATCCACTGGTGTATTTCCGGGCTAATCTCCACATAATCCTCATAATCTTCACTTATTGTTGTGGTATTCTGGCGCACCAAAATGGTCATCCTGAGTTTACTGCATGCACCCAATGTTGAATGTTGCAACCCGTACTGCGCGTCAGGCCGGGGATATTATTCGTCGTTATAGCGATAAAGTTGAAAATCTGCGCATCCATAATAAGGATGAAAATGACTTTGTTACTGAAGTTGATCGACAGGCTGAGCATATTATCGTTTCTGCTCTGAAAAAGGCTTATCCTGAGCATGCAATTATTGGTGAAGAGAGCGGCCATCATGGCTCGGATGACGCAATTTACCAGTGGATAATCGATCCATTGGATGGCACGACCAATTTTATTTACGGCATGCCCCATTTTTCAGTTTCAATTGCATTGAAAGAGCGCGGTCGTTTATTGGTTGGTGTTATTTACGATCCATTAAAAGATGAAATGTTTGCGGCGGCGCGTGGGGATGGTGCTACGCTCAATAACCGTAAAGTCAGAGTCTCATCACGTCCCTCGCTGCAAAATGCCTTATTGGGCACAGGTGTGCCTTTCCGGAAAGACCAGGATCTCGACCTCTATCTGAAAACCATGCAAGCTCTATTACCGGGCACTGCAGGTATGCGTCGTCCGGGTTCCGCTGCATTGGATCTGGCTTATGTTGCTTGTGGGCGCTTCGATGGTTTTTGGGAGTTTGGCCTTAATGAATGGGATATGGCCGCAGGTGCCCTGTTGATACAGGAAGCAGGTGGTTTGGTAGGTGATCTGAGTGGTGGGAATTCCCATCTGGCGACAGGTAATTTGCTGGCCGGTAACCCCAAAGTCTTTAAAGAAATGGTCAAACGCCTGCACCCTGTGATGACAGGGTAAATTCAGGTTATCTGATAATCGATAATGGCTTGGTGATTGTTCTAAAATTAGCAATGCGGGAAAGTTACCTACAGGTAAAAACTTGCTATAACAATGATTTAAGTATGGATGATTCCCGAATTTCAACATGCTTACTTAAACACATCTGATCAGGATGCAAATTATGGAAAATAAGACGAAAAAACTAATCCGCTTGGGGTGTGCTGTTTCACTGGCAGGCCTGATTGGGATATCGTCATTTAGCAGTGTTTATGCAGCAAGAATCAATCTGCAAAATACCGAAATCCGTACCTTGGTTGAGACCGTTTCCAAACTGACCGGGAAAAACTTTATTATTGATCCGGCGGTACGTGGGAATATTACATTTGTTTCGGGTGATGGGCTAAGTGAAGATGAATTGTATGAAGCATTTCTATCAATTTTGCAGGTACATGGTCTTGAGGCGATCGAAGTTGGTAACGTGATTAAGATTGTACCGTTGAATAAAGGGCGCTCTCAGGTTGCGCCGATTATTAATACCCCTGCTCCTGCAAAGCAGGGAGAGCAAGCTCAGCCCCGGAAACAACCTAAAATAGAAGCAGATAAAACTGTTACCCAGGTATTCACACTGCAATATATCCCGGTAAATACAGCGATTCAGACATTGCAGCCACTGGCCGGTCAGGGCGAGACCCGGATCCAGTTTAATCAGGCCAGTAATGCCGTTATTGTCACCGGGCGTAAGCAAAACGTTGATCGTCTGGCCTCAGTTATCAGTAATATTGATAAGCCTAATAACCAGGGGTTTGAGCTGGTCGCTTTACGCCATTCCGTTGCCAATCAGTTAGCGAATACACTGCGTGGTTTGATGGCGAGTGGCAAAACTGCAGATGGCGGTGCGATTCCACAGCGTATTTACATCTCTGTGGATGATCGTACTAATAGCATCCTTGTCGCGGGTGATAAAGCCGACCGCGAGCGTATGCGACAGGTGATTGGTCAATTAGATATTCCACGTACCCAGCCACCGGCAACCGTTGTTATTAAGGTACAGTATGCTGATGCTTCTCAATTACTGCAAACTTTGAAGCAGCTTGAGATTGCACCGACAAAAGAAGGTGGTGCTGCTGTTAAGCAGGCCCGGATGGCTGTGGATAAAAACACTAATAGCATTATTATTTCGGGTGAACGGGAAGATCGTGAACCGATTATGGCTGCGATTAAGCGTCTGGACGTACCACCTTCGCAACCACCTGACACGCAGGTAGTGAAGCTGCGTTATGCTGATGCAGCAAAGCTATTGCAAACGTTGAAACAGCTGCAAATTACACCAACGAAAGAAGGTGAGTCAGCAATAAAGCAAGCACGTTTAGCTGTAGATGAAAGTACCAATAGCATTATCATTGCCGGGGATCGTCAGGATCGTGC